>NZ_NHTT01000001.1:0-563787 GCF_002806845.1 Marinomonas sp. ef1 | reverse complement strand
GTATCAACTTGGTAATTTGAGTTAGCCGTTACTACAAGAGTGTTGCCGGCATTGTCAGTCAAAGTGATTGTTGCATCTATACGTCTATCTGGATCTTGAGCAAGATCACTACCAGCAACACCTATGCTAAAGGTGCGATTCGTAACCGTACCCGTATATTCTTTACCATTTACGGTAAGCGTAACTACATCGCCATTTTTTACATCACCAGAAACAATCCCAGTAATCGTTACAGTTTCTTCAGCTTCAGCTGCAGAAATAATATCGTCCGATGTAACATCTGATATAGACATCCGTCCTTGAATAACAACATCAACCGCATGAGTCGATGAGCCTGTGCTCTCAACTGTATTTCCAGAACTATTACTGGATGTTACAACTGCATCAAATTCTGTATCCGCCGCCAAATCCGAACCAGCAACCCCAACAGACCAAGTACCAGTTGAGCTAACGGTGGTTGTATAAGTTACTCCATTAATGACCAAGACAACTTGATCACCTTGAGAAATATCTCCACCAGTAGCTGTACCTGTTACAGTTATAGTTCCATTCGCTTCAGCTTTATTTACAACACCATCTTCAGTGATAGAACTAACCGTGACAATACCTGCAATTGCTGGAACATTACCTGTTACTGGAATCGTTCTATTTGACGTTGTAGGTGTGGTATCTTGAGTTTGTGTAGCTGACCCACCACCATTTCCGCTTGTATCATAGCCATATTTTGGCAAAGCACTTGATGAGTCATTACCAAAAGTAGGAAGTGCAGTGTTATCATTTCGATCAATATCGACATCGACACGCTGCTGCTCACCTAGAGTCTCACCCGCTGCTGGAGCTTCTTGAACTAAGGTAGGGTCATCACCCGCTAAGATGGCATCTTGTAGCGCGTCTACGTCTGTGGAAGAGTCTGCAACCAGATCTTCGTTATCTCCTGTGTTGTAGATTTCATCAGTTATCTCGACAACAGAGTCTCCGCCAATAACCACTTCGGTACCATCAACGAAGGCTATAGTCACACTACTATTGCTGCCCGTCACAACAGTCTCGCCAAAGAAAACCGCGTCACCGATTTTCACCACACGCTCATGGCCATCAATGGATTGAATCGTCACTGAGCCAGTTAACTTAGTGATAAAGCCGATCGCGTTGCCTAGTGTTGCAAATGGTGCTTGACTGTCGCTCATGATATGTTCCCTAAAAAGAAGACTAAAAATAAGTCGTAATAGTTCTATAATTACTCTCAAGATAGGGCAGAAAAGACAAGGTAGCTATTGTACCTTGGTACAGTCAGTCCACTTTTTTAACATTTTCTATCCTTTTTTGGTTCTTTTTTGCTTTCCCACCTAAATACCACAGCCCTTCTGCTCCATTGTCATTGCTATGCATAAATCAACTCTTTATAATTTCCGCTCTTTCGGGCACAGATCTTAAGCACTTAAGGGTCAAACGCTGCGCGATGCCTATTTCAGAGTCTCTAGGACTCACTCAATGAGCCTTTATGGGAGTGTTTCGCATAGCCCTAATCATGGTGCAATATTCCGAACACATTTTTATAAAAAACGGCTAACAAGATAAAAAAAACCTATAAAGCAAACCGCTAACAAACTAGCGACTACAGCTTATATGCTCTAATTTATTCAGAAGGTAATACATGATCGATACGATAAAACGAGACTGGTTCTCAAACATTAAAGGCGACTCTCTCGCGGGCACTGTGGTTGCGCTTGCTTTGATCCCAGAAGCGATTGCATTTTCCATAATCGCCGGTGTTGATCCTAAAGTAGGTTTGTATGCCTCTTTCTGTATTGCCGTGGTCATCTCATTTGTTGGCGGTCGCCCTGGAATGATTTCCGCTGCCACGGGTGCAATGGCGCTGTTAATGGTGACCTTGGTAAAAGAGCATGGCTTAGAATATTTACTTGCCGCAACCTTGCTTACCGGCGTATTCCAAATCATTGCGGGGTATTTAAAGCTCGGCGCATTGATGCGCTTTGTCTCGCGGTCCGTCGTAACTGGCTTTGTAAACGCCTTAGCCATTTTGATTTTCATGGCACAGTTACCTGAGCTAACCAATGTTACTTGGCACGTGTACGCCATGACAGCTGCGGGCTTGGGTATTATTTATCTATTCCCACTCCTTCCTATCATCGGTAAAGCATTCCCTTCACCATTAGTATGTATCGTCGTACTGACTGCTTTTGCGATGGTTTACGGTTTAGACATTCGTACCGTTGGTGATATGGGCGAACTACCAGATACTCTGCCGATCTTCTTATGGCCAGACGTTCCGTTAAGCCTAGAAACCCTAATGATCATTTTACCTTACTCACTTGGCCTTGCTGTGGTCGGTTTGTTGGAATCAATGATGACAGCAACCATTGTTGATGAATTCACGGATACAGGTAGTGACAAAAACCGCGAGTGTAAAGGCCAAGGTGTTGCCAACATTGCTTCAGGCCTGTTGGGTGGCATGGCTGGTTGTGCCATGATTGGACAATCCGTTATCAACGTAAAATCTGGTGGTCGTGGTCGTCTTTCTACCTTTATTGCTGGTTTCTTATTGTTGATCATGGTGGTTTTCTTAGACGATCTGATTAGTCAAATCCCAATGGCCGCTTTGGTTGCCGTGATGATCATGGTGTCGATTGGTACTTTTTCTTGGGAATCCATCATCAACCTGAAAAAACACCCGTTATCGACTAATATTGTAATGTTAGCTACCGTTTCTATTGTGGTTGCCACACACAACTTGGCAATCGGTGTATTTGTCGGTGTGCTGCTGGCATCTTTGTTCTTTGCTCACAAAATCGGCCGCTTTATGGTGGTGAAAAACGAGCAAGGCGAACAAACAGGTCATCGTACTTATAAAGTCATCGGACAAGTGTTTTTTGCGTCGTCAGATCAATTTAATGCGTCTTTTGATTTTAAAGAAGCGGTTGAAAGAGTTACGATTGATTTAACCGATGCACACTTTTGGGACATCACAGCCGTATCCGCTTTGGATAAAGTAGTAATTAAATTCCGTCGCGAAGGTGCCGAGGTTGAACTGGTAGGAATGAACGAAGCTAGTGCAACAGTCGTCGATAAATTTGGGGTTCACAACAATCCTGAAGAAGTCGAAAAAGTAATGGGTGGTCACTAAAACACCCTCGAATAATAACAAGGAGTGCAACATGACTAACATAATAGCTTGTATCGATGGTTCTTCTCTATCTGAGTGTGTCACCACCGCATCCGTGTGGGCGGCCAAGCAAATGGGCTCGCCATTAATCTTGATGCACTCTTTGGAAAAAGAAGCTGTGAGAACCGACGAAGATCTTTCTGGTTCAATCGGCTTAGGCAGCCGAGAGCACCTGCTAGAAGAGCTTGTTGCCCTGGATGCGAAACGCGCTAAATTAGCCTTAGAGCATGGCAAGCTGGTGCTCGAAAACGCCAAAGAATTTGCTCATAAGGCTGGCGCCAAGCAAATCGAATTACTGCAGCGTCATGGCGATTTAGTCGACAACCTCCTCGACCTTGAGGAAGAATCTCGGCTTATCGTCTTGGGTCGTTGTGGCAGCGGTCATACGCAAAGTGCTCACACCATTGGCTCTCACATCGAGAGAGTCGCTCGAACATTGCATCGTCCAATCTTAATCAGCGTCGGCAAATTTAAAGCGCCAACAAACTTTATGATTGCTTACGATGGTCGAGAGGCTGCAGATAATGCGATCGCACGTATCGCGCAAAGCCCACTATTGCTCGGTTTACCTTGCCATCTCGTCATGGCTGGTGAAGCAACACCAGAAAGACGCCTTAAACTAGAAGAAGCACATCGCAAGCTTGAAGAAGAAGGCTTTGACGTCACGGCATCCATCATTCCGGGGAAGATTTACCCTGTGCTGACTCAATACCGTGAAGAGAACCAAATAGAACTCATGGCGATGGGCGCGTATGCCCACTCTAAAGTTCGTCAATTCTTTGTTGGCAGCAACACCAGCAAGATGATAATTGAGAGCGATATTCCACTTTTGATTCTGCGTTAGAGCATTCAATTTCTATCAAACGATACTCATCAAGCAATATCCATCAAGGGCGACTTCTTCGGAACTCGCCCTTTTTATTGCCTTCGACTTTTCTATTTTCAGCCCAAACCATAGATGAATTTTTTGTTAAATGTTTAACAATTTAAATATATGGTTTTGCATATATATGCTTTTCCACATACACTTCTATCAACATTAACTGATGTGTTTTTTTTACAATGAAGCCCGATCATTTCTACAAAGCGCTCGCCGATGACACCCGCTTGCGAAGCCTATTATTAATTACTCAATATCAAGAATTGTGCGTTTGCGAGCTCACCGAAGCGCTAAATGAAACGCAACCTAAAATATCTCGCCATCTTGCCCAGCTACGAAAAAATGGCGTTCTAAGTGATCGAAGACAAGGACAATGGGTGTTTTATCAATTGCATCCAGAACTGCCCAATTGGGCGAAGAGTGTCTTACAAACCACACTAGACAACCAAATTTTGTGGCTAAAAGACAATATAGATCAGCTCGAAACCATGGGCGGCAGGCCAAAACGTACTGGAACTTGCTGCTAACCATCCAATTTTCATCATGCATTTGAGACAACACAATGACTATTAAAGTAGGAATAAACGGCTTTGGCCGTATGGGACGACTTTCTTTTCGTGCAGCTTTTGACTGGGACGATGTAGAGTTTGTGCAAATCAACGATCTAAAAGGCGATGCCGCCACACTCGCTCACTTGGTTAACTTCGACTCGGTTCATGGTCGCTGGCACAACGAGGCAAGCAGCGAAGGCAACAATATCATTGTGAATGGCAAAACCATTACTTGCACACAAAACCGTACACTTGCAGAAACGGACTGGTCACAATGCGATGTAGTCATTGAAGCGACAGGCGTGATGAAGACCAAAGCAGCGTTACAAGCCTATTTAGACCAAGGCGTAAAACGCGTTGTGGTAACCGCGCCAGTCAAAGAAGATGGCGTGCTGAACATCGTCATGGGCGTTAACGATGACGACTACGATCCAAGCTTGCACCCTATCGTCACCGCAGCGTCTTGTACCACAAACTCACTCGCACCAGTAGTTAAAGTCTTGCAAGATGCCATCGGCATTAAACATGGCTCTATGACGACGATTCATAGCATCACCAACACACAAACCATCATTGATGCGCCGCACAAAGATTTACGCCGCGCTCGTTCTTGTGGCAGCAGTTTGATTCCAACCACCACAGGCTCAGCAACCGCCATTACGCATATTTTTCCAGCACTAAAAGGCAAGCTAAACGGCCATGCTGTTCGAGTGCCTTTGACCAACGCGTCTTTAACCGATTGCGTGTTTGAGATGAAACGCCCGACGTCAGAAGAAGAAATCAATCAACTACTCAAAACCGCCAGCGAAGGCGAATTGAAAAACATCCTTGGCTACGAAGTTCGCCCATTAGTATCTATTGATTACCGCACCGATCCACGCTCTTGCATCATCGATGCACTTAGCACCATGGTGATTAACGGCACCCAAGTAAAACTCTACGTTTGGTACGACAACGAATGGGGCTACGCTAACCGCACCGCAGAACTTATGCGGAAAGTTGGAAGATTAGACCTTAAATTTCAAAAATAACCAACACACCTGAAAAAATATAAAGAGCAAAGCGAAAACAACCAATGCTGTCAAAATTACCAAAAAGCGTTCGTCAGTACCTTATCGTCACCGGCAATTACTGGAGTTTCACTTTGACCGACGGCGCGTTACGCATGCTGGTCGTGTTGTATTTCTACCAGCTTGGATATGGCGCATTAGACATCGCTTTGCTCTTCTTGTTTTACGAATTTTTCGGGGTCATTACCAACCTCTTTGGTGGCTGGCTTGGGGCGAAATGGGGACTCAATCGCACCATGAACATTGGCCTTGCTATGCAAGTGGTTGCTTTGTCTATGCTCTTGTTGCCCAGCAGTTTCTTAACCATTCCTTGGGTTATGGCAGCACAAGCCTTGTCGGGTATCGCCAAAGACCTCAACAAAATGAGCGCCAAAAGCGCCATCAAAACTCTTGTTCCCAAAAACGCCAGCGGCACCTTATACAAATGGGTTGCCTTACTAACCGGCTCGAAAAATGCCCTTAAAGGCGTGGGTTTTTTCTTAGGTGGTTTTCTACTCAGTACCATCGGTTTCCATAAGGCCATTCTAGCCATGGCGATTGCCCTTGCTATCGTTTGGCTCGCCAGCTTGTATCTACTTAGAGAAGATTTAGGCAAGGCAAAAAATAAACCGAAATTCTCGCAGATGTTTTCTAAAAGTGCTGAAATCAATATCCTGTCTGCAGCTCGCCTCTTTCTGTTCGGCGCTCGGGATGTATGGTTTGTCATTGCAGTGCCAGTGTATTTGTCGAGCCAATTTGACTGGGATCATTGGCGTGTCGGCAGCTTCCTTGCCTTATGGGTCATTGGCTATGGCATAGTTCAGAGCCTCGCTCCACATATAACGGGCAGGAAAAAACAGCAAACACCCAGCGGCAAGCAAGCCAGATTTTGGGCCATGCTGCTTAGCGCTATTCCAGCAGCCATCGCGATTGGTTTACAGAACTTTGATCAAACTTTATGGGTTCTATTGAGCGGACTCATAATATTCGGCGTGGTGTTTGCTATCAATTCATCCTTACATAGCTATTTAATCGTTCACTATGCCAGTGAAGATGGCGTGTCATTAGATGTGGGCTTTTACTACATGGCCAACGCCATGGGGCGACTCATCGGCACAATTTTATCAGGATGGATTTACCAAGACTTTGGCTTAATCGCCTGCCTTTGGGTGTCTTGTGGGTTTCTTATACTTACCAGTGTTATTTCATTCTGGTTGCCACAAAAAATCACCAGTGCAGAAAGCACCAATTAATCTCTTTTCAACCAATAGCCCGGATTTTTACTGTTATGCATGATGGCAATCACATAAAGGTTATCTGAATGCACTTGATAAATGACAGAGAAAGGAAAACGAGATAATAAAAATCTATGATGATTTGCACCGAACTTGGGCCAAGTTCGAGGAAGCGCCAGAATTGTTTTGAATGCAGATTCAAGCTCTTTAATAAAATCATCACCAAGCCCTTTGGCTTGAAGTTGATACCAATCATAGGAGGATTTAATTTCCTGACTGAGATCAGGATGAAAGGTTAAATTCAACATATTATTTTACAACTTGAGCCTTAATTTCCTCCCAACTTACTGCCTTTACATCGCCAGACAACAAAGCATTGCTGCGATCTTCTGCTAATGCTAACCAAACCGACTCAACATCATTACTCGGCTCACCTTCAAGAGAAGACAAAAGACAATGAGCTGCCAAAGCTTTTTCACTAGGCGTTAATTGCTCCATATTATCCAGTACGGTTTTTAATGCGTCAGACATATGCATCACTCCTATCCACGTTACAAGCAATTCTATCACTGAATGCTAGCTTTTGCCTCCCATCCAAAGCCATAAAAAAAACACCAAGCATGTTCGGTTCACAACCGGCATACTTGGTGTTTCTTTAATTAAGAACTAAAGGCGTTTACTTAGAGCTAATCGCTTTGATATGCAATTTGCCTACTTCGGCCTCAGTCACTTCTACTTTCGTTCCAGCTTCAATGGGCTCTTCACTTACCAAAGACCATTCAATACCAGAATAGTGGTACTTAGGAGACTGGCTTGGCGATACAGCTTCTTTCAAAAAGAACTGATGATCGGTAAATTCGCTTTTGGTTTTTTTGGTGCTCACCTTAGATTGCATGCGCTTCAAAGGTTTCCACAATACTAACGCGGCCAATATGGTCATCACGCCAGTACTGAAAGAAGCACTCAACAAACTATTTGGCAAGACTCCAACATAGACCAAAGCACCGGTTGCCATCGCAGCCAAGCCAACGAAGAACAGCACAAAGGTAGAAAACCCCAATACCGCGACTTCGATGACCAATAGAATCAAACCAACAATAAACAAGCTTTGGGCCAGATTATTGGCAATGATATCCATACCTAGCTCCCTTTCGTCATTTTCTGGATAATTGTCATAGCTTGAGCAACCACTGCCGCTGTTTCAGTTGCGCCATCTGGCAACAAAACCACTGACGATTCTTTCGCAATAGCACGTTTCGCTTCGATCGCTTTCGTTGCAAGATCAAGTTGAATCGCTTTCTGACCTTCTTCAGTTGCCGCGGCTTCACCTACTTGGCGAAGTGCTTCGGCTTGAGCGGATGCCACAGCAACAATAGCTTTCGCCTCACCCTCTGCGCGTAATACTTGCTCTTCCTTATCCGCTTCTGCGGCTAATACAACAGAGGCTTTTTTACCTTCGGCACGGTTAATCGCCGCTTGACGATCCCCTTCCGATTCCAAAATTTGCGCACGTTTAACACGTTCAGCTTTCATTTGGGCTTCCATCGCTTCCATCACTGATTGTGGTGGAACAATGTCTTTTATTTCGTAACGCAACACCTGAATACCCCAAGGACCTGCAGCATCATTAATCGACGCCACAATATTGGTGTTAAGCACATCGCGCTCTTCAAATGTTTTATCTAATTCCATTTTACCTAACTCAGAACGCATCGTAGTTTGCGCTAACTGAGTCACAGCGAAGACATAATTCTCTACACCATAAGTTGCTTTATAAGGGTCTAATACACGGAAATACAATACGCCATCAACACGCAAAGAAATATTATCCTTGGTAATAGCGCTTTGCTCAGGCACATCTACCGCCTGCTCTTTTAAAGTGCGATCAGCAGAAATACGATCAATAAAAGGAAAGATGAAATTCAATCCTGCCTCTTTTGTAGACTGGTATTTACCAAAACGCTCAATAACGTATGCCTGATTCTGCGGCACAAACTTGATCGAGGTTTTTAGCAGTACAACCACTAGTACAAGTACCAGAGTCTGAACGCTTAATATATAGCTAAGTATTTCTTCCATAACAATGAATCCTTAATTTTCAAAACACACCCGACTTATATTCTTTCCACGCTGTTATGAATCACCATGCAAAAAATACAAACGGAACGACAAATTTATCGCCATTACAGTAGGCACTGTTGGGCGTCAAAAGTCACCAACAATCGCTTAGTACAACTATCCCCAAAAAACTGTACTTAATTATAGACCTACAAATAGGCTATTTAGTTGCAAACTGTCTCGCACTTTTTATAAAAGCCTCAACACCTTCTTTTGGTGTTCTAAAAGAAGTCACCAATCGAATTACACCTTCTTCCCAACGACCGCCATAAAAACCAAAGCCTTCAGCTTGCAGATGGTCAATCATTGGCAATGGCAAGGTACAAAACAGCATATTTGCCTGAGCTGGCGTATTAATTTTTACACCAGGAACGGTTTTCAAACCTTCTTGCAACAAAGCCATCATGGCATTGGCATGAGTCGCATTGGTACGCCACAAATCATCGGTTAAGTAAGCAATCATCTGTGAAGACAACAAACGCATTTTCGAATGCAAATGCCCACCGCGTTTACGACGATAACCCAACTCTTTCGCTACTTGCTCGCTGGAGACTCCTTTATTTTCGAGGGATTGCTTAAACACTACAATGGCTTCTGCCGCCATCACGCCATTTTTCGTCGCGCCAAATGACACTATATCCACGCCCGCTTTCCACGTCATTTCCGCTGGAGTGCAACCCAAGGCAAGCAAGGCATTGGCAAAACGTGCGCCGTCCATATGAACAGGCAATCCAGCCGTTTTTGCCACATCGCTAATGGCACGAATCTCATCTAACGAATAAACACTGCCCACTTCCGTCACTTGAGAAAGGCTAACAACAGATGGCTGACAAGAATGCACATCACCGATTTTTTGACTCACCAATTTCTTCAGCTGATCAGGATCCATCTTGGCATCCGCGCCACTAATACCGACAAAACGTGCGCCATTGGTATAAAACTCAGGCGCAGTACATTCATCATTCAACAAATGGCTTTCAGAATGACACAACACACTACCCCAAGGCGGCGTTAACGCACTGATACTCAATACATTCGCCGCCGTTCCAGTAGAAACCAAAAACGCATCGACTTCACACTCAAACAGTTCCGACAACATACGCGTGACTTGCGCCGTGCCATCATCATTCCCGTATGGCATAGCGTCGCCTTGCGCGGCTTCCATCATGGCTTTAAAAACAGAATCTGACGCGCCGGCAATATTGTCACTAGTAAACGCAACCTTCATTTAGTACTCCTTAAATCAATTCATTCATATTTATGAGTATTATCATGACAGCCTTTAAAAGCGAGTGCTTGGATTTTTGTGCAGCATCACAAATAACTTTCTTCAAAGCAAAATGCCATCCAATATTTCCAATACCTAACAACCAAAATCAAATAGCCTACCCGACCTTCTGTTAGTACTGTACAGATACAATATGAAAGGAGTTCCCATGTCGGTATTCACTGAACGTAAAATAGATTGTCACAATCACATTTTTGACCCACAGAGCTTTCCCTATCAAGCAAATACACCTTATACACCAGAAGGCCATGAAGTCGCGACAGCAGATTACTTTCTACAAGTTCTAGAAACCTACGGAGTGTCCCACGCTCTATTAGTTGGCCCAAACTCCGCTTATGGCGAAAACGACAATCGCGCTTTATTAGATGCAATTGCTCGCTCCAACGGTCGCTTCAAAGGTATGGCTGTAGTCAAACAAGACGCATCATCAGAAGAACTTACACAGCTAAAAGCCCAAGGAGTGATCGGTGTTACCTTCAATGTCGCTTATTATGGATTTGAGCACTTTGCTCAATCCGCACCATTAATGGATCGCCTAGCGGATCTCGATATGATTGTTCAGGTGCAAATCGAAGACGGGCAAATGCTCGATCTCGCGCCCTTATTAATGAACAGCAAGGCAAAAATATTAATCGACCATTGTGGCCGACCTAATATTGAAAAAGGCGTAACAAACAAAGGCTTTCAAGCCGTACTTGCGCTAGCAAAAACGCAACGTGCTTACATCAAGGTTTCTGGCTTTGCCAAATTCACGCAAAGCGTATTTCCTTATGCTGACAC
Source organism: Marinomonas sp. ef1 (assembly GCF_002806845.1). Taxonomy (NCBI): domain Bacteria; kingdom Pseudomonadati; phylum Pseudomonadota; class Gammaproteobacteria; order Oceanospirillales; family Oceanospirillaceae; genus Marinomonas; species Marinomonas sp. ef1. Next base: position 552,702 of record NZ_NHTT01000001.1, on the reverse strand, counting down.
AAAACCTTATGTCGATGCCATTGTTGAAAGTTTCGGAGAGGATCGCATCATTTGGGGATCGGATTGGCCGTTCTTAAAAGCACAACACAGAATGGATTATGGCACTTTGCTCAGCCTTGCAGAGAAGCAGTTCCCTGATGCAAGTATACGAGCAAAGTTTTTCTGGGAAAACGCCGCAAAACTCTGCGGCTTTCCAATATAAGCAATCAAATAAACAACAGAAACTAAGCCGTTTTCAGCGCTACAATCTTTGCTGTACTACAGCCTTTTTAGTACAACAGTAGCCTGAAGGCGACTCTGTCCAAAGCGTGACATTTTTTCAAACTCATCACGGGCAATCGGTACGTATTGGCAATCCAACGGACTTGGTGGATCGTCAGGTAATTTTTTATCGTCGTCTAAGTCTGGATCATGCACAAGAATACAATGTTCGTCGTAGCCAGACATCACCACCCAATGGGGAGATTTTTTACCGTCCATACGGAAGGTGCTGATCAAGATAATCGCCAAGGCGCCATCGTCAAACGCTTCAATCAATTGTGCCAACGGCATCGCAGTGTAATGCAAGGGAACACCAACGTCTTCGCATTGTTGGGCAAAGCTTTCATGTACACGCGTGATGACGTTTTTCTTCAGCTCGTTACGCACGCTGTCGACAAACAACGGGCCTTCTTCGCTCAACCAAACATCCGCTGACAAGCCACGCTTCTTCGCTGCCAAAGCCAATCCCATAGGATGACAACCACCATGGCCAGACGTCATGAAAATCGTCGTCGCTTCACGCCAAATTTCCAACTCATCGTTAGGCGTCGCTTGATAATCTGGATGCATCGAAGACAACACCATTTGCAACGACGCAGGTCCACAGGTAAATGGCGTGCCTTGCGCTAACCAAGGAATGGCTCGCGTGGTTTGTTCGTCACCAGCATGACGCAAACGTTTCTGCATACGAATCGCATCGGTTTGGTCTTCGTAATAAGCATCGTAATGACCAAATTCCTTGTAACCCATTTTTTGATACAAGGCGATGGCATTATGATTCACATCACTGACTTCCAAACGCAGCAACATTTTGCCTTTTTTAAGCGCTTTTTTCTCACAGGCTCGGATCAATAATTTCCCAATACCAAGGCCACGCGCCTCAGGTGATACCGCAAGCGAATACAAACGTGCCAAGTGAGTGCCTTGGCGAAGATGCAACAAGGCATAACCCAGCAGCTCACCGTCTTCCTTCATTGCAACAAACAAAGCCGAGCCAGAACTCGTAATGGCATGACGAAAACTACGACGACTCAAACGGTCGCCAGTAAAGGCTTTGCCCTCCAAAACGAGCAATGCTTTTAAATCGTCTATACTGGCTAAACGTATATCAATATTTGGGGAAGAACTGGTGACCGGGCTTGTGATCATTACATCGCCTCAAAAGGGCAAAAGGTCGCTAGGATCGTCGAACCGTCATCTTTTCAATCACTATAAAAGGGAGTAAAAAAACCACGATTTAACGATAAAAATTTTCGCGCATTCTAGGGCGAAACCTATCTAAAAGATAGTCTATTTTTTCATCAAAAAAACATTTTATTTTTTCATTTTAGACTATTGTTAAAACAATAAATAAAGCGCACCATCCGCACAAATTAAGGGTGTTTTTAGCGCCCTATTTGATACACTTTTAAACACCCATAATGATTTTTTAAGCAAAAGGAAAAGCATACCCAATGTCACAGACTTACATAGTTGTTGATCAGGCCAAAGATTGGTCAGCGTTCTTACCTAGTGATCGAGTGATCACTTTTACTCAATACCTAAACTTGGCAGCGACAAAAAGCCAAGGACGCACACGAATCATCAACCTATGTAAAAGCAGCAAATATCTATCTGATGGATATTACTGCTCTCTGTTGGCAGAGAGCCGTGGCCATCACGTTATGCCTTCTGTGCGCGTACTTAATGACCTAAGCAAGAAAGATCTATATGAGTTAGAGATATCTCAATGGTTACCATTGCTTGCAAAAAAACTCGCTAAACCAGAAGCACCGATGGAAATGAAATTCCACTGTGTATTCGGTAAAACGATTCATCCAGAAATGAAGGAATTTGCACGCAAATTATTCGAAAGCTTTCCTAGTCCTGTACTGGAAGTGACTTTGAAATTCCGCAAAGAATGGCAAGTCACCGCCCTTTTCTCTACGTCACAAAGTAAACTGAGCGAAGAGGAAGAAACCCTATTCGCAGAATCCTTGGAAGCTTTTAGCAACAAAGTGTGGAGCAAAGGCCGCATTCAACGTGCCGCAAAATTCGACATGGCAATTTTGGTTAACCTAGAAGAAGCCATGCCACCAAGTGATGACCAAGCAATTAAAAAGTTTATCCAAGCTGGTAAACAACTTGGTATACACGTTGATACGATTGGCCCAAAAGACATCATGCGTTTGCCAGAATACGATGGTTTGTTTATTCGTGAAACCACCAACATCGACCACCACACCTACCGCTTTGCCAAAAAAGCCGAAGGTCTGGGATTAGTTGTAATGGACGACCCACAATCCATCATGCGCTGTACCAACAAAGTCTACTTAGCAGATTTGTTCAACACCCACAAAGTACCATGCCCAAAAACACGCATCGTACACAAGGGTGAAGACAACGTAGAAGATGCATTAGAAGCCGTTATCAGCTACCCAATGGTGGTAAAAATTCCAGACGGCGCATTTTCTAAAGGCGTTATAAAAGCTGAAAACCGCGAAGCTTTGACCGAAAGTTTGAACACCTTGTTTAAAAAATCGTCTTTGCTATTGGTTCAAGAATACCTTTACACCGAATTCGACTGGCGTATCGGCGTACTGAACAACAAACCGATCTTTGCTTGTCGCTACTACATGGTTAAAAACCACTGGCAGATTTATCAACATACAGGCAGCAAAAGCCAAAGCGGCGGATTTGATACTTTACCAACCTTCGAAGTGCCACGACGCGTGCTACAAGCCGCCATCGCTGCCACCAAACCGATTGGTGAAGGCTTATACGGCGTCGACGTAAAAGAAATCAACGGCCGTGGTTACGTTATCGAAGTAAACGACAACCCAAGTATCGACCGCGGCGTAGAAGACAAATACCTAGGCGATGAACTTTACATGCACATCATGTCGGAGTTCTTACGTCGCATGCAGGTGAAACGTGGTGATATTCACGCTTGATAAGCAAGCACTCTAGATGTGCGAAAGGCGACTGATTAGTCGCCTTTTTTGTTTCTCGACTCCAAGGGGTCAAATTTGCATCCTCTCAATCGCTTTGTATTCCTGACCTTTATTCCGCCCTGCTGGGCGTGTAACTTTTGTCTAGCGACACAAAAGTAACCAAAAGGTCTCTTTAAGATCTTTAATGCCTGATTTTCTTCATAGGCGCACGATTACTTCCTACGCTCGTTATATCGTAAGGCATAGATTATTTTATCGGTTACAAGATAGGATATTTTTAACTGACTCTGAAACTCCATAAAGTCGCGCAATCGGGATTGCGTCGAACTGATTTCTCGAGATTGCAAACATGAAAAACAAGTTTGTGTGTTTTTAGTAAGCAGCTTTGTAATTGAAATGGCTTCGCCATTTTCGGCAGATTACGGTCGTGCCTCCCTCATGCAGCCCTACGGGGAAATTAGGAGAATGATCTCTAATCCAACAAACATTGTGGTTACAAAAATGAGAATGAAAGAACGCTGCCAGCCAGAGCTAGTAAGTGATAACCCTAAGTAAAACGAGAAGAAAGAGGGGGAACCAAGTGTTAGTGGAACCTTATGTCAGAAGTACTAAGCCAAAAAAAGAGTAAGACGTGAAGTTCACGTCTTACTCTAAATAAATCGCCTGGGCACGACTCAATTCTGCAATTTTGTCCTAATAGTCTATTTAGCAAACAGTGGCATTAGCCAGTTGGCGTGGTTCAATAAGGCGTCGTCTTCGCGCACTTTGCCGATGAGTTGTAAACCCAGCGGTACGCCGTTTTCATCTGTCATGCCTGGTACGTTGATGACGGGCAATCCCATGGCTTGCCAAGGACGACTCATGTGAGGTGCACCAGTGGCAGCGTGGCCTAGCGGGGCGATATCAGGTGCAGCTGGAGCCAAGATAGCGTCGGCTTCTGGCGCATAATTCCATAGCCAATCTCGGCAAGCTTGTGTTGCATCCAAAGAGTCAATGTAAGTTGCGCGGTCCATGCCGAGGCCTTGTTCCATCAAGGCGGCTAATGGATCACTTAGTTGATCTTGATGAAAAGATTCAATTGCTAAGTTGCGACACACTTCCCATGCCATGATATTAATGTGGTGGTTTACCATGTCTTTTATGCGATTGCCGGCGTCCAGTTCGATCACTTTGACGCCTTGCGCTTTAAGTATTTCTATAGCGTTTTGCGTGGCGTTTTCCATGGCTGACGAGGTATCGCCGACCAATTTCCCGTGACAAACCAATACGCATTTAGGTGCTGTTGATGCGCTTGGTTTAATAGACGTGGGTTGGCGTAACAAGATGGCGCGCAGCAGCTGAATATCTTCGACATTACGAGCAAACAAGCCTAGCGAATCCAAAGATTGCGCTAATGGTTGACCGCCTCGCAGGGAAAATTCACCTCGACTTCCTACGTAACCAATAGCGCCACAATAAGCAGCAGGACGAATGACGGAAGCAGCAGTTTGAGAACCCAGCGCCATTGGTACCATGTTGTCAAAAATAGCCGCCGCCGAACCACTAGACGAACCGCCCGGTGTACGTTCTAAATCTGCAGGGTTTTTGGTTTTCCCCGGTTTGAAGTAAGCGAATTCTGTGGTGACGGTTTTACCCAACACTATGCCACCCGCAGCGCGAATCAAGGCGACGCAAGTGGCGTCTTCAACAGGTTGTCGTCCGGTATGAATCGACGAGCCCATTTCTGTGGGCATTTCCTGCGTGTCGATGATGTCTTTCACACCCAATGGCAGGCCTTTTAGCAAACTGGCATCAAAGAAGGCTTTATCGGCTTGATAATAAGCAAGATATTCGTCACGAGAGCGCTTTATTTGCCAAGCACCCACGTCTGGTTCACGGGCTTCTATGCGATCAAAACAGGCATTAATAACCGATTCAGTGGTACAAGCACCCTCTTCTATGGCGCGTAGCATTTGGCACAAGCCCATTTCATTTAAATCAATTTTTGTATTCATAAACAAACTGGTTCCTTGTGAGACCAAGGCCTCATTACGTTATTAAAAGAGTTTAAAAATCTTGTTAAGGTAAATAAAGGTGTTCTGAAGTTAGTTCATCGAGTCGCTGAACGCCCATTAAATTTAGGCTGCGAGCCAGCTCTTCTTGCAAGATATCCAATACTCGCGTAGCACCAATTTGACCACCAGCCGCAACACCGAATAAGGTAGCGCGCCCCAGCATGACGCCCTGCGCGCCTAGGGCGGTGGCTTTTACTATGTCACTGCCGCGACGAATGCCGCTGTCTAGCAATATGTCTATTTCACCACCCACGGCATCGGCAATCGCGGGTAAAGCGTCGATAGAAGACAAAGCGCCATCGAGCTGACGGCCGCCATGATTGCTGACCACGATGCCATCAAATCCCAGCTTCAGCGCTTGCCTTGCATCATCAGGATGCAGTACACCTTTTAGGATCAACTTGCCGTGCCATTGATCTCTAGTCTTGGCCATTTTTTCCCAATCCAATAAGGTATCGAACTGCTCTTGGATAAATTTAATCGCACCCAAGGCACTTTGTTCATTCGCAGGTAAGTAAGGATTCAAATTGCCCATGGTTGGCAAACCATTAGGCATCATGACTCGACGAATCCAGTTTGGGTGCATCAGCACATTGGCTTTATTACGCCACGTAAGTTGACGCGGCTTGGCAAAATTTCGTCGGTCCCATTCACGATTTCCAACCACTGAAGCATCGGAAGTAATGACCAAGGTATTCACGTCAACAGCTTTAGCTCGCGCCAATAAATCATCATTGAGCTGCGCATTTTTCAAGCCATAAAGCTGAAACCAGAAATCGAGATCCTGAGCAGCTTCGCGCACTTGCTCCATGGAAGCATTCGACACGGTACTTAAACAGAAAGGTATTTTTTTCGCGCTAGCGGCCTTTGCCAAAGCAATGTCGGCCTGAGGCCATAACATGCCATTAAAACCGCTTGGACCTATCATCATTGGTAAGGCGCTTGACGACCCAACCAGTGATGTTGTTAACACCGGAGGATGATTGGCAACTAAAGTGTGAGAAGTCAGCCGAATCTTGGCGAAGTCGCTCTCGTTACTATGTAAGGTCTGTTCATTTTCCGCGCCACCTGCCAAGTATTCCCATGCAAAATCAGGTAATCGGTGGCGAGCAAGAGCAGCCATTTCGGCCACACTTTGCACTCTTGAAAAATCAGAACCTTTATAAAACCTACGCATCATCTCTCCTAAGAAAACAACTGAGTCCTCTCAGTTATACAACATTGCTTAGCTCTTGATTACCTTTTATTCATTACTTGGTTTGTGCCACAGATTGTTCGTTCAGACAATGATAAGCACGGTTGAAGTAAACCAAGCCTTGACCATCTGTACCGACTTTTGCGTCTTTTACACGGCAGTAAAAAACAGTGTGAGAACCAATTTCATGACTCTCATGGATTTCGCAATCAAAGCTAACCAAGGCTTCGTCCAATGCTGGCGCGCCAGTTTTTAATGTTGCCCATTGGTGTTTAGCAAAGCGCTCTTCGCTGCTCAAATCACGGTTGGCAAAATCCCAAGAAACACCTTGGTGATGGCTTTGTAGTACATTCACGCACAACACAGCGTTCTTTTTAAAGTGGGGATTAGCAAACGAGTTACGGTTCATACACACCAACAAAGTCGGTGGCTCATCTGTCACGCTAGTAACGGCCGTTGCCGTAAAACCAAAACGTCCTGCTTCACCATCTGTGGTGATCACAGACACGGCACCGCCCAACATAGACATGCCATCGCGGAATAATTTTGTCTCTATCATGGTGTTCTCCTTCCCTTATAAGGGAGCATTAAATATCGAGGACAAGGCGTGGCGACAGTGAACGAGAACAACACAAGGTAATCTGGTCGTTGTCTTCTTTTTCTTCTTCCGTCAGGTAAACATCGCGATGCTCTGGCGTGCCTTCAAGGACATCACAAAGACAGGTTCCACATGTGCCCTGTTCGCAGGAAACTTTCACTTTTACGCCGGCGGATTTTAGTGCGTCTGCAATGCTTTCGTTTTCGCCAACTTGCACTGTGACGCCACTTTTCTCGGCAAACACTTCAAAACTCGCACCGCCAGTTTCAACTTCCACATTAAAAAATTCTTTATGTACGTTGCTATCAGGCATACCTAGATTTTTTGCAGTGCCGATCACCCAATCCATAAACCCATTTGGACCACAAACATAAAGATGAGTGTCCGCATCAAAGTCTTTCAAAACGGCTTCTAAGTCCAAACGTTGGTCTTCAGAATCAAAGTGCATGTCAACATGCTTGGTAAAAGAGCAAGACGTTAATTCACTAAGGAAACCACTTGTCTCACGAGAACGACTGCAATAATGCAATTCAAACGTTTTGTTTTCAGCGATCAAGGAATACGCCATGGCGATCATTGGCGTAATCCCGATTCCACCACCAATCAAGATAGAACGCTTAGCGCTCATCTCTAATGGAAAATGGTTACGCGGAACACCAATGCTTATCTCGGTACCTTCTTGCAAATTAAGATGAGCAGCAATCGATCCACCACGTGAGTTCGGATCTTTTAAAATACCTAAGCGATAAACACTCGTGTCGGCGGGATCACCACACAGTGAATACTGACGAATTAAATCATCGCCTAAATGCACATCAATATGCGCACCTGCTTCAAACGCAGGCAATGCCTCACCATTGAGACTCGCAAGCTCTAAAGCAATTACACCATCAGTGTGGTTTTCTCGTTTACGAACAACTACTTTCAATAACGTTTCAGACATCCAACTCTCCTCCCAACCCAAGCCTAAGTCGGGGCCTTAGTTCACAGATACAATGGTTCACAAATACAATGGCTCACAGACATAACTCAAATAAAACGCGATAAGCAGGCAAAAGCTGCTTAGCGCATAAACAAACCACCATTCACATCCCACGTTGTTCCCGTGGTGAAGTAGGCTTCTGGGCGAGCAAATTGCACCACCACATCACCAATAAAATCGGCATTACCTAATCGACCAACCGGAATAGCGCCCAACAAAGTTGGTAAACGATCTTCTGGCACCAAAGCGGTCACCATTGGTGAATCAATCGGACCAGGTGCCACGGCATTAACGGTCACACCTTTGCTAGCAAGCTCTTTGGCAAAGACTTTTGTTAGTGTCAAAATTCCGCCCTTGGAAGCGGCATAATGAGCACCTGTTGAAGTGCCACCATTTTGCCCAGCCAAAGACGCCATGTTGATGATTCGGCCATAACCTTGCTCAGCCATGTATTTACCAAACACCTGGCAGCCAACAAACACACCACCCAAGTTGATATTCACCACTTCGTTAAACTCTTCTGGGGAAATATCCATGACAGGCGTCGCTTTCGTCACCGCAGCGTTGTTAACCAATACCTGCAACGCGCCAAACTTAGTGACAGCAAATTGCAGTGCCGCTTCAAAATCAGCTTTCCTCGCAATATTCAACTCGCAAGCAATGGCATTTATTCCTTCTGGATCAAGTGACAACGCGGCTTTTTTAGCCGCCTCACCATTAACATCTGTCAGTACTACGCGAAAACCCGCGGCAAACAAACGTGATGCAATATGAAAACCAAGCCCTTGCGCTGCACCAGTCACTAACGCTACTTGTGCCTGTGTAGATTGAGTCATTATTTCGCCCTCTGTCTCATGAAAAACTGCTTATCGTTCATGAAAAACCGTTTAAAAGATGAAACTTACTGTGCGTAAGAAACCGTCTGAATGCATCAATTTGACAACTTTACGGTCAATCACAAAACCGTCATTTGTTGGCTTTAAGCGATATTCCAAATCGGCAGGATAAGTCACTAAGTTGCCATGACGTAATTCGTTCAATGTCATCGCACAGCGCACAACAATGTAGTCAGCGGTTTCTTCCAAAATGCGCAAACGCGACACCATACGAACGGTGCTACTTGCTGCACCAGCCGAAACTGATTCACCGCTTTCCAAACGTGCTACTCGCATTCGACGCATACCCGCATCATCTAATGCTAGGTTCAGCGTGTTTTCGTAATCTGTTTCATTGTTGTCAGTCGGCACAATGTATAAGCCTTTTGTATCCCAAAGAGACAACCATGTTTGATATTCTTGGTGATCTAGCAAGTCAGCTTCATACCAAATAAATGCCGTTGCCTTGTTAAGCAAATCCATGTTTATCGTCATCTTATTTCTCCCCTTTGGCGGCCATCATTTGCTTGTATTTCTGATAAGCACCACGCATTCCTGTTTCTGAACACACAGCTCCAGCCACGTTGCCATCTTTTGATGTATGCAAATTACCCATGCCGCGGTTGACAAGAATCCAGCCATCTTTACCAGCCATTGATCCTTTTTGAACACGCTCCCATGCTTCACCATCATCTGGCGTTCCGAAGCCCATTGGCCCTTGGAAGTGTTCGTGTAGACGCATGCGTTTGCGGTTGAATGATACTGGTGCACCTTCACCACCAATGGCGACGTGTTGAATCTCCGTTAAGCTCACACTCACCGGACGCAAGACACGGAAAAACGCCATCGAACAAGATACATTCGGGAATAAATTCAAGTTAAAACCAGTACCATGCGCTGCACGAACAAGACGTTTAACCTGCTCTTCGTCTTGGCCTTCGTCACGTAATGCTTGAGCAAGCTCTTCAAAACGCGCTGGAATCGGTTGATCCAAATCCGCTTCTAAATCAACTAAGTCAGGAATCATCACCATCACACTATGGCCATGACCTAAATCTTCTACAAAGCCGTCACCGTCGAGGAAGTCAAAAATATCAGCAGTGGCATCATCCAACGAGCTGATGAATGACTTATGAATGATTGGAAAATGGTAGGCATCTGTGGTGTTTTCGAGCTGAATTTTCCAGTTACCTGGAAAGTTAAAACGATGCTCGCCCAAGACTTTCAATGGATAACCACCACCTTGCTTAATAAACAAGTCGATCCATTTTTTCGCGCCGCCCAAAAAATCTTCTAGTGGCTCAATGTCGCTTTTAAAGGTCGCAAAAACCAAGCCTTGATACGATTCATGGCGTAGGCTTTCTAATGGCAAATCATTTTTATCGATAACACCTTCGTATTCTTCAGGTTTTGGTATTGCGCGCAAACCACCATCTAAACCATAACCCCAGCCGTGATATGGACAAGTAAAGGCTTTCGTTTTGCCTTTACGACCTTCACACACGGTTGCACCACGGTGACGACAGCGATTAAGCAAAACATGCAGATTCATTTTACGGTCACGGCTTAAAATAACCGGATGACGACCAACGAAGGCGGTTTTAAAGCTGCCCGCTTCTGGCACTTCGCTTTCATGACCAATAAAAATCCAGGTATTTTGGAATACTTTGTCTAATTCTTCTTCAAAGATTTCTGGGTCTGAATATAACGCTTTGTGAACGCGACCCTCTTCGACCATATCCGCCGCTTTTAGACTGATATTTTGCAACTCAATTAATTCACTCATCTTTTTTCTCTCTTTAATCTTTTAGACATCGACCCTATCGCTTTCGTGTCAGCTTGTTTATTTAGGAACGGGCAATGTCGCATCATCATTCCAATCCGATACTGGGCGACTAAATAGATTCTCAGTTTCAAAATGGGCCATTCGCCACACACCATCATCACGTCGAAACGACACGCTCAAACGCGCACTGTTCAGATGAGAACCACCAGCGCTAAAGCTCGAAACTTGAATCATGTTCCAACTGCCGGATGCCTTGTCGCCATCCACACGAATCACTTCGGATGACAGGTAATGCACGTTTAACGAAAAATGAGCAGGCTCAACGGTATATTTCGCTAACATTGAAACAATGGCATCACGGCCTTGATAACCACCAAAGCTTTTCGCATAACGAGCACCTTTACCTTCCCACTTAGCATCTTCGGTAAATAGATCACCTAATTCATCTAATGGTGTCGCTGGATTTAGGTGATCACACAGATCCATGTAGCGATTGATACAAGCACGAATCGCTCGGTCACTTTCTAAAGCATCAATTCGCGCCAATATAGTTTCTAGCTCGCTCGTGTCCTTCATACTTGTGTCCTTCATATTCATCGACAGGTCTTAGGCGCGCTGAACAATCAGTTCGCGACCAATACGAGATTCGATTTTCACGTAGCGCCAAAGTTTGTATGGCGTATCGCCAACCGCTGTCGTACGTAACAAATTACAGCACGCAACCACTGTGTCGTAATCCTTCACATCAGCCAAAAGATAGGTTGTCCAAGGGTAGCCAGCAGAAGGACCAACCATGCTTTGGTCGTCATCCATATTGCCGATCACGTCAACACCATCCATGTCATGAATGCCATTCCACATTGCGCCAAATGCCGCCCAAACATCCAATTGCTCTTCGCGCGCAGCGTCCATAAAGTTTTGGTTAATGCCCATACAAAACAGTACGCGTAATGGTTTTTTATCGCTCATAATTCATTTCTCCAATAATCAAAAATTCGTCTAAAAACAGGCCAAATCAAGCCAACTTCTTATAAATAGCCCGGTAATGGTTTTTGTCCAAAAAATATGGCACCAGCATTTTGCCAAGTAATGTCACCCATAAAAGCGTGTTGAGTAACAACTTGCGCGTCATTAACAAAACGCGACAACGGGCTGGCTTTGTAAACTCCCGTCATGCCAGATAACATTTGAACCTTACGCGCGACTTCAGCGGATACACGAGAAGCGTGTGTCGATGAAAGGCGTAATAAGTTGATTTGCTGAACAGACAGAGATTCGTTCTTTTCTAACGTCTGCCAAGCATCATTAATGGATTCATAGAAGAAGCAGCGCGCAGCGCGTAAATCGGCATCGGCTTTGGCAACTTCCGCTTGAGTAAGAGGACGCTCGCCAATATTTGGAGCACCTGTGACTGAAGCACGACCAGCAGCCATGGCCTGAAGTTCGTCCAGCGCTGCTCGTGCTACACCTAAACCAACCACAGAAAGAACTTGAGTCGCAAAAGAAAGAGAAGGATAACGGAACATTGTCTCGTCTAGATTAGAAGCACCTCCGCGAACAAAGGTCCACTCTTCGGCCACATCCACATTATTAACAACTAAGTCATGGCTGCCAGTTCCAGCAAGGCCAACTACGTCCCAGTTTTTCTTCACTTCTGCTTTACTTGCTGGCATCACTGCCATACGAGGAAGCTCTAATTTTTCTCCTTCTTTTGGTGCGATACCAACGCCGACTACATCAGCCCCCATGCAACCACTAGAAAAACTCCAACGACCTTTCACGCAAAAACCATCGGCTATTTTTTCAGCAGGTTGAGGCGGAAAAATGCCACCAGCAAACACCACATCTGGTGACTTGGCATATACCATTTTTAGCGTATCTATTGGCAAGGCTGATAAGTACACAACACCCATACCAAAGCTGGCTACCCAACCGGCAGAACCATCTGCTTTAGAGATCTCTTCAATCACTTCACAAAACTGAGCCGCGGTTATTTCATCGCCACCAAGACGCTTTGGAACCAGCGCGCGGTAAATACCTAAACTGCGAAATTGCTCGATGATGTCCTGACTAATAAATTGCTGATCATCGAATTCGCTATTGCGAGCACGAGTTCTAATGTCACTCATCAATGCTCCAAACGCCTCACTTCCTAAAGCATCAAAAACAGATGCCGAGGCTTTTTCTTGGTAAGACGTAACCGTGTTCTTCAGACTCATAATTAGCTCCTCTAATGCAGATTTAGTTACCGACTCACTAGGGATGAGTGAACTGTTCAAATGAAGATTTTTCAGTATTTTTACTGCATTAATAAAAAGACTAAAAATTTTCGCTCCCATCATCGAACAACATCAAAAACACATCGCCTAACGTCTTGGTTTGCATCACTCAAAAACATTAAATAAATGTATAAAGAATGCTAATAAGGTCGTACTAATTACTTTACTTGTCAACTAAATTTTCAAGTTAAGGATCAATAAAAAAATAGATCAAAAAACAAACAGTAAGGATTTTTTATATTTTAAATAAAAACAAATAAGCACATAACGCATTGTTTAATATAGGTTAATAATAAAAATCAACAACATAATAACCACCTATAAAACACATTAAAAATGCCAAATAAAATTCACACAAAAAAATAAATATGAACAAAAAGCATTTTTTAAAATCTTTTTTATTTGTTTTTTTATATTGTTTTTTGCAAAAAACAATGGCAGGCTAACTCCGGATTAAGGTATAGAAATGTATAAATTCAATAAAAATAAATAGAAGAATAAAACCTGCCGAAGAGATGCCAAATGATCTCCAAGCGATAGAAAGCGCTGTAAAAAATTACATAGTGTTAACTACATACAGGAAAATCTTATGACACCTAAAAGAGTAATCTCTGCTTTATTTCTAAGTTCTTCACTACTCGCACCGTTAGCAAACGCTGACATTAAAATTGGCGTAGTCACTTCCAGCACTGGACCTATCGCCTTAGTGGGAATCCCTCAAAAAAACACCGTTGCACTACTCCCCACCTCCGCCGGAGGCGAAAAAATCTCCTACATTTCACTGGATGACGGAAGCGACCCAACCGCAACAGTTAAAGCATTTAAAAAGCTAATTGACGAAGAACACGTAGATGCAATCATAGGGCCAAGTGGTTCAGGCAACGCAATGAGCGTTATTCAATTTGCGGCAGAATCAGGCACACCAATGCTGGCTCCAGTTGGGACCGCAGCCGTTGTACTGCCTATGACAGAACAAAAGAAATGGGTTTTTAAAACCACACAGAATGACGACCTAATTGCCGAAGCATTAGTCGAACAAATGAAATCAACCGGTATAAAAACTATTGGCCTCATCGGGACTGCAGATCCATACGGTGAGAACTGGGCCAAGGTAATGAAAGACCTTACCCAAAAAGCTGGCATTCAAATTGTAGCGAGCGAACAATTTCAGCGCCAAGATACATCCATGACAGGCCAGAGCTTAAAAATACTGATGGCCAGCCCAGATGCCGTTTTGATTGCCGCACCTGGAAGCTCTTCAGTGATGCCGCAAACCACCCTTAAAGACCAAGGCTACAGCGGCAAAATCTACCAAACTCACGGCGCAGCACTAGATGCTTTTCTTCGACTTGGCGGCAAAGCAGTTGAAGGCACCATCCTAGCAGCAAGTTCCATGCTGGTTTTAGAAGAAGTACCAAACAGCCCTTCCAAAGAAATAGCTACAAAATACATTACCGACTACAAAAAACTCTACGGCGAAACACCGGCTACCTTTGGCGGTAACGTTCTAGATGCCGGACTACTCCTTCAAAACGCTATCCCAAGCGCACTAAAATCTGGCAAACCAGGCTCAGCCGAATTTCGTAACGCTCTTCGTGACGCACTGGAAAAAACCAAAGAAATGCCAGCAACACAAGGCGTTTACAACATGACAGCAGAAGACCACAGCGGCTTTGACGAACGCGGTCGCGTTTTGATCACTGTCAAAAATGGCAAATGGGTACTACTAAAATAATGCCCCCTCGACTTGGGGTGGGCACACAGCTCCAACCCACCCCAGCGAGAATATAATTATAAATTTTGCGGCCACGAAGCCACAAAATCGATGAGAACAAAAGGAATCACACTAAATGAACTTTCAGATCGCCACACTGCTTGGACAGGATGGCCTAACCAATGGGGCTATTTATGCCTTATTGGCCCTGTCTATTTTGCTGGTTTTTACAGTCACACGAATACTGCTTATTCCACTAGGCGAGTTCGTAACGTTTGGCGCACTAACAATGGCCGCCATGCAGATGGGTAAAGCCCCAAAATTAGAATGGCTTCTACTCGGTCTTGTTTTGATCGATTGCACCTTAGATTTGTATCAACAAATCAAACATCACATCGATCGAAACAAGATGAAAAAAATAGCCCTCAAACTCGGCTATGCCTTAGTAATGATAGGCTTATTAAATAATTTGTCTTTGGCAGAAATTCCAATGGCTTGCCAAGTTTTATTAACGCTTTGCCTAATCGTGCCACTTGGCCCAATTATGTATCGTCTTTTTTTCCAACCTCTTGCAGACGCACCAGCACTGGTTTTATTGATTGTCTCCATTGCGCTCCATGTCGCCATGGTAGGCGTCGGTCTATTATTATTTGGGCCTGAAGGCGCCCGCACACAACCCTTCTCAGATACGGGCTTCCGCCTAGGTACCGTGATGCTGAAGAGCCAAACCCTATGGGTTATTCTGGTCTCTATCTTCCTCATTGTGACCTTATTCATCGCTTTTGAACGCACACTTTACGGCAAGGCGCTTCGCGCCACAGCAGTAAACCGAATGGGCGCTCGCTTGCAGGGTATTTCACCCGTATTTGCTGGTAAGGCCACTTTCGCTCTAGCCGCTTTTATCGGCAGTGCGTCGGGTATTTTAATTGCCCCAATCACCACACTTTATTATGACTCCGGCTTCATCATCAGCTTAAAAGGCTTCGTCGGCGCCATTATTGGCGGCCTTGTCAGCTACCCAATTGCGGCTATTGGTGCGGTTGCGGTTGGTATGATCGAAGCTTTTTCCATGTTTTGGGCGAGCAATTACAAAGAAATCATCGTTTTCACCCTGATTATTCCATTCCTAATCTGGCGCTCGATGAACAGCCATCATGTAGAGGATGACGAATAAATGAAATCGCGTAATTTAATTATTTTTGGCTTAGTCGTACTTGCCATTGCACCTCAAGTGCTACCAACATTTCAGGTCACTCTACTTAACTATATTGGTCTATACGCATTAGTCGTACTTGGCCTAGTATTACTCACAGGTGTAGGTGGCATGACCAGCTTTGGTCAGGCAGCTTTTGTTGGGCTTGGCGCTTACTCCACTGCTTACCTAACCACCACAGAACAACTACCTAGCTGGCTAGCTTGGTCGGCAGGATCACCTTGGATCGGGCTGCTTATTGGTTTGCTATTAACGGCAGCCGTTGCTTTATTCCTTGGCGCACTCACCCTTAAATTATCAGGTCACTATTTACCACTAGGCACCATTGCTTGGGGCATTTCGCTGTATTACTTGTTTGGCACCATGAGCTCTATGGGCGGACATACAGGGATTAGCGGTTTACCTTCTTTAAGTCTGTTTGGCATTCTTCTCGATAAAGGGGAAAAGATTTATTACTTAATTTGGGCGATTTTGATGTTAGCGGTCTGGATTACCAGCAACCTACTAAATTCCCGTGAAGGTCGCGCCATTCGCGCCCTAAAAGGCGGTCAATTAATGGCAGAATCCATGGGCGTAAATACCTTTCGCTCAAAGATGGTTATTTTCTTGATCTCCGCTCTGTTTGCTGCCATTTCTGGCTGGCTTTACGCGCACACGCAACGCTTTGTTAACCCAACACCTTTTGGTCTTAGCATGGGTATTGATTACCTATTTATGGCATTGGTTGGTGGCGTTGGCAGCGTCTGGGGGGCACTACTTGGCGCAGGCATTTTAACCATGCTCAAACAATGGCTACAAGACTGGTTACCTCTTATTATGGGTGGAAACGGCCAATACGAATCCATTGTTTTGGGCCTATTAATCATTTTCATGATGCAACGCTCACCCGGCGGCATTTGGCCTTTATTGGTGAAATTTGCACCAGCGTCGTGGCGCAATCAAGACCACATAAAAATAAACCCATCTGCTACAGAACTATCACGCCGTGAATTACCACAAAAAGGCAAATTAGTTTTAGAAGCTTGCAATGTTACTCGCCGCTTCGGTGGTCTAATTGCCAATAACGAGATGAATCTTCAGCTGCACGCAGGCGAAGTGCTTGCCCTCATCGGCCCAAATGGCGCAGGCAAAAGCACCATGTTCAACCAACTGTCTGCCGTCGATACACCCAGTGATGGCGAAGTGCTCTTTTTGAATCAAAGCCTAAAAGGCAAAAGCTCTCGCCAAGTCGCTCAAATGGGCATGAGCCGCACCTTTCAGCATGTAAAATTACTGACCTCCATGACAGTATTAGAAAACGTCGCACTAGGTGCACACATGCGCGGCAACAAGGGCATCATCAGCTCTGCACTACATCTTGAACGTGACGAAGAGCAACGCCTTCTTAAAGAATCCCAATACCAGCTTGAACGCGTCGGATTAGGCGAACACCTTTATACCGAAGCAGGTAGTCTGTCTCTTGGACAGCAACGCATACTTGAAATCGCTCGCGCACTTTGCGCCGATCCATGTGTATTACTGCTAGATGAACCAGCAGCAGGGCTTCGCCATCAGGAAAAACAAGCACTAGCAGAACTACTCAAGAAACTCCGCGAAGAAGGCTTGGCTATTCTCTTGGTTGAACACGACATGGACTTTGTTATGAACCTTGCTGATCGAATTGTGGTGATGGAGTTTGGTGAAAAAATTGCCGAAGGCTTACCAGAAGAAATTCAAACCAACCCTGCTGTTTTAGAAGCCTACTTGGGAGGTGCCGAATAATGACTCAAGCTACAGGAAAAAATCTACTCGACGTCAGCGGCCTTCGTGTTGCTTATGGCAAAGTGGAAGCATTAACCGGTATCGATCTGACCTTGAAAGAGGGGAAACTGGTGACTGTTATCGGTCCAAATGGCGCAGGCAAAACCACATTACTGTCCGCCATCATGGGAATCTTACCTTCCAAAGGCACCATTCACTTTAACGGTAAAGACTTCATCAGCCCAGATGTTGAAACTTTGGTTGGTCATGGGCTTGGCTTAGTTCCCGAAAAGCGCGAATTATTTTCCACCATGACAGTTCAGGACAATCTATTGCTAGGTGCGTTTCAACGCTATCGCCGTGGTGATAAGAGCTACGACCAAACCTTGAGCGAAATTTACAGCCTCTTCCCTCGTTTATGGGAACGACGCCAGCAGCAAGCTGGCACATTATCAGGTGGAGAACGTCAAATGCTTGCCATTGGTCGGGCCATGATGAGCAAACCAAAGCTCTTGATGCTAGACGAACCTAGTCTTGGCCTAGCACCATTAATTACGCGAGAGATTTTTCGTATTTTTGCAGATTTACGCCGCCAAGGTGTCTCCATCCTTCTGGTGGAACAAAACGCGCGCGCGGCACTAAAAGTTGCAGATTACGCTTATGTTCTTGAAGGTGGCCAGGTAGCAATGCAAGGCCCAGCAGCAGAGCTCGCCAATGACCCTAGAGTCATCGAAGCCTATCTAGGATTAGCCAGCAAGCACCAAGAATTACTTTCTAGTTAAGATCGTCAACAACATTAAGTAAACAGGCAAGAAGCTTATTACTAAACACGAGAAAGCACTCTTTTTAGAGCCTTTCTCATTTTCAAACGGAAAAATTGATTATGAATATTTGTATCGCAGGAGCCGGCGCTATTGGGTGCACACTAGCCGCCCGCCTAGCAAAATCTGGCCAAACCGTGAATGTTCTTGCTAGAGGAACCACCCTCGAAACCATTCAAAAAAAAGGCATTCATCTCACCGACATAGACGGTGAGCATAAGGTCACAGTTAACGCTTCCGATTCAGCAAAAGCACTTGGCCCGCAAGATATTATTTTCATCTGCACCAAGGCACCCGCCTTGCCTACCATGCTTAAACTCATTGCTCCCATGCTGCATGAAAAGACAATTGTCATTCCTGTTGTGAACGGCATTCCATGGTGGTATTTCCAAGGCATTGAAGGACGTTTTTCTGGCGATAGCATTCAAGCCATTGATCCTGAAGGCTCAGTCAGTAAATTGCTTCCTCATACTCACCTAATTGGCTGCGTGGTATTTATTACCGCATTTAGAAACTCGCCGGGCGTCGTTACTTCAACCAACCCGCACCTAATCGTACTTGGTGAAATAAATTACCAAATGAGCGAACGACTTGAGCAAGTTCGCACAGTAATTGAAGACGCAGGCATCGAAGCCCGCGCTACTGATAATATTCGTGATCAGATATGGACTAAAGTGGCGGCCAACATCACCTCTAACCCACTTTCAGTTGTCACCAAAGGCACGTTAGAACAACTTTACGCTGATGATCGCCTAAAGCCTCTCGTTCGCAGAATGCTCGACGAAGTTCTACTCATTGCCGCCGCCTATGGTGCACGAATTCGTTTTGATCCTCATACTTTTATGGAGCTTGGTGCAGGCATGGGCGCTGTCAAAACCTCCATGCTACAAGACTACGAAGCTGGCCAACCTTTAGAGCTCGACGCTATCGGCTATTCGGTATTGGAGCTGGCAAACAAGGTAGACATTCCCATGATCGCCACACAAAACCTGTTGGATTTAACTCAATTTATTGCGGCACAACCACAAACTCAAAAGCAACTTTAAAATTAACAACACATAAAACAACATAAAGGGAACACAAATGAGCAACCCAGTGAACCGCCCAACCCACATTAGCGAAGAAGAATGGGCTCTTCGTGTTAAATTAGCTCACTGCTACCACCTAATAGACTTTTTTGGCTGGACAGAGACCATTTTCAACCACATTTCCGCTCGCATCCCCCACATTGAAGGCGAGTATCTAGTTAATCCATTTGGTCTAAATTATACAGAAATCACTCCAGAAAATTTGATCAAGGTGGATGTCAACGGCCACAAACTGGATGACTCGCCATATGATGGCAACCCTGCTGGCTTTGCTCTTCACGGAGCCATTCATGCAGCACGAGAAGACATACACTGCGTCATCCACACCCACACCAATGAAGTCTCAGCAATTGCGATGAAAAAACAGGGTTTCACCCACGATAGCTTTTACAGCGCACAACTTTATGGCCGCGTTGGCTACCACGCATTTGAAGGCATTACTCTCTTTGAAGATGAAAAAGGCCGCATGCTTGAAAGTCTCGGACAGAAACACATTCTAGTCTTACGAAATCACGGTATCGCAGTTGGCGAATTTGACATAGAGCGTACTTTTTTCCTTTTGTGGACAGTGCAGCGCGCCGCAGAAATTCAAGTCACCTCTGGTGCACTTGGCGGTGAAGATGTGTTACTAGAACAAAGTATTCGCGAAAAATGCGCAGATTTAACGCAAATGCTAATTAAAGATAGCGGCTTTGCAGACAAATTCTATAACGCCATGGTTCGCAAAATGGAAGCCAAAAAAGGCCCTTGCTGGTAGCTACGCCTGCAAAAATAGCCACCCTTAAAGCAAACCTTGGTTGACTTTGAGGGTGGCTATTCAATAAACACATCCTTGCTTTTTATTGTAATTGAGAATCATTATTGATATAAATACTTGATGTTTCAATTGACTAAAAACGTCGTTTTTTGTACATTCCATCACTTATAAGAAGCAAGGATTTTTAATGACCAGCAAACCTAGAGCTCCACGAAGTCAACGATATAACCCTGCAAGTGAAGATTTCCACAAAGAAGACTTTCCCTTTTACTGGCTAAATCAAGTTCATGGTCGCTATAGTGTTGCTGTTGAAAAAGCGCTAAAAAAAGTCAATCTTGACATCCCAAGATGGCGAATTCTGTTTACTTTAAAAGAAGAAGGCACCTGTAGCGTTTCACAAATCGCAGTACACGCCATCGCCAAACTTCCTACCGTTACAAAAATCATCCAACGCATGAAACAAGATGGTCTTGTAGATACAAGAGTAAGAAGCGACGACGGCCGCGTTACTGAAGTCATGCTCACTGAAAAAGGCATCAACGCAGTTGAAGATATTCGCTTTATCACCAAAGATTTATTCAAACAAAGCTTTAAAGGCATGACCGAAGCGAAAATCAAAAGGCTCAACAAATTACTGGAAGAGCTATTCCACAATTTACCCGAACACTACAGCTAAAAGCAGAAACACTTCAGTCAAACCACCCCCCCTTTTTAACGCACCAAAGTTAGTTTGAACGAGATTATCGCTCAAACTCGGTGCATTTTTGTATCTTTTAATTTGTTATCTTTTCGAAAAACCCACTCTCAAGAAATATATCCTTACTTACGATCTTAGATTAATTATAGAACACCCAAAAAAAATACAACCAACTGAAATATAAAGATTTTATTCATATATTTATGTTTTTAAACCATCAACAAATACTAATTCAAACTCAAAAAAGCCCACATAATTAACAAAATATGGTTTGGCACAATACTTGAATGCATGAATATTTACTTGAACATTCAATTAAAAATGTGTTTCTATAAAAATGCATTATGACTCTCACAAGAGAATCAAATTAAAGTTCAAATAAAAATTATCGCGGATCAAACCGCTAAATGCAGCTCAAACTATTTCTAGATAGTGAGCACCTACGAGGATACCCCCAATGCCTTACAAGCCATTAGTTACTGCGTTTTTCTCATCAATAGCCATTATTGGATCCATGGGAGCAACCGCTTCCTCGGTTCGTCTAGACATCCAAAGCGCTTGGCCACTTACCCTACCCGCCAGTGGACAGAGCGCACAGCACTTAGCTGACAGGATCAAAACAACTTCAGAAGACATTAAAGTAAAACTCTACTCTGCTGGAAAATTGGTCCCACCACTAGAAATATTTGACGCCGTTCAGCAAGGAACCCTAGACGCAGGCTATACATCGCCTCTGTACGTTGCTGGACGATTCCCAGCTTTACAGCTGTTTGGTGGCGTTCCATTTGGCCCATCAGCACTAGAGTATTTAGATTGGATCTATAACGGCGGCGGTTTAGCAATTTGGCGTGACATCTATGCCAAGCAAGGCGTTGTAACAGTTCCATGCGGTCTAATGGATGCGGAAGCTGGAGGCTGGTACAACTTTGAAATCAATAGTACTGATGATTTGAAAGGTAAAAAAATCCGCTTCGCAGGACTTGCTGGCGAAGTCATGAAAAAAGCCGGCGCATCGGTGGTTCTTCTTGGTGGTGGCGATATTTACCCTAACCTAGAACGTGGCGTCATAGATGGAACCGAGTTCTCTATGCCTGCGATTGACGCTGCTATGGGCTTCGAAAAAGTAGCTAAATATTACTACCTACCTGGCTGGCACCAACCTGCTGCAATCAATGAGCTAATCATCAACAAACGCAAATGGGACTCTATGAGCGCAGCACAACAAGGCTTGATCGAAGACACTTGTCGTGAAACTCAACTATGGACAGTCTCTTCCACCACGATAGCCAATGCCGATGCCATTAATAAATTTAAAGCAGCTGGCACTCAAATTAAAGCCTTCCCTCCTGCCGTTCTCGCTGCATTTAAAAAAGGCACAGACGAAGTAATGAATGAAGAAGCGAATAAAGATGCTGACTTCAAACGCACTCTAGATTCTCTCAATAGCTACCGTGAAAAAGTGTCTCTGTGGACTGAATATAAAGGCAATTAACTTCAAATAAAACCGAGAAATACATGACGTCTTTCTCGGTTTTATTCTTTAACGTCTACTAATCCGCCTTACACAATAGGAGCTATTTTGATGTACACCATAAACTCCATTGCTGACAAAATCGGAGCTTTTTCCGTTGCTGTCGGCAAAGCTGGCTCACTTATTCTGCCCATTTTAATCCTCACCATCTTGATAAACGTGATATTGCGCTACGTTTTCAATATCGGCTTGGTGGAACTAGAAGAAGTTCAATGGCACCTAAATGCCATCGTTGTTATGTCCTGCTTAGCCTATACCTACCAAGCGGATGAACACATTCGTGTTGATATTTTTCACAATAGATTCAGCCCTAAACGTCGTGCATGGGTCGAGATTCTTGGTATCTTATTTTTGTTTTTCCCTTATACCATTCTCGTTTCATGGCACGCATGGGAAATCACCACTTATTCTTGGTCATTACGTGAAGGCTCCCCAATGCCTTCTGGATTGCCCGCTCGCTATATCATCAAGGGTGTTATGGCTCTCGGCTTGAGCCTTTTAGCACTGCAAGGTGTTGCGATTTTTTTCCGCAATATTGCTTTTTTAATTCAACCCAACGCTGTCTCCGCCTCATCGACTCCTGCGGAAAAGGGATCGCATCATGAATGAGTTATTTGTTTTTTTACTATTTTCTACCTTTATGCTTATTCTATTTTCAGGTTTTCCTGTTGCCTTTGTTTTAGGCGGCGTCGGCGTATTATTTGCCACGTTGGGCAGTATCCTTGTGTCATTTGATATCTATGACGTAGCAGAACTGCGCACCATAGGTTTTGTCGCCAATAGGACGTTTTCAACCATTTCCAGCTACTCACTAATCCCTATGTCGATGTTTATCTTTATGGGATACATGCTTGATCGCTCTGGTATTGCCGAACGTTTAATTGAAGCAATGCGTCGCGTTTTAGGTAAAACACCAGGTGGATTGGCAATCGCAGTGGTTCTAATAGGTGTTGTGCTTGCAGCATCTACTGGCATTATTGGTGCGTCAGTCGTTCTGCTTTCCACTATTGCCCTACCAACTATGTTTAAAGCAGGTTACGCGAAATGGATCAGCGCAGGTACAGTTGGAGCAACAGGTTGCCTTGGCATTCTTGTCCCACCTTCTATCATGCTGGTTGTGATGGGGGATCAATTACGAATTCCTGTTGGCGATCTTTTTATGGGCGCAATCATACCGGGATTATTACTGGCCACCAGCTTCGTACTTTTTATCTTTATTTATGCCCTGATTAAACCTTCTACCATGCCAAAAGTCGCCTTCGATGAAGAAATAGGCGTAAGCAAATTCGAGATTATTCGAGATATATCTAAAGCTCTGTTCGCACCGCTGGTCTTGGTTTTGGCTGTATTAGGTTCCATCATCGCGGGTATCGCTTCACCTACGGAAGCTTCTGGAATTGGTGCTGCTGGCGCAACGTTTTTAGCCTGGAGCTCAGGCCGATTAAAATGGCACGATTTGCGTTTTGTCTGTTATCAAACAGGCCGATCTGTCGCTTTCTTATACGCCTTGATCTTTGGTGCATCCTGTTTTTCTGTGGTCTTACGCGGTTACGGTGGTGATGAAGTGATTGAAAACGCCCTTCATGCTTTGCCACTCAGCCCAGAAGGCGTGTTGTTCTGTGTGATTCTAATCATCTTTTTATTAGGCTTTTTCTTAGACTGGATGGAAATCGTCTTAATCGTCACACCTCTGGTGATGCCAATTTTAGTAGGTTTTGGCTTCGATCCTGTTTGGGTCGCGATTCTTATGGCGTTATGTCTGCAAACTTCCTTTTTAACACCGCCCGTTGGCATGGCGTTGTTCTACATAAGAAGCGCAGCAAGTGACATCAGCATGGCAGAGATATACAAGGGCGCAATCCCTTTCGTACTACTGCAATTACTGACACTTGCCATCGTTGCTCTTTACCCGTCATTGGTTACTTGGCTACCGAACTAAGCATTCACAACCTTCCTGCATCACGAGGAAGGTTGTCTTTTCTGATCAGTCAGCCAAAAACTCATCCACTGCAGCCAGCGCTTGTGTACCGTAAATAACTGCAGGACCACCGCCCATCATGAGTGCAACGTTGATGGTTTCGATCAATTCTTCCCGAGTAGCGCCAGCGCGAAGTGCGGCTTTTGCATGAGAAGCAATACAACCGTCACAACGTGAAGCAATACCAATACTTAATGCCATCATTTCTTTTACTTTAACTGCCAGCGCGCCCTCTTCCATAGCAGCTTTGTGCATGGCCATAAATCCATCCAATATCTCAGGAGAAGATTTACGATATTCGCGTGCAAAGGCATTTTGGTCTTTGTTAATTTCTTTGTAGCTTTTCATGGTACACCTTAATTAGATTTAATATTAGATAAACCTAATTTAAGGCCAGAGATAAAAAGAAGATAGTATTTGTTGAATAAAGACTGACCTACGGCAAGATAAAAGGCACCGACTCTATCGTAATTAAGCCGTCCACTCGCGGTTTTGCAATACCACTCGATAACCGTCTACGTCTTCAAAAGTTTTGCCGACGTCGTCCCAATAATCGTTGTAGGATGGCACATGAACAAAGTCTGCTGCTTGCATCTTTTCACAGCATTCTTCCCACACTTGCGTGTCGATAAAATAGAAGATGAGTAAGTTGTCTTGCGTCGGCGCTTTACCGACGGTTGTGCCTTTATGATGTGTAAATTCTAAGTGGTAGTTATGCTGTTCATGACCGACGATAGAGCCATCGAAGCCATTGTGGCCTTCGAAGCTACCAAGCAGCTTAAAGCCTAGACCATTAACATACATATCGGTGATTTTAGCTAGGTTGTCAGTTGGTCTTGCGACACGCAATTTTGCTGTCTTTGGGATCATATAATGCTCCAGATTCTTGGTCGATTTAAAGTTTAGCGCCAAGAAATTCAGGAGAAATCGGATTCACCACGCAACACGCCTTCCTTGACTAGCCAATGAGCCTATTACAAGACTTTTATGAAAATCCATAATCGTCACGCTATATTCAGTATGTGAATCAATTCGCGATTAGAACCAGCTTTGTATTTTTTTCTTATCAGGAATCGAGCCGTAATGCACAACAACATCGTCTATCACCACAGCTGGTGTGCTCATTACGCCATAACTCATAATGACTTCGGCGCTGGTTTCTTTCTCTACATTTACTGGAACTTCGTTTTCCGCGGCAATAGCTTTGATAAGTTCAGCCGTTTTCACACATTTGCTGCAACCACTGCCCAGTACTTTGACTTGTTTCATTTGATTGTTCCTTTTTTGATTAGCGTTTCAGTTAACAAGATTCAAAATCCAACCCACTAAAGTGAAGGAGAAAAGCAACATCGCCAAAATGATGGCAAGCAATTTCCACGTCATCACTTGTTTAAGTAGGATAAATTCTGGAAAGCTGGCCGCGACGGTGCTCATGCAAAACGCCATAGTGGTACCGATTGGCAGACCTTTGGTGATCAAGCTTTCCATGATGGGAATCACGCCCGTGGCATTTGAATAAAGCGGAATACCAAACAATACCGCCAAAGGCACAGACCACCATTGGCCGTCGCCAAGGTTACCTTCTAGCCAAGATACAGGCACATAACCGTGCAACGCTGCACCAAGACCAACACCAATAAAAACCCATTTCCACACTCGCGAGAAAATATCCCACAGCTCATTCTTAGCAAAGTCATGTCGTTCACGAAAAGACAGCGTTGGTTTAGCGGCAGTATCACCATCTGAATCAGCGACAGGTGTTGCCGATTGGTACGCTTTTAGGGCAAAAGGCTGTAGCATTTTTTCAGCTCGGATGAGATCAAGAAATACGCCACCCAAGATACCAACCGCCATGCCAACCAAAACGTACATCAAGGTAATTTGCCAGCCAACCAAACTCAGCAGTAGCAAGACAGCAACTTCGTTAATCAACGGTGAGGTCAATAAAAACGACATGGTAATACCGACAGGAATGCCCGCCGAGGTAAAACCGAGAAATACCGGAATACTTGAACAAGAACAAAAAGGCGTGATGGCGCCGAAGACAGATCCGGTTAAATAGCCAATAAAACGATTTTTCTTAGCGAGATAATCGCGGACTCGTTCAATATTGAGCGACGCACGTAACAACGCAATAAAATAGATCATGATGACCAAGAGGAAAAAAATCTTGGTGGTGTCTTCGATAAAGAAATGTACCGCATCACCGAGTTTCGAATTCGGTGACAAGCCAAATAATATGAAGGTGAGCCAATCTGCTAAATCAGTGAAAATAGCCAGCATCGTATTTCTCTTATGTGACGTTGCCTTGTTGTGAACTCACAAAGGTTACTTTTCACCCTACTCCGATGCCTGGGACAAGACTATGAATGCTTTGCTATAAGCTGACCGAGATCAAACAAAAAAAGCGACCCGCAGGTCGCTTTCGATTGAACAAAGTCATTAATTCCAATCAAAAATCATTTATAAAGCATATCCCCACGCATCGGCGCCAACACTTTTAACACACGGTTCTGCTGCGGGTAGGTTAAACCGGCCTTTTTCATGGCGTTAACCAATAAATCGACAGTGGTGTTGAAGTCGGTTTCATTGATGTTTTGACCTTGGTGTACTTTCAACATGGTGTCGCCAGTGTAAGTACATGGGCCACCTGTATTCACACAAAGATGCTCGATGAATTTTTCTCGGAAGCGAGTGATATTGGTTTTTTCAAAATAGCGATAGATATCTTTATTAAAGCTAATTTCGTCAATAAAGTTATCGGTAATCGCTTCGACAGTTGGCTTGCCACCAATTTCATCATATAAGCTTTGCGGCGTTTTATTAGGTGCTGCGCAGGCAACCAAAAATACGCTAAATGCAATGAATGATGCTTTTACTAGGTTTACCATAAGTACCCCGTCATGGATAAATAAATGCCTGTTTGATCTTTCTTGGTGGCAACTGTGCCTAAGTCGACATAAGCCGCAGTGAAGTTAACATTCTTGTTCGGCATATAACTGACAAAAACATCTTTCCAGTCATCTTCTTCTACACTAGACAGGTTGCTTGGTTTTTGACGATATTCCATACCCACTACCCAGTTAGGCGATAGCAGCAAACCAACACTGCCTTCCATCATCACTTGGTAATCGTTGTTGTCTGGCCCACCGTAGCCTAACAAACCCATTTCATTGGCTTTGGTAGCGCGAGCAGTTAAGTTCCATACAAGGTTGTAACCCGCAACCGCACCTAAATGCACTTTAGTCGCAGCAACATAAAAATCAGTTCCACTGTCGTCTTTTGCCCCAAGATACGCAGCAACCGTATCACTGTCTAATTGCTTATACTGTAAACCGACACTAACTTGAGGATAGGCGGAATATACTGCATCGCCATATAAACGCACTTTAACGCCAAAGATATCTTGTTTTATGTCTCCTACACTTAACGCTTTCACCAGATCAACAGGCAAATCAAACGTCTGCTGAGCGTAACTTAGCTCAACCCTGTCGTAGAAGCTGGTCGCCACACCGATGGAGGACAAGCGATAATCACTGACATTCACGTCTGTGATAAAAAATGACGCAGCCGTTTCGTCGCGACTGTCGTAGCCTGCCAAAGTCGCCCATGGCACAAGCCCACCACCGCCACTGCCTTCTACTTGTGAAAGCCCCGCTGTCGCCAGAATTTTGCCATCGGCTGCCATAACAAACGAAGCTGATAACACAAAGCTGCTGACAGCTAATATTTTGATCATGTTTTTATTCATTAAATTCCTGCCGCGCATTTAATTTGGATCACTTTGACCATTTCTTTTTACCAAATCCTTTATCCATATTACTGTGATCCATCATCCCAATAGGAGGCAAAAGCTCCAGCGAGATACTTTGCTCTATATTGCTTGTGATAGCGATTTTCTTTACAGCGCTCATACCCTCAATAAATCGCTCACTCCACAAAGATACTGAGTCACCGCTTTTAGCAGGGATACGCACTTTGCCGTCTTGGTCTGTTTTTAGCGCAAAGGTATTATCAGCAACGATAATATAACCAATCATATCGTCATGTATGTTACAGCCAAGAACAACAAGTCCAGCCTTATCGAACAAGATGGGGGCAACTTCTGTACCTTTATAAAGTTTAATCTCGAACGTTTTTGGCTGAGAAAAACTGTAAACGTGATGCCGAATATCATCACTATTAGGAAAGCTAACGTACTGAGCTTTTTGCACCACTAATACACGGGGCACAAAAGACTCATCAATCTGATCCATTACAGCCACAGTATTCGGTGTTCTTACTGCATTGTTTGACACCATAACAACCGCATCAGAGACAGGAAGGTTATCTTGGTCAAAAACGGTCAATGTCATTTCAGCCCACGCACTTGGTAGGGTTAAACAAAACAGTAGAGCAAACAAATGACGCATATAATTTCCTTTTAATTAATTGGCTTTTGATCAGGCCGCTTACTTTTAAATATATTGACAAAGAATATAATTACAGCTAATTGAAGACAGATCATTATACTTTCTGTAACTCACATAAAGATTAGAGTAGGAAATAAGGAATCAAACCAATGCGAGATCTCATAGAAGTCATTTCCTATAAAGATACCGCTAACGCCCATTCGCATTCGCACACTCAAATTGTACTTCCGCTTTCTGGTCATCTGATATTAGACGTAGAAAATCGCCAGCAAGCAGTTCAATTTGGACAGGCTTGCATGATTTCCTCAAATCAAACCCATACCCATTTGGCAAGAGAAAATAACCACTGCCTGATCCTCAATTCGCTTCCCGTTTGGGACAGCCAGATCGAAAGCAAAAACAACTTTGTTGAGCTTAACGCACAAACTAAGGCGTATTTACCATTTCTATCTAGCCTAATTGGTGAATCTCATAATCCACTTAAAACTCAACAAGCTTTAAATTTACTAGAACATTTACTCCCTATCCCACAAACAAAAATACTGCAAAGCGACACTCGTCTAGCCAAAGCCAAACATCGACTGGACCATAATTTTCAGGAGCATTGGAGCTTGGCTGAGCTAGCTTGCGATGTACATTTAAGTCCAAGCCAGCTAACTGTCTTGTTCAAACGACACCTAAAAATGACACCGAAGCAATACCTACAGCAACGCCGCTTAACTGAGGCGAAAATGTGGTTAAGATCGACCAATAAAAGCTTAGAGTATATCGCGCAGAAAGTGGGAGTGAGTGATGCCAGCTCCCTTGTTCGCTTATTTTCTAAGCACTATCTAATAACACCAGGCAACTATAGAACCAATTACTCTGAATAATGGCTAAACAGCCTATATCCAGACACTCTATAAAAACAATCACACTTCTAGAAAAACATAACTAAATCTACATAAAAAATACCATACAAGAGCCATTTTCAGCCTTCGTTGCCACATATAGAACACCTTATATTACTAAATTTGATATCTAGAAAAAAATATGAAAAAAAAGTAAAAAAAGGCAAAAGAAAAGTGAAGTGACTGTTTTGCGACGTCAAAAAAGTGAAAAAAATATAAAAAACTCTAATATCCCCCTTAAGGTTTCCCATCCTATTAAGGGGCTATTTAATGTCTTCAAATACCAGCGAACTTTCAACAAAAGATACTAAAGTGTTTCTAAAAGAACAGGATCTTATCGGCCAAGGAAATGAAAGATCTTGCTTCACCAACCCTTTGAATGAAAATACTTGTGTAAAAGTAATAAGAACAAAGCATCGCAGTCAAAACAAGATTGAGAAGTACTATTACACAAAGCTAAAAAAGCGAAACAATTTGTCACCTTTCATTTCTGAATACTATGGGGAAATAAACACGAATCTAGGGAAAGGGTTAGTGTTCGAAAAAATTTTAGACAGTGATGGATGCTCTAGTGAGTCTCTTTACACATTAATGAAAAATAATGCCATTTCATTAAGTGAGGCGAAAAAAATCTTAAAAACAGTTTTTGAAGACCTATACCAGAACGCCATTTTACTTGGTGATGTAACAAAAGATCAGATCCTTTTAAAGAAAACAGACCATGGCTATACACCTAAGATAATTGATGGCTTAGGCACAAGACGTTACGGAATAAAGCTGTTCTTAATGAGTAATATAAAATCTTTCGCCCGTAGAAAACTCAAAAAAAGTTGGAAAACATTAGAAGTAGATTTAGAACTAGTGTGAAGGTGTTAATCCCCTCCCTGCTTACTGGCGTTTTTTATTAGTCTTCTTCGCTAATTTCTAACGCCATTTCCCAGTTACGAATAAAACGCTTTTGCTTGGCATAATCACGTCCTACCAATAATTGCTGATCTAATTCGATGATGCCAGTTGGTCCAGGCGCATTTACTACGTAAGGATCATTTGGATTATTCATATCAGGCTGAATTGGGAACAACAAACCTTGGGTTTGCATCATTTTTTGCGCCTGATCTGACAACAAAAAATCTAGAAAGATACCCGCATCTTCTATGTTTGGCGCACCTTTAGGAATTAAAGCCGCACGCATTAACATGAGCGTATAATCTTTCGGTAGGATCATTTTCAATCTATCATCTTCCTGGGCTCTTTGTGATGCATAAGAACCCAGCAAGTTATAACCTAGCACCAACTTACCTGAAGCAACATCGTCAATAATGTCATGAGTACAACAATAGGTTTGCACATCATGGCTGCCAAAAGCTTCTAACAAACGCCCCCATGTCACATCGGCTTGGCGTGCATCTTGGCTTGCCAATAAATAACCAACGCCACTTTGACGAATATCATAAGTGCCAATCCGTTTGGTCATCGCTTTTTCATTTTGACGAATGGTTTGCAACAATGACTGGCGATCTTCAGGTAAATCACCGGGAAAGGCTTTTTTATTCACCAGCATAACAATCGGTTCAAGGGAAAACGCAAACAGCTGATTTCGCCACTTGAAGTTACTAGGCAAACGATCAGTGAAACTCGACTGATAGGTTTGCGCATAACCATCGTTTACTAATTTAAGATGTAAGTCCATGGCGCTGCTAATGACCAAGCTGGCCTCTGGCTTTTTTTGCTCCTTGATGGTGAGATAATACAGTTCAAGTGTATTCACATCACGATAAGCCACACGAACATCAGGGTGTAGCTCAACAAATTTTTTCAAAATAGGTTCAAACGACGCTAAATCCATAGCAGAATTAATGATTAAAATACGTTGCGCATTTTCATTACCAAACCAGACAGGCTCGGTCGCCCACAGCTTTGTCGCATTCAAACTAACAACTACAGCAAGCCAGAAAAAAACCTGTTTCATACCGTATCCTCATTAAATCTAAGCTTGGCAAAATCCACTTGAAAGGTTGTGCCTTTTGGCTCTGTATCCAATATTTGAATCCTTGCCGAATGGTGATCCACAATGTCTTTCACCATCGCCAGACCAACACCACTACCAGCAATGTCATAACGCCCACGATAGAAACGTTCGAACACACGCTCTTTTTCTATATCAGGAATACCAACGCCATAATCAATCACCTTAATACGATAGAAGCGTTCAAACTCGCTTACCTGAACAATAATTTCTGTGCCACGCTCCACATCTGCTCGGCTATAACGAACCGCATTTTCAATGAGATTTTGCATCATTTGCTGAATAGAAAAGGCATCGCCTAAAATCATCGTTTCTTTTAAGTCACAATCAAGAGAAAGCAGAACCCCTTGATGAAGCGCTGCTACAGCCTGCTCCCGACAAGATGCGGTAATAGGTGCTAGCAAATCAATCGGCTCCAATCGGTGCGTCTGTAAGCGATGAGAAACAACCGCCTGATTAAGCAACAAGGTTACTGTTTGGCTTAAGGTATCGCATTGTTTAACGATGTTTTCCAAGGCTTGATGCTGTCTTTCTGGTGAGGTGTTATCTCGTGCATTTTCTGCCAGCGCCCTGAGACTCGCCAATGGTGTACGCAACTGATGAGCAGCATCCGCCGTATAATTTTCCAACTGTTCAAGGTTGCTCTGTAGTCGCTCCATAAAATGGTTGATGGCAACTTTAAGATGATGTGTTTCCTTTGGTGTATTGATATCAATTGGTGTGAGGTCACCCATGGCGCGCTCTTCTAACGCTCGCTCAATCCGATGCAAAGGCCTTAAGACAAGATGACTACCAATGATAATTAAGGTTATAGCGACCAAGGCAATAAACACCACCACTTCGACGGCTTTTTGTGTCACCGCAGATGCCATTTCTTCTCTTGATAATCGAGTCTGACCTAAAATAATACGAACAGTTTGCGCTGTTTCTGGGTCCGTAATATGGCGCTGCACCCAGGCAAAGCGCACCATTTCACCAGAATACTCTTGGTTATAAAATTGTATTTGATCTAAAACAGGAGGTTGAGGTGGCTGGCTATCTAGGTCTTGATAACCGGTAATAAAACCTTGTTCCAAGCTCTCGACTTTATAAAAAACACGATCTTCTTCCGCTTGCGCCAAAGTGGCAAACGCAGACCATGGAATGTCGATGCTGACTTCATTACGCATCAAGCCAACGTTTTCGTCCATTTGCAGTAAAGCACTTCGCAATAAACGGTCATAGGATAAATCGGCGAGCTTTTGGCTATAATCAAAAATCAGATTAATCGCTAAACCAGCGATAATCCCGATAACCAAAACACCCGCGAGAATAAAGCGAAAACGCAGCGATGGCGCGTTTTCTAAGGCCTTCTTTTCCTCATCTTCACTGAGAGCTCGATGGTTTGGCGATTTCTGCCACATAACCAATTCCTCTTAGGGTACTAATGACTAAATCACCCTGACCCATTTTCTTCCTTAAACGCCCTACATACAGCTCAATCGCGTTAGGACCCGGTGTTTCATTGAAGTTAAATAAATGGTCGGTAATTTCGTCTTTGCTTAATACGCGGCCTAAATGGCCAAGGAATATTTCCAGCAAGCGAAACTCTCGATTGGTGATAACTGTGAGTTCGCCATCAATAAATACCTGACGACTGTCGCGGTTTACCACTATATTACCGTGTTCTGTGACATTGGTAGCGTAGCCCTGTTTGCGGCGCAATAAAGCCCTACAACGAGCTTCTAGCTCACCAAAATCGAATGGTTTCGTTAAATAATCATCGGCTCCGGCATCGAGCAATCGTATACGATCTTCTATCTGATCCCGAGCGGTTAAAATTAACACTGGCGTGTCGTCATCGCGCTGGCGCAGTTTCTGCAGCAATTGTAATCCAGATAAGCCGGGCAAATTAAGATCTAGCAATATCAAATCTACAGACTGATACTTCAATAACTCATCCGCACGCTTACCATCCCCGATTAAATCAACGCCATGTCCTAGGCTTGTTAATCGCTCACAGATCGCTTGCCCTAAGACCTGAGTATCTTCTACCACCAGAATTCGCATAACCATTAGCCATTGTGTTTTTTATTATAAAAACAACAAAATTCGAGCAACATACGCTACTCGAATTTTGTTATTACAGAGCCTCTAGTATTACAGGGCTTAAACGTCTTTAACAGCTTCTTTTGATTTAGACATTTTAGCGCGAACAATCGGGCCTACAATCATAGGTAGAATCAAACCTAGTATCGCAACAGTCCACAAACCAATACTCAAACCGCTATTGAAAAGCACCGTCCAATCACCATCAGATAGTACTAATGCATGACGAAGACTCTTCTCCATTTCTGGCCCAAGCAACATACCTAAAATAATCGGTACTAGTGGAATATCAATCTTACGGAAGATATAACCCAATACACCGAAGCCAATCATAAAGTACAAGTCCAATGCACTATGGCTAACGGAATAAATACCTACAGACGCGATCAAGGTAACAACCGGCATCAAATATTTAGGTGGAATGCTCAACAACTTAACGAAGATGCCTACCATTGGAATGTTTAGCAGTAACAATACAAAGTTACCAACAAACATCGCCGCAATGACGCCCCAAACAAGATCCGCATTTTGTTGGAATAACATTGGACCAGGAGAGATGTTTAAAGAAATCAACATCGCTAATAACACAGCTGTTGTGCCACTACCTGGAACACCAAGAGTTAACATTGGCACAAGTGCACCGGATGCCGCGCCGTTATTGCCGGCTTCAGGAGCAGCAACACCACGAGGATCACCTTTACCAAATTCGCCTTTATCCGAAACGCGTTTTTCCAAAGTGTAACTAATAAAGCTACCCAAAGAAGCACCCGCACCTGGTAATACACCCGCAATGAAACCAAGTACCGCGCCACGGAAAGAAGCAGGAAGCACTTTGATAATGTCTTTTGCTGATAGTTTCAGTTTGTTAATCGCAACTTGTTTTAAGCCATCACCAGCGTGACGCTCTAAGAAGAACAACAATTCGCTGATCGCAAACAAACCAACGATTGCGATAATGAAATCAACACCTTCGAACAATTCAAGTGTATTAAAGGTAAAACGCTGCACGCCAGTTGAAATATCGATACCAACCGTAGCAATCATTAAACCTATCGCCGCTGCCATCATGGTTTTAAACTGGTTTTTACCAGTAATACCACCCAAGGTCGCAAAGGCTAAAGCGAACAATGCAAAGTATTCAGATGGACCAAATCTCAGTGCGAATTTCGCTAAGATTGGCGCAAGAATAACCAGACCGATTGTCGCAATAAAGCTACCGATAAAAGAGGCAATTGCAGAGATAGCCAAGGCTTCAGCTGCTTTGCCTTTTAGCGCCATTGGATAACCATCTAAACAGGTCATCATAGCTGGCTCGTCACCTGGAATGTTCAACAGGATAGACGAAATACGACCGCCGTACATGGCACCCGCATAAACAGACGTTAACAAGATAAGAGAAGAGGTTGGCGACAAACCTAAGCTAAACGCCAATGGAATCAAGATAGCAACACCATTTGCAGGGCCAAGACCCGGTAATGCGCCAATCAAGGTACCCAAAATGGCACCAATAACCGCAAACATAATACTTTCAGGCGTTAACGCAACCGCAAAGCCTTGCATTAATAAGCTCATAGTATCCATATTAAAACTCCAATAGACCTAGAGGCAGTGCTAATTCAAGCACATTATTGAAAAGGAAAAAGATAACTACAGAGCTTGTCACACCAGTGATAATACTCTTAGCAATGCTTGCCCCCATACGCCAACTTAAAAAGCTCACAACCAATGCCGCAGCAGGCATAAAACCAATCGGTTCAATTGCCCATGCAAAAGCAAGCATAGAAAGAACCACAACACTAAGCTCAATCAACATGGCCGCTGGCGCCCATTTCTCGTCTTGGTCAGGACGAACAATCATATAAATCGAACTAATACCTAAAATGATGGCTAGCATGATAGGAAAAGTTTCAGGACCGACACTTTCCTGTCCGCCAAAAGGAATGGGGAATTGCGTTGCTTCCCAGCCGTAACCCACGGCAAGAATAAGCATTAGCATGCCAAACACACGATCGTTAATACGCATGTCTCTGCTCCATGTTAATAAATCAAAGGGTGAAAAATAGTCGAAAACAGGAGGAGCACTGTATCAGAACAGATACCCCCTCCAAAAAGCGGTCTGAGGTTATTTAATTAGACCGATGTCTTGCGATAAGATTTTAATGTCTAGAGTTTGGTTTTTTACGAATTGAGTAAAGTCAGCACCAGACTTGTGGAATGGCATCAAACCATTTTTAGTCATGACGTCTTTCCATTCTTGAGTTGTGTACAACTCATCCATGGTTTTTACCCACCAATCGTAAGATTCTTTGCTCGCATTACCCGGTACGTAAAATCCGCGCCAGTTTGGAGCGACAGAATCAATACCCTGCTCCATTGCTGTAGGAATAGAGTCATATGGCGCTGGTAAACGTTCTTCAGAAAGAACCGCTAGAACGCGTAAATCACCAGAATCCATGAAGCCTTTTACTTCAGAGATGTCACCAGTAAATGCATCTACGTGACCGCCAACAACTTGAACCAAAGCTTCAGAACCGCCGCTGTATGCTAGGTAACGAACTTTTGGCAAATTCTCAACGTTTGCTTTTTGCGCAGTCATCAATACTTTCAAATGATCCCAACCACCAGATGCACTACCACCAGCGAATTTAACCGCACTTGGGTCTTTCTTAAGCGCGTCAAGAACCTGAGTCAAAGAAGTGTATTTGGAATCTTTACCAACAGCGATAATGCCGTAGTCAGCACCTAATGTACCAACCCATTTAACTTGGTCAGCATTCATGCCTGGGAATTGGCCTTGAGCAAGGCGTGTTGTTGTAGCTGTACTAGCAGCAACAATAAGGTTTTCGTCTGTATCACGTTTACTAATCGTATGAGCAAAAGCTACACCGCCACCAGCACCCGTCATGTTAACTGTCTGAACGTTACCTTTAAAGTAACCTTGATCAACTAATACTTTACCAACGCTACGGCAAGTAAAGTCCCATCCACCACCTGGGTTCGCTGGGGCAATACATTCACCACTGCGAGCTGGTTCGAAGGCGTAAGCCTGTCCAGCCATGGTTAGTGCTACTGCACTTGAAATTAGAACAGACTTCAAAGAAATGGTATTAAGCATGGTTATCTCCTGCTTGTTATTTTTTTTGTTGTTAGCTAATCAAGCTCTTAAAATAGGTATTTCAATTGACTTGAGTAAACAAACCTTACCTCTCAAACCTGTCACCACCCTGTCATAGATCAATATTTCTTACTTATTTGCGATAAAAAACGTATTTTTGACAAGGCAAGTCACACATTTTTGACAATGTCATTAAGCCTTAACCAAGATAAAATCTTGTTTAATCAGACTAGATCAGGATTTAGGAAACGACAAGATGACAGTACATTCTCCACAAGCCACACTCATTGGAAGTATCGCTATTCTGCTCTGGAGTAGCCTTGCGCTTTTTACCACTCAAGCCAACCTTGTGCCACCACTCTTATTGCTCACAGTCACTTTTGGTGTAGCAAGTTTATTGTTTTTTATCGTTTATTTAATCAAAGGCGAACTAAAGTCGTCGTGGTCAAAAACACCGACTAGCGCCATTGCCATGGGTGGGCTTGGATTTTATTTCTATCACTTCTGCTACTTTTATGCGTTTCAGCATGCACCACCAGTTGAAGCTGGACTTATCGCTTATCTCTGGCCTTTGTTGATTGTCTTAATGGCGGGTATGACTAAGAACTCTCTTTCATGGACACATTTGGTGGGCGCTGTTATTGCTTTTATCGGCACTGGCATCATGCTGCAATCAAAAGGGCAAGTAACAGAGATTGACGTAAACCCAGTCTATAACTGGACTGGCTACGCAGCGGCTTTTGCTTGCGCATTCATTTGGTCAAGTTATTCGGTAGCGAATCGACGCTTTCAAACCGTTCCTTCTAGCGCGGTACTTTGGTATTGCCTTGTCACAACCATATTAGCGGGCGCTTCACATCTTATGATCGAAGCCGAAAATGGGAAACTTTCGCTAGACTTCCCAGCAAGTACTTGGATTGCAATTTTAGGGCTTGGATTTGGGCCTGTTGGCATCGCATTTTTCTGTTGGGACTTTGGTGTAAAAAAAGGCAATTTATCATTGCTTGGTGTGTTGTCTTACACCGCACCGGCACTATCGACTGCTTGGCTTGGACTTTTTACCGATGCTCAATTAACCACAGGGCAAATCATCGCTTGCCTATTAATTACCGCTGGGGCGCTGTTTGCCAGCTTAATGCCGAATAAAAAAATGCCCTCAGCTTATGAAGCAGAAGGCATTTAATTCAATATAAAAAACATCTAGTTTAAAACTTCATTTAAAAAGTAAGGCGCTTCAACAAAAAAGCGCCTTACTTCATTTTACTCTTTAAGCCACTTGATAAAGCGTGCGTGGCACACTTTGCAGGTACGATTCCATTTCAGCCATACCGTTTGGCTGATCAACTTTCACACCCAAGTCACGCATAGTGCTGCCAAAGGCATGCAAGGTACGGAACAAGTTGTGCTCACGGCACTGCTCGCCCATTTGACCAATACGAACGATTGGCTGGCCAAATGAACCAGCAATCTCAACTCTGTACATTTCCGAAATATGTCGGCAAATCTGCCCTGCTGTTAGACCTTCAGGAATATTAATACCAACCACAGAGTTTAAACGCGACGCTGGCGGAATAAATAACTCTAATCCCATTCCTTCAATGCCCGCTTGCAACGCTTTAGAACAACGTAGATGACGAGCAAAACGATTTTCTAATGTCTCATCACACACCAATTTCAATGCTTCATGTAACGCCATGATGCCTGAAACAGGCGCCGTATAATGATAACCATCGTTGTGCCAAAAATTCTCAGCTAACTGTGCATCAAAACACCATTGAGCCGTTGGCTTGGTACGACTCTTAACTGCCGCCCATGCTTCATTAGAAAACACCAAAAGCGATACACCCGGAATGGACG
Source organism: Marinomonas sp. ef1 (assembly GCF_002806845.1). NCBI lineage: Bacteria > Pseudomonadati > Pseudomonadota > Gammaproteobacteria > Oceanospirillales > Oceanospirillaceae > Marinomonas > Marinomonas sp. ef1. Next base: position 513,812 of record NZ_NHTT01000001.1, on the reverse strand, counting down.
ACAAGCCTTTTTGCCCACCCGTGATAACTACATCTACTTGCCACGCATCCATCTTCAGCGGCATAGTACTCAAGGTACAAACTGCATCCACAACCACCAAACAACCATAAGATTTAGCAATCTTGGTGATTTCCTCTAATGAATGGTTAAACACAGTATTCGATGTTTCGCCTTGCACCAGCGTTAATACTTTTGGATGTGTTTCTTCGATGGCTTTACGAACACGCTCTGGATTCGCCGCTTCATGAACTCCAACGTGCAACTCATGAACATCGGCGCCAATACGCGTCGCCATTTCCGCCATACGATGACTAAAGAAGCCATTGTTAATACATAAAATACGCTCGCCCGGTTGCAACAAATTGGCCACTGCCATTTCCATTGCGGCTGACGCTGGCCCTGCTACGCCAAGTACCCATTTAGACTCTGTTTGAAACACATAACGCGCCATTGTTTTAACTTGCCCAATAACCTGCGCCATCACACTACCAAGGTGGTTAATCACCACAGAATTGGCCTTGGCGACACGCTCAGGAATAGGAACAGGGCCTGCGCCCATCATCAACAAAGGTTCGTGAGGAAGGATTTCGTCTAAAGATTTCACCTGGGGACGAGGAATCCCCATTGGCGATGAAGCAGTCATTTTATGCAGCCTATGTTAGTTATAATTAAAAAAAGTGGTCAATGTTGAAAAAAACATCTCTAGGGTAAAAAGCATATATTTACACTTTTACAGTAGAAAATATCGTGATTTGCATTTTAACAAAATAATATTTTGAAATAGTACAATATCCCTTTAAGAAATGAGAGACAGCAAAATGAAAAGAGTGTAATAAACCACAAGCTTTCACTTTCGCCTTAGATATGACTGGTTTCCATTTCAACAAGCAGTATTTTTTACTCTGCGAAATACCTGTTAACTATGTACGAGATGCCTGTTAACTGTACGAGATAGGAATTAATTGTGCGATAATGCGCGAAATTCCCTATTCAGGATCTCGTTATGATTACTTGTGGTATCGAAATTAAAGGCAGCGAAGTGATTCTTTGCCTTCTGTCTAAACAAGACGGATTGTTTCAAATCGCCGATTGTCGCCAAACTCGACACACACTTAACAACCCAAACGACAGCGAAAGCGTACGTAAATTTCAGTTCATGCTGAAAAAATTGTTTGAAGATTACAAAGTGAAAAGAGCCGTTATTCGTGAACGCCCAACAAAAGGCAAATTCGCCGGCGGCGCGGTAGGTTTTAAAATTGAAGCGGCTATCCAATTGATTAATACGGTTGAAGTAGATTTGTTCAGCGGCGCAAAAACCAAAGACATCTTGCAACACAACCCAATGCCAATCCCCTTCAAAGCAACAGGCTTACGCGCATTCCAAGAAGGCGCTTTCACCGTGGCTTATGCAGCGCTTTCAGAACACATTCCTGAAGCGTAAATAGTTAGATATCGCAATAAAAAAACGGACGTCATTGAATGGAGTCCGTTTTTTTTGTAATTAGGGCTACTACTAAGCTAAGTGGCAGCTAAAAATTATCAGCTTAAAAGATCTGTAAGATGCTAAATCCACGTATCAGGCCCTACTTTAGGGCAATGCTCTACACCTTTTCGCACTAAGTACATTTCACTAGTATTCAATACGATATGTTCATTTCTCAGCTGCAAAGTAAGTTCCACTTTTAATACAATAAAGAATTCGTCTTCGTTATCATGTTAATGCCAAACGGGCAGACTGAGCATATAACGCCGCATTAATATGCGTCGTAGGCGTCATCTGGATGCAATTTTTATTTTTCTGTACTCAAATATATATAATCATTAAAATTCTAAAGTATGAGAACCCTTAGGGTAATATGGCCCAATACAATTAGGTGTATTATTTAGATCATCTGCGATCATGGAAGTAGTAAAAATAACTTGATACTCATTTTTCAGGCTATTGCATGCGTTTACTAATGAGTGTTGGAAGTTTTGACTTCTTTCTGGAACCATCCCTTTGTCTTCTATATTATCCATGATAAGAATATTGGGTAATCTTGATAAATCATCATCAACTGCATGCAAAAATACAGATAAGCGAATGCTGTTTTTCATTACAACCATGGAGCTAGCTGAGTATTTACTTCGACCATTGACTGACATTCGATCTTTTGAAAAATCAATTAGCACATCTTCAGGATAATCAAAATTTTTCTCATTACCTCCATCTGAAATAAGAAGTTCGGAAGCATGTTTTTCTATAGATTCAAATACACTCGAATATCTATTTTTGTTTAACTCCTTAATTTGCTCTAACCTCTCTTCGATTATATTGATTTTTGTTTGAGCCTTTTGTTTTAAATTTATTAAACTTTCAACTTTCTCAACCATTTCCATCTTTTCTTCGATGTTTATCATCTGGCTCTTATAAAAACCAATTTCAGTTGAAATGTCTGCGATAATCGCACTTCTACTGTCTGAGTACGAAACTATTTCTGAATATTCCTCTTTGGCAATCTCGACCTTTCGTTTTAAAGCTGGAAGCTTTGAGCTTAACTCTTCTTTTTGCTTTTTAAAATCTGCGATTAAAATCTTGCTTTCTCTAATCTGAAAGTTCAACTCATTGCTCATTTGTACATATGCGTAGTCCCGCTCTCTATCTTTAATACTCGTTTTGCACAGTCCACAAGAGTCATGACTTTTATTAGCATCTATAGGACTAAGACATGAAGGACAGTATTTGAAAGTTAAACCACCGAGTTCATTGTTAATAAGTTTTGATTGTGAAAGACCAATTTTTCTGTATTCCAGAGCTTCTAAAAATTCTTGGGTATCAATTAGTTCGACACGAATAGAATGTCTCAAACTAGTAATATTCGTTATATCTGAATTTAACTTATCAATTTCTCTCTGTAGCCCTGCAATCCTATTTTTAGCCTGATCATCGATATCATCTTCTTCGCCTCTTTGTATAGAACCGCGCTTCTCAAATAGTTCATTTATTGTTTTTTGAGTATCGCTAAGGTCATTGATGAGAGCTTGCCTATTAATTAGTGAGGCATCATTGCCGAACATCTTGTAAATGGCTTTGAGCTCACCATTAAAACTCTCAAACTCTTTGTTTGCAGATATTAAATCTTGCCGAAGGTTGTGGGACTCTAAATCATCTAAGCCTAAAAGGTATTCACCTATTGCCCGTCTAATTGTTACATTGTCATAATTTAAATCAGCATTTAAAACTTTTTCTGTCGCAGAAAGTTGATCAACATATATGAGCCTAAGAATCTGGTGCATAGTCAGATTCTTTGAGTCATCGGTTTTATGTTGTGGGAGACCAAGCATTTCGAAAAGCTGCTGAGAATAACTATGCTTCTCGTCTGAGCGTCTGTTCGGAAAACGTTGCCAGTTCTCAGAATCTTTCTGGGATTCATCAATGGTACCTTCAAAGAAAAGCATTGCTGACTTGCCAGATTCTGTTCTTTCTCTCTTAACAGTCAAAGTAAAACCGTTAATATTTATCTGCACAATAACCCAGTCACACTTGCTTTGGTGCTCATTCCATGATGTTAATTCTGCACCAAGACCAAAAACAAGCAAGTCCATTACTGTAGATTTTCCCGTAGTATTCCACCCCCTTAGTATATTAATACCTGGATGGAACGGCTGATCATAAACTCTTTTAGCACCAGCGAGAATCACGAGTCTCTCTATAAACAATCTTGATTTACTCATGATTTCTCCAAATCATATCGAAACTCCATAAGACCAGTTCTTGATTTTAAACCTGCCTTCCCTTTTACTTTTATATGATAAAAACTATTAACAAGCATCTTAAACCATTCAGAGGTTGCAATATCGTTTCTATTTATTTCATCCGAAATTATAGAGGGCAAGCTAATCTTTGATCGTCGAATTTTCTTTAACTTAAAAGCTTCAAGATCAATAAAGCCTTTTGCAAGCAGGTTTTGCAAGGCTGTGGTTTGAACACCTTCCAGCTCAAACATAACCCTTTTTATATTTCCAATCCTTTCATATGGATCAGGTATGTCTTTGATGAATTTCTTATACATCCTTAATTGATTAGGGAAAGGCTTTATTTCCTTTATCAAATGGGGAAATAAAGTATAAAGGTCTATAATTCGAAATAGATCAAGATGTATTTCGTCATGCTCACTAACTTCTAAAATCATTAACGCCCTAAATAAACTGTGATTTAGGTCATAAATAGGGTGATATATCAACATGACTTATCCCATGCAACATGGCATTTTCCTGTTAAAAAAAACAACATTCCGGAAACTAATTCTTTGGTTACGCAATCATCAAAATCAATAATTGCTTTATGTACAGGCTCAATGATTCTTTCAAAAACGGCAGCATCTATTAATTCTTTTGACTGAGAACTTAGGATCTTCGGCCTTATATACTGGTCAAAAGCTGACAAAATATGTGAAAGAACTTGGACGTAAACCTTTTGCTCAACTATTGATAATTGAGCTTTCGCAATTCTTCGCTCAAAACGATTCTTCAATAATACCGCTTTAGGATATAGCTCTTCTCGATTACCATTTGTTAGCTTTTTTTCTAGTCCAATAATTTCTCTATACGGATGGTCGGTAATGTAGTCATTCAGATCATCAATAATGTCAACCAATCCACTATTTTTAGAAGCTGAAGCCACTATTATTTGTATAGCTTTTTCAAGGGCTGACTTCTCCGATTCAAATACATTATTACCATTATGGGTTGAAGCATCTTCATAATTAACTTGCCCTCCCATAATTAAAACCTATTGTCGCCGTTATGAGTTGAAGAGTCTGTGTAGTTCACGGTCGGCCCGGCCTTCGACTGTTTAATATCGCTTTTTGGTGATTTTGTACGTTGTGTGACAATTATTGCTGTAAGCACCACTCCGAGAATAATAAGTAATAAAATAAAAACCTTATCACTTCCCAAAAAATTATATACTGGTTCTTGAAATAGCTTATCAACCATTAAATATAAAATGACACAAAATGAGCCAACCGCCCCCCCTGTTTTTGTCAGAGACTTTACAACTTCAATATCCATATTTCCACCATAATTTAGCTTTTAAAACCTTAAAGGAATAGGCCTTTAAGATAAATTCTATTTTTTATGAATATAACATTTTAATGGTGCGCATGCGCGCTTAGACATATTTAAAACCTTTTTCGCATAACTCTAAGTCACTGACTCTAAAGCCATTATATAGAGATACCAACAAAAGATAAAAACTGGAAAAACGAGCGTGCGCGTTATTCTTTTTTTCCACAGCGCGTTGATTCCTAAAAAAGAGCGCACGGTAGATTATTATTGATTGATACTAAAAGACTTTCTAACCAGCTACCAGTAAAAACACGCACTTTTTTGATTATTTTTTTCAGACAAAACAATCCAGAAATTGGCAATCCAAAAAATAAACTGCATTTACACCCATAAATTACGTATTCACTTACGGTTCAATATGGGTAGCACTTTGACATAGCTTATCTGAGATTAATTCCCGCCTTCGCGGGCACTTGTCCCCTTGAGGGGAATGACGTTTCTACACAATGAAAGCTTCGCTTTCAGCGGCACATTACGCTGCGCTCATGATGCCCTACGATTAGCTGCGAAGAAGTCAGTTCGACGCAATCCTGATTGCGCGACTTTATGGCGTTTCAGAGTCATTGTTTGAAGGTCTATCTCCCACCAAATTATCAATCCATGCTTTACGATAAAAGGAGCGTAGGTAACAATCATGTCCTTGCGACGAAAAACAGGCATTAAAGATCTTAAAGCGAATTTTTGGTTACTTTTTGGGCGCCAGCAAAAAGTTACCCGCTCAGCAGAGCGGAATAAGCATGCAGCTAAAAGCAATTGAGCAGTAACAAATACACTTGAAGCCCAAAGATTAACCTCACCCCTTGGAAGACATAAGGGGAGGGAATAATTACATTATCAGGCTAAATGAGGTGATTGATGTGAGCAAGACAAACACCAAGAGCGAGGTCAAACGATAGTGTCGAGCGGTGGTGTTTGCTTTGCTCGCATCTCCAGCGGAAATCAGGGTCAAAGCTCCGAAGTAATAACCCCTCCCTAGCCCTCCCCTTGGAAGACATAAGGGGAGGGAATAATTACATTGTCGGACTAAAACAACGATCAATTTTCAATCAATAAACCAGTCGATTATGGCGCATTGAGATAAAAATGCACCAAAACTATGCACTTTTAGATGTTCGTTTTCTTGCGAGAATCACGAGTAGCACGCCACCCAGAACACTTAAGGTGGCGATGACGAGGTGTAAAGTGATGGATTCATTGGCAAAAAACACGCCTCCTATTGTGGCAATAATAGGAACGAGTAGCTGTAACACGGCAGCTATGGAAGCACTAAGATAAGGCAGGACGGCGTACCAGATGGCGTAGCCTAAGCCTGACATGATGGCGCCCGAGGTGACGGCTAAGATAATACCTACAGGCTGGGCGATCGGTGATTGCTCGGTATTGAGATGAATAACGGCCAAGGCAATCAGTAACATGGGAATGGTGCGAACGAAGTTAGACGTTGTGGCAAACAAAGGCTTAGCCGAGATTTTGCCTCGCCATGTGTACAAGCCCCACGCCACACCTGCTAGCGTCATTAAGACAAAGCCCAATAAAGAAGGCGATGACAAAGTTGGAAGCACTAAATAGACAAAGCCTACAAAGGCTATAGCCAGCCCTAACCATTCCAACCAAACCAGCTTCTGCCTTGCCCGCACAGCGAATAAGATCAAGGTCAGTTGTACGGCACCAAACAGTATCAAGGCGCCCATTCCGGTAGATAACGTCACGTAGGCGTAGGAAAAGCCCAAGGCATATATAAACAGAGCAAAGGCCGATAACCAGCTACCTTCTAACCACGCTATTTTCAAATCATTGCGCTGATTATTGAGGCATTGAAAAGCACTGAGCAACACTAAGGTCGCTGCCCCACTAAGCAAGCGCCACGTGGTGAATTGAGCTGGGTCGATAAGACCTTCGTTTAACGCCAGACGACACAAAACAGAGTTTGCCGCGAACGCCAACAAAGCCAGAATCACAAAGACACATAAACGTAGCAAACTTGTCATCAATTTGTTCAACAGCCTAGTTAATCTTAGGCATGTACCTCATAAGGAAAAAGCCACTTTTACGCACTGGCACCAGATTTGCAAGACTTATACTAACGTCCACCAGCGGTATTTTGATGGACCCAAAAAGGAATCGACATGACAACGCTTTTAATTTTTACCGATTTGGATGGCACATTACTCGATCATCACACATACAGTTTCAAACCTGCACAGGCGGCCTTACAGTCGCTGAAGACTTTTTCTATTCCTTGCGTCATCAACACCAGCAAGACATTTGTTGAGCTTATGTCTCTTAGACAAGAGCTCAACCACCAAGACCCTTTTATCGTGGAAAACGGCTCTGCTGTTTATATCCCTAAGAATTTAGCCCTCTCTGTAGACGAAACTTTAGAGGACTGCGGTGAGTATTGGCGCAAGTCATTCGGCCCAAAACGCGATGAACTAATCGAACTCACCAATGATAAGCAAGACCAATACACCTTCAAACGCTTCAGTGAGATGACATGGCAAGAACTGGTTTCTATCACTGGCTTAAGTGAAGAAAACGCCAAGCAAGCCATGCAGCGAGAATTTACCGAGCCTATGGTTTGGACCGATTCTAACCTTGCTCTTAATGCATTACGCGACGACCTTGCACCATTTGGCGTGCAAATTCAGAAAGGCGGTCGCTTCGCTCATCTGATGGGCGAGCACTGTGATAAGGCAAACGCCATGTTATGGCTCAAAGAATTGTATGAACAGCAAAGCGACGAAGACGTTACCACCATGGCATTAGGCGATGGTGAAAACGACGTAGGTATGCTGAGCAAAGCCGACATTCCGGTGGTGATTCGCTCCCCTGTTCATGCGCCACCAGAAATCCCAAATCGTTGCGATGCTTGGCTTAGCGACGCGTATGGTCCAGAAGGCTGGGCACAAGCAATCAACAAAGTTTTGATTCAACAAGGCATTTTGTAACGGCACCTTTTAACGACAGAAAGAGAAGACACCACTAACAGTTATTATAAAAATATCAGGAGAACAACTATGGGCGACTTTCATCAAAACGGTATCATCACCACACTTCACAACTTGGCGCACCGTCCGTTAGAAGAAATGGAAAAAGAGCTGTGTGAGTTTGCTAAAACACGCCCAATGTCTCTTATCCTTCCTTGTCTGTATTCCGAGCTGGAAACAGACGCCATGCCGAATATTCTTAAGCATTTACAGCAAGTACCCTACTTGTCTGAAATTGTTATTGGCTTAGACAGAGCAACAGAAGACCAGTACCGACACGCATTAGAATTTTTCAGCGTATTACCACAAAACGTTAAAGTACTTTGGAATGACGGCCCTCGCCTACGAGAAATCGACAGCGTTTTAAAAGGCGAACATCTTTCGCCATCCGATCCGGGCAAAGGCCGCAATGTTTGGTTTTGCATGGGTTACAACCTAGCCGCTGGTAAAGCGGAATCTATCGCCATGCACGATTGCGATATCGTCACTTATGACAGAGAACTGCTGGCTCGTCTTATTTATCCGGTTGCCAATCCAAACTTTAACTACGAATTCTGTAAAGGCTTTTATGCTCGTGCCGCCAATGGAAAAATGAATGGCCGCGTGAGCCGTTTATTGGTCACGCCATTATTATGCTCGCTTAAAAAAGTCTTTGGGCATTTGGATTACTTAGATTACTTAGACAGCTATCGCTATCCTCTGGCAGGTGAGTTTTCTTTTCGCCGCGATGTAATGACCGATTTGCGCATCCCGAGTGACTGGGGATTGGAGATTGGCGTACTAAGTGAAATGTACCGAAATTATTCGACCAACCGTTTGTGTCAGGTGGATATCGCTGACATTTATGATCACAAGCACCAAGACTTGTCTGCCGATAATGACGATGGCGGCTTGTCTAAAATGTCCATCGACATTACTAAAGCTATTTTCAGAAAGCTGGCGACTAACGGCACTATTTTCAACCAAGAAACTTTCCGTACGATCAAAGCCACCTATTATCGTGTTGCACTCGACTTTATCGAGACTTACCGCAACGATGCTGAAATCAATGGTCTAAAATTAGATGTTCATACAGAAGAGCAAGCTGTCGAACTCTTCGCAAGTAACATCATGAAAGCTGGTAACCAGTATCTAGACAACCCGATGGAGACGCCTTTCATTCCTAGTTGGAACCGCGTTGTGAGTGCTTTCCCTGGTGTGATGAACCAGCTTGCTCAAGCCGTCGAATTGGATATGGCCCAATACGGCCCTAAAAAATAATTAAGACTCTAAATAAAAGATCGGTCAAAAAAAGAACTGGCCTTTAAAGTAATCTTTTTGCTAAGTTGAACGTTACTACGTTGCTTTTCAATCACTAAAAAGACAGGTAGGTAAACATGGAAAATGCTCCTTTGTCGCATCTAGAACAGCGCTTAATCGCTCATTTGCAAGTCATTTACCCAAGCTTGGACAATAAGGATTTGGCGGCAAAGTGTTTAGCCACATTTAATCTAGATCCGTCAACTGAGTCTCCTCGTCCTCATAGAAATCTATGGGACCAATCAGACATTATGCTGATTACCTATGCAGACACCTTACGCAGAAAAGAAGAAGCGCCGTTGGAAACCCTGCACAAATTTGTAAAAAGCAAATTGTCTGATTGTATTTCCGCTGTTCACCTACTGCCGTTTTTTCCTTATAGCTCGGACGATGGTTTTAGTGTGATGGATTACACAACCGTCAATCCATCCTGCGGACGCTGGGCCGATGTCGTGAATCTTTCGAAAGATTTTAAAGTAATGGGCGATTTGGTTATTAACCATTGTTCAAGCCGAAGCATGTGGTTTGAAAATTACAAAGCTGGCGTTGAACCGGGCGCGAGTTTCTTTTATGAAGCCGATCCAAATGCAGATTTAAGTGCTGTGGTTCGCCCTAGAACATCGCCATTATTACGAGAAATACAAACTAAAAACGGCGAAAAACACGTTTGGTGTACTTTTAGTCACGATCAGATCGATTTGAACTTTGAAAATCCAGTCGTTCTATTAGAGTTCCTGCGCATTATTCGTTTGTATCTAGAAAAAGGCATTCGCTGGTTTCGCTTAGATGCCGTGGCGTTTCTGTGGAAGATCCCAGGTACCTCTTGCATCAATTTGCCACAAACCCACGAAATCATTCGTTTATTACGCTTAATGATTGAGCATTACGCGCCAGATTCCGTGATCATCACTGAAACCAACATACCCAATCAGGAAAATTTAACCTACTTTGGTAATGCCAACGAAGCTCATTTAATTTACAACTTCTCTTTACCGCCGTTGCTCATCAATAGCTTGGTGACCGGAAACAGTAGCCATTTAAAACAATGGTTAATGAGTATGACACCGGCTCAGCAAGGTACAACCTATTTAAATTTCCTTGCTTCCCATGATGGTATTGGCTTGCGCCCAACGGAAGGCTTACTTTCGGAGTGGGAACTGGAAACGCTGATCAATACTATGAAGCGCTTTGGCGGCAAAATAAGCTCACGCACTACGCCGCAAGGCGAAGCTAAGCCTTATGAAATCAATATCAGCCTATGGAATGCCTTATCAGGATCAGCACTACACGGCCCAGATAAATGGCAGTTTGCTCGCTTCCTTTGCGCCGCTGGTGTAATGATGGCACTTGAAGGCGTACCCGCTTTTTATATTCATAGTTTATTTGGCACAGAAAACGATTTAGAACGCGTAGACAATACCGGCCAATTTCGCTCAATAAACCGTCATATTTGGGACATGGAAGATTTAGATCATGTTCTAAACACGCCAACCCATCATCAGAAAGTATTCCAAAGCGTAACGAAATTAATTCAAATACGTCGAGCACAGCCAGCTTTTCACCCAAATGCAACTCAGTACGTGCTGCACATGGGTGAAAACCTCTTTGCCTTCTGGCGTCAAAGCCTAGACAGAAGACAAAGCTTGTTTGCTGTTTATAATATGACAGACCAACCGCAAAATTTTAACTTGTCTGAACTTAACCTAATAGCCACCGATGACTGGACAGATTTAGTATCAGAACAAGTATACGAAGACCATTTAGGCAAAGTCACTTTAATGCCCTATCAGTTCGTTTGGCTTGCTAACAAGAAAAGTAAGCTCAAAAGCAGTTAGTTTTCGTTTCATGTTTAGCAACACACCGTACTAGGTTATAGCCGCAAAACCTGCCAATAAAAATGAGACAATGATAACCATTATCAGCCATTGATAATGGTTATTTTTATTTCAAGCTCTTTTTATTTAAGACATAGGTAATTGTGAACATGATGAATTTAAGAAAAATCCTAGCCATCGGAACATTGGTCGCCTTCAGCCAGCTATCCACTGCAGAAACGCAATTGCCTAAAGCTGCGATTTTTGACCTTGGCAGTTTAGATACCATTGCCGCTCTAGGTTTAGAAAGCTACGTGGTTGGAGTACCTAAACAAGTACTTCCAGACTATCTTAAGCAATTTAATGATGCTCGATACACTGATGTGGGCGGTTTAAAAACACCAGATCTAGAAGCAATCAAAACTCTCAACCCAGATCTTATTGTGATCACAGGTCGCCAAGCAGGCCAAAAGAGCGCCCTAGAAGCTATAGGTAAAGTTCAACAAGTTGAAACTTTTGGTGACAACTACTGGGAAAGCTTTAGTGCAAACGTCAGCTCAATTGCGGCTTTATTTAATGCTAAAGACACTGCAAATAAAGCGCTTGCAGAACTAAGCACAGATATAGAGTCAACAAAAACTGGCATTAAAGGCAATCCGACTATTCTGGTTGTGACACATAACAATGGCTCTTTCGGATTACGAGATGAACCTATAGCGACTCAGTTATTAGGCTTAGAGGCATCAAAAGTTCCGTCTCATGTAACACCACAAAAACGCGGCACTCGTACATTTACATCACTTAGCGTGAACAATATTGCAGAGATGAAACCAACGACTTTATTTATCGTTGACCGTAGCGCAGCGATTGGTAACACAAAAGAATCACTCGATATTGAAAAGCTAAAATCAGAGCTTGCTGATCAAGGTGGTCAATCCATCCAAGTCGCCTATTTGTCACCTAAACTTTGGTACTTATCAGGCAATGGCTTACAAAGTCTTAGGATGCAAGTGAAAGAAATTGCAGACGCTCTTTAAGTCCTAGAACTGGTTTAAAATGGCGCCTAAAACAAAAAAACTCGCTGAAACCCATCAGCGAGTTTTTTTATGCTTCCAGTATTCAACTATTTATTAATGGCTTACTGTTTTAGAAAATACATTAATCACCACCACACCGGCGACAATCAAAGACATTCCAATACAAGCCGCCAAATCCAGCTTTTCACTGTTAAACAGATAGCCAAATACCGAAATCAAGACGATACCTAATCCAGACCAAATCGCGTAAGTCACGCCCGTTGGCATAGAGCGCATAACTATAGTTAGCAAGTAAAAAGCCACGGCATAACCGACAACCAATACAATGCTTGGGCCTAATTTAGTGAAGGAGTCTGATGCCTTTAAAGCCGTCGTAGCAATGACTTCAGCTAAGATAGCGAGAAACAAAATAAAATACGTCATACGCCCTTCCCTACATTAAACATTTTACGATAACGACTAGCTGGTGGTTTTTTCTGGTTTAACACTGTCTGATTCAACATCTTCTAGATCAATGTCTTCCGCTAAAAAGCCACCAGTTTGATGCGCCCAAAGCGATGCATAAATACCAGCGTGCTGAATCAATTCTTCATGACTGCCCTGCTCAACGATGTTGCCTTTATCCAATACAATCAAACGATCCATGGCAGCAATTGTCGACAAGCGGTGAGCAATAGCGATAACGGTTTTGCCTTGCATCAGTTTGTACAAACTCTCTTGAATCGCAGCTTCTACTTCAGAGTCCAATGCAGATGTTGCTTCATCTAGAATCAGCAAAGGCGCATCTTTTAACAAGACTCGCGCAATGGCAATACGTTGACGCTGACCACCGGAAAGCTTGATACCACGCTCACCGACCATGGCATCGTAACCTGCATTACCAAACGGATCGGTTAAGTCTTGAATGAAGTCATGAGCTTCTGCTTGTTTTGCAGCTGCAATCATTTCTTCTTCCGTTGCATCAGGACGACCGTAGAGCAAGTTCTCGCGAACCGTTCTGTGCAGTAAAGACGTGTCCTGAGTCACCATACCAATTTGACCACGTAACGAATCTTGCTGAACAGCACTGATGTCTTGTCCATCAATTCGAATTTGACCTGATTCAATGTCATGGAAACGCATCAATAAATTAACTATCGTTGACTTACCGGCACCAGAGCGACCGACAAGGCCGACCTTTTCACCAGCTTTTATAGACAAGACAAGGTTCTCAATGACCTTACTGTCTTGCTTACCATAGTGAAAATTGACCGCATCGTATTCAATAAGACCATGTGGAACTGAAAGCGCTGGCGCGTTTGGCTTGTCTTCTATCTCGATAGGTCGAGACAGTGTTTTCATGCCATCGTTAACCATGCCGATGTTTTCAAATAGCGCACTGATTTCCCACATAATCCATTGGGACATACCGTTTAGCCTAAGCGCCAAACTCACCGCAATAGCAATTGCACCAACACTAATAATGCTGCCAGTCCATAACCAAATAGACAAAGCCGCTACAGAAAATGCCAACACATAGTTACAAGTTTGCACACCTACACTAAGCATAGTGACCAAGCGCATTTGCTTGTAAACCGTCTGCAAGAAACCATCCATGCCGTCTTTTGCATAATCCGCTTCACGCTGATGATGAGAAAAAAGCTTAACGGTTGAAATATTGCTGTAGCTGTCGACGACTCGCCCAGTCATAGTGGAGCGTGCATCTGCCTGTTCTGCTGATATTTTTTTCAATTTAGGAACAAAATACATTTGCAGCAATACATAGCAAACCAACCAGCCTAACATTGGAATCATCAAGCGATAGTCTGCTTTAGCAATTAATACCACCATAGAGATAAAATACACGCCGATGTAAACCAAAACATCGAGCAATTTCATCACGGTTTCACGAACCGCAAGTGAGGTTTGCATTACCTTAGTAGAGATACGCCCAGCAAACTCATCCTGAAAAAACGACATACTTTGACGCAAAATATAATGATGAGACAGCCAACGAATCCGCATTGGGTAATTACCCAAAAGCGTCTGATGAATAATCGCCGAATGAAAAAAAGTTACTAATGGCATCGCCACCAGAATCATCAAAGACATCATTAATAAATGCGTACTTTCCTCAGCAAAAAAGGTGTCTGGATTCTTATTAATCAACCAATCTACCAACTGCCCCATAAAGCTGAATAAGGTCACTTCTAAAATGGCGATGGCAGCCGTTAAAATAGACATCAACAGCAGCGGAAGCTCCACTCCTCTTGAGTAGTAACGACAAAAAGCAAACAGCGTTTTTGGTGCTTGCACAGCTTCTATATCGGGATAAGCCGGCACCCATTTTTCAAAAAAACGTAACATGATCTTCCTTATCGAACTTTAAAATAGACACTATCAAGAAAAACATAGCGAAAATAAGTGTCGTACTGGACAAAAAACTTCCTGTCCATTAGAAATAGAGGCGAAATTGAACCACGTTCCATAAATGAAAACCAGAAAAGATAGTCTTTCTGAATTGTAGCCTATTGGGTTTTACTCAGTACTTGCACAATTAAACTAAACGACGAAGTGTAAACCTATTATAATTATCGCCCTATTACTGGTTTATGATTTCTACTCGATAAAACCGACTAACCTACTCTTTAAGTTGAAGCATGAAACTCACATTTCCTATTATTTTAGTACTCGGTCTTTTATCTGGGCTTACACCGTTGGCGATTGATGCTTACTTGCCCAGTATTCCAACGATTTCTAAAAGCCTAAATACAGACATAGGCCTCATCCAGATGACGCTAAGCATCTATTTGCTGGTGTTCGCTTTTCTACAGATTCTTTTTGGCCCTATTTCTGATGCAATTGGCCGACGCAAAGTCGTCGTCGGTGGTTTGGTTGTTTTTGCCATTGGCAGCTTTATCTGTGCCTTGACCCAAAGCTATGAAATGCTAATGACTGGGCGCGCAATTCAAGCCTTGGGCGGTGCGGCTGTTGCTGTGTGCGTTCCGGCCTTAGTCAAAGATGGTATGTCGATCAATCAATTTGCCAAAGCCATGTCGATGATCATGCTAGTAATGGCATTAGCACCTTTAGCGGCACCTATTATCGGTGGCGCCATTCTCATTATTTTAAATTGGCACTACATCTTCGTTATGCTGGGCATCTTAGCCATTATCGCCATCGTGTTATTTCTTCGTACCATCCCAGAGACCTTGCCGGTTGAAAAGCGCACGCCCTTCTCATTTGGCAATGCGATTAGAAACTATATTACCTTGATCAAAAACCGCTCTGTGATGGGTTATATCGGAGCTTCTGCCTTTTACTTTGCAGGTATGATGAGTTTTATCACTGGCTGCTCCTTTGTGTATATTGAAATATATGACGTTGATCCTGCTAATTTTGGTTTCTTAGTTGGCTTGAACGTCATTTCTATGATGCTAGCCTCAACCATTAATGGTCGTTATGTTGAAAAGCTTGGTACCGAAGTTCTCTCTAAGTACGCAATTTATATTCCCCTAACAGCCTCAGCGTTAATGATTGTCTTAAGCTTTTTTAGTCATCCACCACTTTGGCTGATTATTATTTCCAGCATGCTATTTATGGGGCCAATGGGCATATTAGGTAGTGGGTTTATGGCGGGCGCTTTGAAGCATGCAGGCAGCCATAATGGCAGTGTGACTGCATTAGCAGGAACATCACGGTTTGCCTTTGGCGCCTTAGGCGGCGCTGTGATCAGTATCCTTCACAATGGCACTTTTGTTCCAATGCTTGGCACCATTGCCGCTTGTGGCATAATTGCTTTTATTTGCTTCAAGGTTACGGTTCGATATGCCGAGCCAACTACTGAGCATTAATCTTTTGAAATAACGTAATAATGTCAAAAAAATAAATTTTATATATCAAACGGAGTCCCAATGCTAAGTACTCAAACGCTCATAGAGAAAATCAAGAGCACACCTGAGCAAGTACAATTTAAAGAAGTGATTGATGTGATTGAGCGTGAATACGATTTCACGCCTGCTGCGTTTTCTAATGGCAAGCAGACCAATGGCATTAATGAAAACAATGGTTCTTGTAAGGTTTTTTCTTTCGGATCTATTCACCAACTAACAGAAGTCGAAACCCTAAATTTGTTTGGTGACTTTTACCGTGTTGATGTTTTAGAAAATCCAGAAGCCAGCGACCACCAAAACATTCGCCAATTTATTGAAAATGGCTGGAGTGGTATTACTTTCGAAACAGTCGCGTTGATTCAAAAGCAAGTGTAACAATTATAAAGAGGCCGGGAGCGTTACCGCAACCGGCCAATATCAACTTCAGGGACAATAGAAGTAGATATAAATAACCATTCGATTACAAAGACTTCGCCTTGCGTTTACGCTGGCGCCAAGCCACTAAAACAACCAATAAAAAAGCGGGGATGAAGAACCATTCTTTTGCAGGTCGATCAGCATCTACTTCAAATTGTGTTATTTCCCAATCAAAATCCAACTTCTGCTGTTCCGCATAACTGCCAAACGATAAATTGTCGATCAGATATTTACCCTCTTCTTCACGCAATTCAATGCCAGCACCGTTGAGCAATCTATCAGCTGCATCACCTTGACCTAATAGCGGCATATGTACCGTTTTCGAAATCCAACGACCATCTAAATTTTCACCTTCAACCGACATTCTTAGTGTATCTAAAGCAGGATGCTGATCAATGTAGCTATACATTTCTTGGGTTGGACGCTCTTTATATGGAGCCTCGACCATATCAAGCCAAAAGCCGGGACGGAAAAGTGTGAATGCAATCAATAGCAACGCGGCACTTTCATACCATTTGCTTCGATCCATAAAATACCCTTGCGTACCCGCAGCAAAAATTAGCATGGCTGCCAAGGAAACAATAAAGACAACGACACCCTGAATAAAGGTCACATCAATCAAAAGCAAATCGGTATTGAAAATGAATAAGAATGGTAGCAGAGCAGTTCTCATCGAGTAGAAAAATGCCGTGAAGCCAGTCTTAATTGGATCGCCACCTGATACTGCTGCCGCCGCAAAGGACGCTAAACCAACAGGAGGTGTGACATCGGCCATGATGCCAAAATAAAACACAAACATGTGAATCGCGATAAGTGGAACAATCAAACCAGATTGTGCTCCCAGCTCCACAACAACACTTGCCATTAAAGACGAGACGACAATGTAGTTAGCTGTGGTTGGCAAGCCCATTCCAAGCACCAAAGAAATAAGAGCAACCATGAGTAGCATGATGATTAAAACTCCACCAGATACCAGCTCAACGAACTCCGCCATAACTTGTCCGATACCAGTCAGAGTAACTGTACCCACGATGATACCTGCGGTTGCTGTCGCCACACCGATACCAATCATGTTGCGAGCGCCAGTATTCAAGCCTTCGATTAAATCAAAAACACCTGATTTCGCCTGCTGAGCGACGTGTTTTTGCTTACGAAACCAGGCTTTGAGAGGCTTCTGGGTGATCAAAATAAATGCCATCAACATACAAGCCCAAAAAGCAGACAAGCCTGGAGACTTACGTTCAACCATCAAAAACCACACCAATACAATCAATGGTACTAGGTAATACAAACCGGATTTGTATACTTCTGCGAAAATTGGCAATTTAATAATTGCTTCATCGCTTGCATCAATTTCTAGGTCATCAGATTTTGACGAGATATACAACAAGCCAAAATAACCAATCACCACAAACGCAAGCAAACCAATATCTGAAAAGTCCCCTAATAACCACTTAATCGCTGAAACGATATAGTACAAAATACCTGTCAGTATCAGCATGCTGGATACAACGATACCTGTACGAATTAATTGTGCCGTCCAAGTACGTGCGGGTGTAGAACGAGGCAAGCCTTTCATATCCGCTTTAAGCGCTTCTAAATGCACAATATAAAGTAAGGCAATGTACGAAATAGTAGCTGGTAAAAAAGCGTGCTTAACGACATCAATATATGGAATACCTACGTACTCCACCATTAAGAAAGCCACGGCCCCCATCACTGGAGGCATAATGACACCGTTTACCGAGGAGGAAACTTCTACCGCTCCGGCTTTTTCAGCACTAAAACCCACCTTCTTCATCAGAGGTATTGTAAAAGTACCTGTCGTCACGACATTGGCAATAGAAGAGCCAGAAATCAAACCTGTCATAGCAGATGACAAAACAGCCGCTTTTGCAGGACCGCCTCGCATATGCCCAAGCAAAGCAAACGCTACTTTAATAAAATAATTACCTGCACCTGCTTGATTTAATAAGGCACCAAACAAAACAAATAAGAAAACAAAACCAGAGGACACCCCTAAAGCAATACCAAATACACCTTCCGTTGTTAGCCACATATGGTTCATGGCTTTTTCGAAAGAAGCCCCTTTCCAGCGAAGTATCTCAGGTAAAACAGGACTGTCTCCAAAAAATACATATAACAGAAAAAACAAAGCAACTAGCATCAAAGCAGGCCCAAGAGAGCGTCTAGCCGCCTCTAGAGTCAGAATCAAACCGATAGCAGAAACAACAAGGTCTGTTGTGGTTGGCAGCCCTGGACGCATTGCTAACTGACCATAGAAAAAATACAAATACGAAGCACATGCCGCCGCAAGAACTGCCAAAATATAATCTAACCACGGGATATGACGGGTGGGACTTTTACTAAAAGCAGGGAAAGCTAAGAAAGCCAAAAAAACAGCAAAAGCCAAATGAATAGCACGAGATTGAGTGTCGTTTAAAAAGCCTATGCCAAATTGTGATGGCAAAGGCGAGCCTGTCCATAGCTGAAACAACGACCACATGAGTGGTACAAAAAAAAGCAAACCGATAGAGATCTTTCCAGTTGGATTACGCTTACCTGTGTCGGCTTCCGCGACAAGCTCTTCTAACTTATCTGGTGAAGCTGAGGTGGTTGTATTAATAGACATACAGACTCCTAGTCACACACTTCACAGTGTCGACTCATTGCAAAACTCAAAAAGCACCAGTCAAAAGACTGGTGCTTCATTCAAGGTGCATGAAAATTCATGCAAAGAGATACTTACTTGATGTAGCCGTTTTCACGGTAATAACGGACAGCACCTGGATGTAATGGCGCCACAAGTGATGTATGAACCATTTCAATTGGCTCTAGGCGAGCAAACGCAGGGTGTAATCGCTTGAAAGAATCTAGATTTTCAAAGACGGATTTAGTTAGTTGATAAACCGCTTCATCAGATACATTTGCTGACGTAACAATCGTTGCTTTAGGTCCAAATGTTAGGACATCTTGGTCGTTTCCAGTGTACATACCAGCAGGAATAACCGCTTGTGAAAATGCACTGTTCTTTTGAATAACTGCAAGTGATGCAGGATCAGTCATTGGGATCAACTTGACGTCACAAGTAGTTGTTGCTTCTTGTGCGACACCATTTGGGAGACCAGATACGTAGATGGTCACATCAAATTTATCATCACAAATACCTTGTGCTTGCTCAGACGCTTTTAACTCCGCAGCAATAGAAAAGTCTTCTGTCGTCCAACCTTTTTCAGCCATTAATAGTTCCATCATAGAACGATTACCTGAACCTGGATTACCAATATTTACACGCTTACCAGCAAGGTCATCAAATGTTTTGATACCTGAATCTGCACGAGCCATTAAGTGAATAGGCTCAGGGTGCAAAGAAAAAACAGAACGCAATTCAGGGAAAGGATTACCCTCGAACTGACCTGTCCCTTCTAACGCTGCCGTTTGAACATCTGATTGAGCAACACCGAACTCCAACTCGCCAGAACGGATACTGTTTACGTTGTAACCAGAGCCGCCAGTCGACTCGACAGAGCAACGAATTCCATGCTCTTTACGATCCTTGTTTAACATACGGCAGATAGA
The DNA here is from genome assembly GCF_002806845.1 of Marinomonas sp. ef1. Taxonomy (NCBI): domain Bacteria; kingdom Pseudomonadati; phylum Pseudomonadota; class Gammaproteobacteria; order Oceanospirillales; family Oceanospirillaceae; genus Marinomonas; species Marinomonas sp. ef1. Next base: position 493,698 of record NZ_NHTT01000001.1, on the reverse strand, counting down.
GCCGCCTGCAGGGTAATAAACACCTGTTACACCACCAGTACCAATCGATACAAACTGAGTGTCCGCCATGGATAACATGGAAGCGCCTGCAATAGCAGGTACAAGCAAAGCTTTAAATAGTGTTTTTTTAATTATCATAGAATCCTCAAGCATTCCGGTATTTAAAATAATGTCATGTAGCGAGGACCTAATCGCAAATTAAATGCCAAGTTTTAAATAAAACCCTAAGTAATTGATAAATAATAAAATAATTCAATAAATACACCTATTTACTTGTTACTAAAATCTATAACTTAAGTTATAGAAAGATTAGAAGTGCAAAGAAATTGTCAGTTAAACCATGTAAAACAAGCACATTCAATGCACTTAATAACAAAAGCTATGGATATAACTTTTGTTATATCACTCAAAAAATTAACCCTGCTGTCTTTTCCAATTCCATTTTCCAAGCTTTTTTTATTGAGCCGATACCGTTAGTATTCGCCTCAATAACATTCATAAAAGAAGATTTTCTCTACATGCAGAGCCTTTTAAAAATACGCACGCTGGCCTCTTTGCTTTGTTTTTTTTTAAGCTTAGCAACACTTTCTAGCGAGCTATCCGCAGAAGATAGCTTTACAGGGCACTCTGGAAAAAGAATGATTTCAGTGGGAGCTGATTACAACTTCCCGCCCTACGAATTTGCTGGTGAAGATGGAGAACCAACGGGTTATACCGTTGAATTAACAAAAGCCATTGCGGAAGTAATGGGCGTTCATGTCGAAATCGAAATGGCAGATTGGCAAAGCATATTAAAAGGCTTGCACTCTGGTCATTTTGACATCCTTCAAGGAATAGCTTACTCAGATGAACGAGCGCAGAACATCCTCTTTTCTTCTCCACACTCTATAATTAACTACTCAATATTCGCCCGTAAAAACTCCCCTTCAATTAATGATGTTTCGCAACTTAAAAACAAAGAAGTAATAGTTCAAAATGCTAGCATCATGCATGAATACCTTCTTGATAATAATATTCAAGCCATCATCATTCCCGTTAAAACACATGAAGAAGCGTTACGCTTACTTGCTTCTGGTAAACATGATTACGCATTAACAGCAAACTCCCCCAGCCTTTATCTCAGCAAAGAGATGAAGCTTAATAATATTCATGCCATAGCTAGTCCAATTTCAGGTCAACGTTTAAGTTATGGTGCTTTGCAAAAAAATGAAGAGCTAATTGCTATTTTCAATGAAGGCTTAGCCATCCTTAGAAATACTGGTCAGCAACAAAAAATTCATGAGAAATGGTTTGGAGCATTACAACAGTCGTCCTTCCCATGGAAAGAATTAGGATTGTATGCAGCCTATATTATTATCGCTTTATTGTTGGCAATCAGCGCCATAGGTATATGGAATGCGATGCTGCGAAAAGAAGTTGAAAAGCGGTCTTCCCAATTAAAAGCGCAGCAAGAACAGCTCATACAAGCAGATAAAATGGCGTCATTAGGTGTGCTTGTGTCCGGTGTGGCACACGAAATAAACAACCCAACAGGCTTGCTTATGCTTAATCTTCCTATTCTAAAATCAGCTTGGGAAGATGCTCTACCCTATCTAGCTCAATACGCGAAAGAAGATCCGAATTTTTCATTAGCGGGCCTTAGATTTGATCGCTTGAGTCAGGAGTTACCATATTTATTAGACGAAATGGATCAAAGCACCTTAAGAATTCGAAACATAGTGAATGATTTAAAAGATTTTGCTCGTGAAGAACCAAATGAAATAACTCAAGAAGTAAACATCAATCAAATAGTATCTACCGCTATTCGCTTGGTAGATACGACTATTCGAAACACTACAGATGATTTTGAACTGTACTTAGATAAACGCAATCCAATTATTATCGGAAGTGCTCAACGGGTAGAACAAGTTATCATCAACCTAATAATCAATGCTTGTGATGCAGTTGAAAAACGCACAGAAGCCATTCGAGTCACCACCACTCAGAGCTTAGATGAAAAAGAGGTCCTTCTTGTTATTGAGGATGAAGGGCGAGGCATTGATCCAGCCAACATTCTGCGTTTAACAGACCCATTCTTCACAACAAAGAGAGAGCAAGGCGGGACAGGACTAGGCTTGTCTGTTTCTTCTGCTATCATAAAAGCACATCATGGTACATTAGCTTTTGATTCTGAGTTAAATAAAGGCACCAGCGTCACTGTTTCTTTCCCCATTTATAAGCCAAATGATGCAATGGAAGGCACTTTTATCAATACCGTTCACTCAGAACCATCTATATAAAATAAGAGCCTTTCATGAAATATAATCTCTACCCTCAATTTAAGATTTTATTAGTTGATGATGAAGTCGCTTTTCTTAGAAGCATGTCATTAACATTAGAAAGACAAGGGTATAACAATTTAATGACATGCTCAGATCCAAGCCTAGTGCCCTCGTTCATGGAAAAAGAAGATATTGGTTTGGTTTTATTGGATCTCACCATGCCGAGAATTTCAGGTCAAAAAGTATTGTCATGGTTAAAAGAAGAATACCCTAATGTGTGCGTCATCATTATAAGCGGTGTAAACCAAGTAGATTCAGCGGTAGAGTGCGTAAAACAAGGAGCATTCGATTATTTTGTAAAAACTTCGGATCAAAATCAAATTCTAGATGGCTTAAAACGGGCGATTCATACCCAAGAGCTCACTCTAGAAAATCAAGCTTTGCGCTCACAAATTCTATCCAATGAACTAGAAAGACCTGATATCTTTTCAAAAATAATCACTTCAGATCAAGTAATGTGGTCAGTTTTTCGTTATATCGAGTCTATCGCTAACACACGCCAGCCAGTTTTAATTTCAGGTGAAAGTGGTGTCGGTAAAGAGTTAATCGCTAATGTCATTCACGAATTAAGCAACTGTTCAGGCCCACTAGTGAGTGTCAACGTAGCTGGAGTAGATGACAACGTATTTGCAGATACACTCTTTGGCCACTCTCGTGGCGCCTTCACAGGCGCAGACAAAACACGACTAGGGCTAGTCGAAAAAGCAGCAAACGGAACGCTATTCCTTGATGAGATTGGTGACTTAAGCTTAGCCTCTCAGATTAAGCTTCTGCGGCTTCTACAAGAAGGTGAATATTATCCTGTTGGAAGTGATAAACCAAAAAGAATGGAAGCAAGGATAGTAGTCGCTACACATCAAAAATTAGAAGAGCTACAAGCTGAAGGCAAATTTCGAAAAGATTTATTCTTTCGCTTAAAAACCCATATGGTCAACATACCACCACTAAGAGAGCGTTTAGCTGATCTTCCTTTATTAATTGATCACTTTATCAAATCAGCTTGTGAAGAAATGAATAAACCAGCTTTAACTGCACCAAAAAGTTTATCTGTAAGTTTATCTCAGTACACTTTTCCTGGTAATGCCCGCGAACTAAAAGCACTAGTGTATGACGCAGTTAGCCAAAGTACATCAAACAAACTCAATTGCGCACCTTTCGAACCACTTTTAAGCAAAGAGAATCATTTAGTTTTCACAGAAAGTCCGGTGCAGTTTCCAACCAATACACAGTTACCAACTCTAAGCAATATGGCAGATTTATTAGTCGAAGAAGCAATGAAAAGAGCAAGCAATAACCAATCATTAGCAGCAAGAATGCTCGGAATTTCTCAGCCTGCACTGAGTAAACGATTAAAAAACATGAAAGAAAACCAACACAGAAACTAAAAAGGCACTTGAATATTCAGCTAAGGCAATGCGATAGTCTATAACCATACATATGAGGTGATTATGGAATTAGTAGCATTTGATCTAGACGGAACCCTACTGAATCGGCATCAACGCCTTTCTGACTACACGCTAGACACCCTTGAACGTTTAAAAGCCGCAGGGGTTTTCTACACTGTCGCGACAGGCCGCACGCACTTTGCCGCCATGCCTTGCATTGAAGGCCATAAATTTCCTAACTGGCAGATCTTCAAAAACGGGGTTGAATGGTGGGATCCTCAACAAAACCTTTACCGTCATCGTAACCTGCTGTCACAAAGCCATATATCAGAGCTTCTTACTTCTTTTGAAGAAAACGAAGTTACGCCTTTTATCTTCTGCCTAGAAGACGATGGTTCACACAGGGTTTACCATTCACCGCTGACAGGGCATTTGAGCGATCACATAGCCAATGAGCTGGGCAATCATAAAAACATGAGCCTTCACCCAATAGCAGAGCTATCTCATAGCGCAAGAATCACCAACATTAGTGCTATGGGTCGACCCGAGTTTATTGAAAAAATTGTCCTAGATAGCCAAAAACACAGTCACTTAACCGCCTACTCAGGTGGCGGAATTTACAACCCTGATGCATTTTGGTTAGACATACACCACAGTAATGTGTGTAAAGGTTCTGCATTGATGGAACTAAAAGCAGAAATTGGTGCCGAAAGGTTGGTAGTATTTGGAGATGGAGACAATGATCTATCTATGTTCTCTGCTTCAGATGAAGCCTTTGCAACCGATAACGCATTAGTTCATGTGAAAGATGCTGCTACCGATGTCATTGGTCATCATGATGAAGATGGCGTAGCAAGGTATCTAAGAAAAAGGTACAACTTGTAATCTTCCATGTAGGGGTTGATTAAAATTTATCTTCCTCCATTAATAGATGTAGGGATGAGCTGTTTTATCATTCTGATTGAGATATTTACACGACGTTACGAGTAAGGTAATAGTGAAAATACCTCATTAACCAAAAGACAACATAAATGCCTTTACCCAACGATCATTTTGAACCATGATTGTTAAAAGAATAATTAGTTTGGAGAAATGCCATGTTTGAATTTTTGTTATTCGTCGCTGCCTGCGCAGCAATTGCTTTCTTGGTAGCCAATATCCAGAAAAACACTGCTCAACCGAAAACAAAGCTGCAACCAATCAAAATTGAGCGCGAAGAAGTACGTCGTCCAGTACCACGTCATAGACGCCCATACTAAATAACCCATTCTCCATTCTAACTATTTGCCAGATTGAAACCTTTTCAATCTGGCATTTACATATTTATCCCGTACTCTTTTAGTTTGTTCGCAATTGCACTGTGACTCATGCCAACCGCCTTGGCGAGCCGTCTTGTACTTGGGAAATTGGGATAAAGTCGCTTCAATAATTCAGCTTCCCATTGCTTCACTGTCACTTCCAACGAATCATCAATCAAAGCCATGTCTACCATGTAATTGTTTTCTGGTAACAGGATATCTTCAGCTTGCCACTCTTTGTCTTTGATTGTCAGTAAGGTTTGTAAGCAAGTATTTTGTAACTCTTTCAAATTACCCGGCCAAGAATATAAAGCCAACTTGGTTAAAGCGCCTTTTGAAATAGAAGGCACGGGCAAACGATAACGTTCGGCCTGAGCTGATATTACTTGCTGAATAAGTCCTTCTATATCCTCTTTGCGATCTCGAAGCGATGGCATAGCTAGCGCTAACGTTGCCAAAGAGAAATACAGTGTTTTATTTAATGCCTCGCTATTACTAAGCTGCTTTTGACTTAGCGAAGATAAACTGACCAAACGAACATTACTATCAAGACTGGTACTTTCGCCAGGATGACGAGACAACCAACTGGCCAGATCTAACTGTACCTGCTCATCAAGACATTCAATATCTTCAATAACAAACCAACCCGACATTTTATCTAGCTTGTTAATATCTTCTCTGACTAATTCTCGCGCGTGACGAACAATCAGTTGAGCCTCTCTGTCCCCCTGATGCTTTTGCCAATACTGAAATAACGCGTCGACCAAGTCTCTCTTGCCCGTACCAACCTCACCTTGAACCAACAAAGGCATTGGCACTTCGGCAAACGCTTTGGCTTGAAGCAATGTTCGTCTCATTGCTTCACTTTTCATCACTGCTGGTCGGAAATAGTTTTCTAAATAATTTTCCGCGTCTGGTGCTTGCTTTAGGCTCTCAGCTTGACGATCCAAACGTGTTTTAGATTTCAGATAAATCACAGTGCCAGCAGGATTGGCAACACCTTCGTCGTCACTGACAAAAATCGGCTTCATTTCCAGCAATAAGGTTTTGTTGCGAATACGAATCCGTTTACTCATGCCATCTCGTGGATTCGCCCATGCATCTTTGGAAACATTAATTCCTTTGATAAACTGCTGAACCGGTTTATGTAGCAGATTCAACACGGATACATTCAAATCTTCCGCAGCAAGCTCCGTCACCATGGTGATATTGCCTTTCAAATCGACCGAAATCACACCATCAGGTAAGGCTTCTAACAAAGTATAAAGGGCATTGTGCTCTCTTTCAGATGGCGTAAACATCACGGTTTTGACATCTTCAACACTGTCTAAGCGACGAATATCAGCCAATAACTGCTGTAGTTTTGAGAAAGGTATATCGGAAAAGCCACAATAAATACAACGTCGCTTGGTATCCACTTCCACTAAGCGCATATCGATACCATGAGGAATAAATAGGTCGAGGGCTTCTCGTACCATACCTATCCTGTCTTCACATTGTATTTCTAATCTCATTAGTTCTCTCTTAGATTTTCTCTTTAGCTCTCTTTTTAAGAGACTGAAACAGCGGATTTTGAACTTAGCAATAATAGGTTTTGCTGTGGTGCAAAGGTTCCATACAAAGGCAAAACTGCCGCACCCAAAACACCGGCGGTATGACCCGTTTGAGCAATACGAATCGCAGGCAAAGGCAGCATACTGTGTGCTGTTAACGCATTTTCGATACAAATAATTAACGCTGCCAATACTGGCGGCGGCAAACGACCACCAATCAATATCGCTTCTGGATCGTATAAAGCAACAACAGAAGCCAAAGCTGGAGTCACTTCAAACGCCACCTCGCTCGCCCATTGTTCGATAAGTGTAGTGTATTGAGGTTCAAGCCACAGATCATCAGTCGAAGGCCATTGAATTTGCTTATCAGCAAAAAAACGACGCAAGGAAGACAATGACAAGGCCTCAAGAATCCATTTGCCATGCTTTCCTGTGGCGGTAGGAATTAAACCAAAGCTACCGGCTTTTCCGTGAGCACCAAAGTAACACTCGCCATTAGCCACAAAACTACCGCCGCAAGCGGTACTGACGAAGAGGTAAAAGAAGTCACGCTGTGGTGCAACAGACGCGAGTAACAACTCACTGGTCGCCGCGGCGACAGCGTCGTTCTCGCAAAAGCATGGCACGCCGGTTAAATCCGTCAGCCAAGATTCAAACGCATCCGATTGCCAATAAGCCAAAGCGGCTTTTAGATTGCTCAAATCCGCTCTTTGGTCAGAGTCCGTCACCAAGGTTTCCAGCCAAGAGTCCATATAGTCGGGTCTTGCCAAACCAATTCCTTGAACCTTACTCCAGTCCTCACCTAACGTTGTTTTCACTTCTTCAATTAGATCTTGAGCGATTTTCTTCGCCAAGTTTTCGGTGGGAAAAGACACTATTCGTTCTAACAACAAAACACATTCGCCACTAAAATCTAGCAGAGCGGCACTGATATGGTCGCGATCGACATTAATGCCTAAGCCATAAGCGCCTTTTTTGTTGATACTAAGTTTTATTGAAGGCTGGCCACGACGACCTTTTACTTTGCCGTCGACTTGCAGCAATTGCCTTTCAAGCAAAGATGACGTGATCACGGAAATCGTCTGAGCACTCAACCCAGTTTGCTCAGCAATCTTCACTCGGGAGATTTCGGGATGCTGTCGAACTAAATGAAGAATAATACGTTCATTGTAAATGCGGCTTTGTTCAGAAGTACTACCTGACGATTTCATATAACCCTACTCTCATATTGAGCCCGTAAACTAGGAACATTTTCTCTACTGCGCTAGTGACATTACGCAAAGATATCAAAGGATAGCCCTCATTTAATAAATCTAATTGATTTAATAATATAACCCATTAAGATGAGAAATCAGTATTAGATCTTATAAACAACTTAAACAAAAATAAAAAGGCTCGCATTATACAGTAGAGCCATAGCAAAGGACGAAATCATGCCTTCTTTTCCAGAGTTTACATCTACCGCTTTTTTAAAAGACCACATCCAATCAACGATGCAATTCTATCACCCAAACTGTATTGACCCTGCAGGTGGTTTTTTTCAATTCTTCAAAGACAATGGCAACATTTACGATACAGATACTCGGCACTTGGTCAGCAGTACACGTTTCGTTTTCAATTACGCAAAAGCGTATCAAGCAGAAGGCAAAGCCGAGTATTTAGAGACGACACGTCACGGCTTAAGCTATTTGAGAAATCGTCATCGCCGAGAAAATGGTGGTTATGTTTGGTTGCTAAACAAAGACAAAAATCTTGATGAAACCAACCACTGCTATGGCTTTGCCTTTGTTATGCTCGCTTATGCAACTGCCTATAAAGCCGGAGTAGAAGAAGCAAAACCATGGATTCAAGAAACTTTCGAAACCATGGAAAAACATTTTTGGGATGCCGAGTTTGGTTTATACAAAGATGAGATATCCTGCGACTGGCAAGATGTTTCACCTTATCGAGGTCAAAATGCCAACATGCATAGCTGCGAAGCACTGCTTGCTGCTTACGACGCCACACAAGAGCCTCATTATCTTGAGCGCGCGACATTGCTAGCCCATAACATTTGCTTGCGCCAAGCGGCGCTCGCTGGCGGGGAAATTTGGGAACACTACACGATTGATTGGCAAGTTGACTGGGACTACAACAAAGCTGACCCAAAACACTTATTCCGTCCTTGGGGATTTCAACCCGGCCACCAGACAGAATGGGCCAAATTGCTACTTTTGATCAACCAACGTTCGCCACTAGACTGGCTGGTTCCAACGGCTCAAAAACTATTCAACTCAGCGTGGAAAAAATCTTGGGATGAAACAAACGGCGGCCTTTGTTACGGCTACGATCCAGAAGGCAATATTTGCGACGGTGACAAATATTTTTGGGTTCAAGCTGAATCCTTCGCCGCTGCGGCTATGTTAGCCCTCGCCACCAAAGAAGAGCATTATTGGGATAAATACCAACAACTTTGGCAATACAGCTGGTCCCACATGATCGACCATCAATACGGCGCTTGGTTTAGAATTCTAACTCAAGATAATAAAGCCTTCGATGACTGCAAGAGCCCAGCAGGCAAAACAGACTATCACACCATGGGCGCTTGTTATGAAGTCATAGAGCAACTCGCCAAACAGTCTTAACCCACCTACACCCTAATCTCTCTATGAGTGGGGGGCTGTCATTCTATTCATTGATAAAATGGAGTATGATGCAGCCCCTACGATTAGTGGACACGGGCCTCTTCCCTTATGCAGTTAGACAAAATAGATCTTAACTTACTTCGTTATTTAGACTCCTTACTACGGGAGCAAAATGTAACTCACGCCGCAAATCAGCTAGGCATTACACAGCCAGCGATGAGCAACGGGCTAAGACGTTTAAGAGATCTATTTCATGACCCACTACTAGTCAGAACCAGCGATGGCATGATGCCAACTGCTCTGGCGATTCAATTGCAGCCACGTGTTCAAAGTATCCTACAATCGGTTGATGAAGTTCTACACCTAGGACAAAGCTTTGAAGCGGAATCCAGCTCTCGTGTTTTTCGCATTATGGCCAGTGATTACGCCGAAGCCACACTGATTCCACCACTAATGAAAAAGCTCCAAGCCGAAGCACCAAACGTCATTCTTGATGTGATGAATCCAAGCGATGTGAGCTTTCACGATGTTGAAAAAGGCAAAGTCGATTTGGTCATCAACCGCTTCGATGTCTTACCACAATCCTTTCACCAAAAATCGGTTTGGGTTGATCATTTCTCTTGTTTGGTTCCCGCTGATTCAGAGATTGCTAAAAACTTTTCGCTAGAAACCTATCTTGCTTCACCTCACGTTTGGGTGAGTAAAACAGGTTTTGGCGTAGGCGTTGGCATTCAACCAGAAGAAGTTCAAAAACTAGGCTGGGTAGATGGTTCACTGGCGGACTTAGGCTTTAAACGCAACATTCGTCTGTTTACCCGTAACTACAATGTCGCCATGCGCGCCACAGAACAGCTTGGTTTAATTGCTACCTTGCCGTCATTAGCGACTCGCTTGATGAAAGACAACACTAGCGTTGTTGTTTTACCTCCGCCGTTTGACATTCCACCAGTAGAACTAAAAATGCTGTGGAGCCCATTACTACAACACGATCCAGGCCATATTTGGCTACGTTCTACTATTGCCGGTTGCGCTCGCACTATTGCCGAAAACAACAACCTGTAACTCTCTACTCTAGATACCTTCTATAGTATCTAGAAGACAACAAAAGTGACTAACAATAAAAAAAACGAGCACATGGCTCGTTTTTTTGCTTTCAAAGAAAGTTCGCGATGTACCGCTAACTTGGTTTTTACATGTTATTCATTTGCTCAAGCGACTCTTGCGCACTAGATACTGTTCGCTTCAGGTCGGTAATATGGCCATCTTCGATGCTGTAGCACCAACCGTGCACATGTAATTCTTGGCCAATTTTCCAAGCGTTTTGCACAATACTACTCTGGCAAACGTTGGCAACCTGCTCAACCACATTCAGTTCACACATGCGATCAAAACGAGTGTGCTCATCTTCTATCGCGTCCAATTCGCCTCTGTGTAAACGGTATACGTCTTTAATGTGACGCAACCAGTTATCTATCATACCGTGCTCTTCAGTGCCCATTGCGGCTTTAATGCCACCACAACCATAATGACCAACCACCATAATGTGCTTCACTTTTAACACATCAACCGCGAATTGAATAACCGACAAGCAGTTTAAATCTGTGTGCACCACAACATTAGCAATATTACGGTGAACAAAAACTTCACCGGGCAATAAATCGACAATCTGGTTAGCAGGAACGCGGCTGTCTGCACAACCAATCCAGAGATATTCAGGTTGCTGCTGCTTTGATAACGTTGAAAAAAACTCTGGATCTTCAGCGGTTACTTTAGCAGCCCACTCTCTGTTTTTATTAAAAAGGTCATCTAAATGGCTAGACATGATTCACTTCCTTAATTTTCTTTCGATACCAGCGAAGCTTAATGTCCGCAGTGAGGATGATAGAATCGAGCAGTTTTACAGCTTCTCGACCTTCGTACGACGCCTTATGAATATGAGGTGTCATACTTAATAAATCTTGAATTTTTTCTTGCGAATCTAGGCTAAAAGTAAAGGTTTCTGCTTGTTCCAAAACTAACTCGAAATCCGCTACACCCTCAGAAAAAGTTTGTTTGTAATCGTGAATCGATGGATAAAGTATTTTACGTAATTCGATTAGATGATTTGGGCCGGACTCTACCAGCAACATCAAGCCCTCTTCACTGAGCACCCGAGAAAACTCTTTAAAGACTGGAAATCCAAACAGACACAATACAACATCATAACGCTCATCTGGCGCTGGTAAGCTCGCATTACTACCAACTAACCAACTCACCGCTTTGTCACGTTTACTAGCAGCGACAATGGCCCACTTTGAAATATCAAGACCAGTGCGCTCGGCACTAATACCTTGATTACTTAAAGCCTTACCAATTTCACTAAGATAATAACCTTCACCACAACCAGCATCGAGAATTCGAACACCATTAACTAAATGATCTTTTGGCCAAGAAGATAAAATCGCGCTAACAATGGGAAAGTAGTGCTGCTGATTTAAGAAGGCTTGCCGTGCGGCGACCATCTCTTTGCTATCACCTGGGTCTTTAGAACGTTTGTTTTGTACGGGAAGAAGATTAACGTAGCCCGTTTTGGCTAAGTCATAGGTGTGTCCATGTTCGCACGTTAAGACTCGTTCATTACGAGTGAGCAGTGCGGCATCTATCGGACAAGAAAGGTTTTCGAGCGTCGACACAGTGTACCCATAGTTTATTAATTGGCGCTTGAGCAAGGAGAATAACCTATTAACAGCAAGCAGAACATTAAAAAATCCAACGCCATAAAGCTTTCTTATTTCAACGTTTCATTTTAATTTCTAGTGCCTAAGCCATCACACCGTGAGCTTTCAGATACATAAGAAAGTCATCACTGGATAACGGTTTAGAGAACAAATAACCTTGCACTTCTTGGCAATCGTAACCATTTAAGACATCGATTTGTGAACGGTTTTCCACACCCTCGGCGATTACCTTTAAATTTAAACTATTCGCCATCGCAATAGTGGCTTTCACGATGGCATCGTTATCACAATCCAAACCTAAATCATGAATAAAAGATCTATCTATTTTTAGAGTTTGTATTGGGAATTTTTTCAAGTATGCAAGTGATGAATAGCCAGTGCCAAAATCATCAATAGACAGCGTCAGTCCCAACTTACGGAAGCTATGTAACTTTTCAATTGATTGCTGAGCATCCGCCATCAACATACTTTCTGTTAATTCGAGCTCAAGATACTTAGGATCAACACCGGTTTCTTCCAGTGCTCTTTGCACCATATCAACCAAATCTGCTTGCATAAATTGACGACTAGACAAATTAACCGAGAGCTTAATAGGATCCAAACCAGCTTCACGCCATTCTTGCAGCTGACGACAGGCTCTTCGAATAACCCATTCACCCAAAGGAAGAATCAAACCACTCTCTTCTGCTAGGGGAATAAATTGATCTGGGCTGATCATCCCAAGTTCTGGATGAACCCATCGAATCAAAGCTTCTGCACCTACTACAACTTCATCAGGAAGCCTAATCTTCGGCTGATAATGAAGGATAAATTGCTCTTCTTCTATCGCCTTTCGTAAGCCACCGCCCAATGTCAAATGCGCATTAATATTGTCGGCCATATGATCTTCATAAACACAATACATGTTGTGTCCAGTAGACTTAGCACGATACATGGCTGCATCAGCATTTTTGAGCAAATTATCTACGTCATCGGCATGCTGAGGATAGCTTGCAATACCAATACTCGCGGTAATCATCATTTCCATTTTTGCTACAGGATAGGTATTACTCGCATTTTGCATGATACTTCGAGCAATGCTTTCTAGTTCTTCAATTTCATTGGTATTTTCCAATACCACCACAAATTCATCGCCCCCCAACCGATACAAACAAGCACCCGAGGGAATACTACCTTTTATGCGTTCTGCGACTCGTTGAATAAGCTCATCACCGACTCGGTGACCGAAGTTATCATTAATAACTTTGAAACCATCCAAATCCAAATACAAAAGACCAAATTGACGATGACGTTTACGAGCATTCACCAGCGCACTTTCTAACTGCTGATACAGCAAGTTTCTATTCGGTAAATGAGTTAAGCCATCGTAATTATTCAGTCGATAAAGCGCTACTTCGTGATCTCTTTCTTCTTGGATATCGTGGGTTAACAAATAAACAACATTTGTCTTAAGCTGATGCGACACTTCAATCTTATGCCAACGAACCCCGTTTTTAGTAGAAAGCCTTATATCTTGAGACATACTTTCTCGTTGAGCCAAACGACTAATAAAGCTGTTAGCAGCACCAGCTACAGCAAATAAATCTCGTACATGCTCGATGTCACCAAATTGCTCTGTAAAGCATTTGCTGGCTTCTAGATAAATGCCATTTTGTTCAAAAACAGCGAAAGATAAGGTTGTAAAATGTGAAAGAAGACTGGAATGAGAGTTTTCTACTGAAATACGAGGCGCCGAGACTGGATGTGCCTCGACCGATAATCCCTTACGCGCACCACCTAAAGAAATAACAGATCCGCGTACATTATAATGTGTACCATCTTTTGAAACGAACGGCCATTTGAAGGGAAGTGTTTTTCCTACCTCAAGCTCTTTTAAATACAAAGCCAAGCGACTTTTTAACTCAGACCCAATAACACGTTGGCCCGATTTAATGTCACTCAAAGAGTCCATTAATAGAACTTCTGCCGCTTCATTACACCATGGCACGCTTGATTGCTCTATGTCTATAATCCAAGCAGCTAATGGCATCTTACGATGCAGCAATGTAGATAAATCGGTCATTTGTTTTAAACACTACTAATAATAAAATAGATTTTGGGTTTAGACTCTGTCGAATCTCTCACCATGAATCAGGCACAATAAACACATTTCGATGTATTTGGTCTGTTTTATAAAGAGCCGACCTAATAAAAACATGACGAGGACGATCATCAAGTAGGAATTCGCCTACAAGATTGTAGGCAGATTGTAGAGAATTGAAAGGAAAATTATCATTTATGTTGGGCGCCGACAACCAGTGGGGCTTTTGTAAGATTAAAAAACCTGAAAAAAATGGCATGAGTAAATCAATATTAGACACACGAATCCAACCGCCACGATCAATCTGCTTAAGCCACGCACCAACCTCTTCTTTACTACTTAAAGCAGAATACAAGCGACCAAAAACCAATAGATTTGAAATAGGCCGCCGACCTTTAGCAACACCTTCAATTGCAGACATCCCTTCTTCCGTTTGCAAGATCTGTAACTGATGCTCTCGGGCTCTCGTGATCTTCTTAAATAAACTGTCATTCTTGTTTGGCCCGATCCAATCATGAGGAAAAAGATCCGGCCTTTCTAAATAATACTTAATCGCTATTTCGAACTGATGAAGCTCGCCATCAGGTGTTTCCACCAGAATATCCACTTCCCCCAGCGTTTTGCCTTCGCTTTCAATTTGGAAATGCTCCAAATGGATTTTCAAATGTGATAAATGTGCTATCGCAAACGAAAATAACGTCTCAAAATAACTACCAAGAAAGTGCGACTTACAAGCTGCCATGGCAGCAACAAGAGGTTCAGGATCACTGTCCAGCAATAACAAACGTTCATTTACATCCACAACCCAATAAGGCTGAAGATCAAAATCACGCTCGATATAATGCCCTTCCACCAGCCAAGCAAGATCTTTGACTAATGGGTGATGGACCCAATTTGATATCACAAAGTACCACTTAAATGCTGATCAATGCGGTTTAAGCATGTGACTATATGGCGAACTTTAGCATGTGGTTTATCCTTAAAAGCTTCCTCCGCCATGGGAGAAATATGACAACGTACAGGCAAATCACTTCCTGTTGCCAACATAGTTTTAAAGCGTTCTATCATCACAAAACGTAACCATTGCTCGAATCTCATGGTATCAATACAAAAAGGTTCTGAACTTTGTAACGCGTCTTTTGTTGGTTCTTCACATTGCCAAACATCGCAATCTTGCATTGCCATTTGCAAGTCCATCAATAAATCGGCTAACAAATGATGGTCAGAAAAGGCTTTTTTCAACCTGCTTTCTCCTTTGAAAAACGGTAATATAACGTATTTTTATTTACACGCATAATTGCGCCTTTACAGACAATATAGAGCGCCAATAAAAGCGGCAACAAGAGCCAAAACTTTATCATGAACAAAATAGAATCTTTGTCTGACTTATTTGATATGGTCGGTTGTGATGTAAGCTACTACGACCTAGGACGCAACATCACCAAAATCACACCACAACAAGCGGTACAGTTCGATCGTAAACAACAAGCCTACCCTTTCCCATTTCGTCAGCACGCTTGGCTGGCCTGCTTATTAAACATGGGAAGCCAACAAGGCAAAAAATCTAAAAAAGAAGACATCATTGATCAAGGTGTTATTTGGTTTATTAAATTACCATTAGACGAAGCAGGATGTTTAAACCTTGGTACGCGAGATCATTTTATAAAAAGCATCGTCGATAAGATACTACATAAAGGTGAAGAAGCAGGATTATCAGAAGCGCTTGAAGACAGCCCTTATGCCTTCAAACCAGACCAAGAACGCATGGCAAGCCTGCATGCTATTCTAGGCAAAAACCTACATAAAACACCGTCACATTACTTTGACGACGTTGTTAAGCACCTATCGTCGGACCTAACAAAACAAAACGACAGCTGGCAAACATTAGGACTGCAAGGCATAGCAGAACTCGCCGCCAGAGTAAACGAAGACAAATATCAAGCCCTGATACAAAAAGCCATTCAACAAGCCGCTAAGCCTGTTGTTAGCGCTTTATGTCACGCCCTTGAACACGAAACCCTGTCAAGTCAATTACAAGATACGCTTATCGCGCAACTGCAAACCGAGCAAGACGCTCTCATGCAGGCAAGCCATCTACGCGCCCTATCCCGAGCCGACTTAAACGACACACTGTTATTGCCACTATTTGGCTTACTTGGCAGCCTAGCTGAATGCCACGATGACGACCTTCACCCTATCGCCGCACTCGCCGCAAAATGCCCACATTGGTTAGGTCAGAACCCACAGCTTTTGCGTATCATCATGGAAAAATTGGCGCATCGAGAAGATGGCTACATCGCCTTCAAACAAATCGCCGCCGAACTAAGCCAACACCCAGAAACCAAACAACCGCTTTGGACATTACTTCGCGGCGGACACGTCAGCCCAAAACTGGCACAAGCGGTGAGTTACATCTTCACGCAAACACCAAAGTCAGTGCAGTGATTGGGAAAGGTTAGAAATAGAGGAATTGGAGTCTGGAGCGTGTGAACTTAAAAGCGCTACAGACTCAGGTTTTTTGGAATGAATGAAATGACTTATTGCCACTCCATCTTCAAGTCACGGTGTGATTGCGCACAATCCCTTAAATACAAATTGATTAAGCATAACGTAGGCCAGATGAGACGAGGAACGAGGCTTGATCTGACGACCCCCGGCAGCATTAGTGCAGATAAACTTAAAAGCGAATGTCTTGATAAAATCTATTTGAGCACTTAGTTAGCTTTCATTTTCAGTAGAGAGTAAATACTTTCGCAAATCTCTTTCTTGCCTCAACAGGTGAAGAATATAGACTGAGTCGTTATCAACTTTGTAGAAAACACGACAGGGATTCACTACAACTTCTCGATAATTTAGAGTCGAAATTTCTTCAGGGATTCTGCCGGAGTCAGGAAATTGTTCGAGTCTCTGCACCTTACTGATAACATTTTCTACTAATTGCTTCGCAGCGTACGGATTACTAACTGCAATATACTCGGCAATATCATTCAGATTATCCAGTGCTGGCTCAGTCCAAATTATTTGAGCCATTTACTCATTTTCTCTTTGGCTTGCGACATATCCATTGTTCGACCTTCACGGATGGCCTGCTCGCCTTTTGCGATACCTTCCAAGATTTTCATCCGCTCCACCATCAACTCGTAATCAGCTACGTCAAGCAAATAGGCTGATGGCTGACCATGCTCAGTTATGAGAATAGGCTCTTTTGACTCACGCAAATCAGCAAGCAACTTCGTTGCCTGCCTCTTTAATGTAGTAACGACTTCGGTTCTCATAGCGACACCTCAGATTAAAATGTATCACTATAGTATCACTCCAATTTAAAAAGAACTAATGCCTACCGTCACCGGCTTATTATCCCCTCTAGTACTAATAATTAAGCGTTATCAGGTGAACATTCACCCAACCGATCACGTAGGTCAGATGAGACGAGGAACGAGACGTGACCTGACAAGACCTCCCTCGGTGGCATTTGCGCTGTGACACTTAAAAGCGAGCTGCTTGTTAAGAGAGGCTTCTAAAAATATAGATACCCAAGTAATGTCCAAGCAGGTATGGCTAATGCGCGCTTAAGTGTGACAAGCGCATGCCATACTTTGAACGAAGCGATACCCGCAAGCGTTTAGAATCACTCTTAAAAGCTTTGTTAGGTTTGTGCGACAAACTTCATGAGATGGTAGCTTGTATCTCTTCTTGATGGGTGTTCGTCGAGTTACGATGAATCCGTTCCATAAAAAAGGCCCCATTCACCTGAGAAGAAAAAATGGGGCCAAGGTAGATATAAATAGGTTGTCAATGACGAGTCTGTTTGGGCTCGTTCATTTCACGCATTCGTTTTCGGTGTTCTACGAATTCATCGCTTAGCATGTAGTCGCCCTGCTCGGTGTGAGCCAGTGCGCCGCGGTTCACTAGTGCATCTAAGGTTTTTGGCAATACCTTTTGGCGTCGTTCGCCTTTGATAAAGTAAAATTGCTCACCCAATTGGATTAATTTAAAACCAGATTCTAGATACCCAACACATAAGTTTTGAGTTGGCGTTAACTTGAGTTTCATTGTTCACCTCACATTGCCTGCCGTCTCTTAAATTTAAATCAATTGATCATTTATCGTTCATGCTAACTATAGACACTTTTTTCAAGAAGGGTAATTTTCTACCATTAAGATTACAAAAAGATAAAAAAAGAAACTTTTTCGCCCTGTCACGAGCTGAGCTCGTTGATCAACAGTCTCAGAAAACTAAAAAAAAGGGAAGGCATGAAGCCTTCCCTTTCACAAACCTTGCAGTAGTTGCTTTATTCAGCAAACACAACGGTTTTATTACCGTGCACTAGAACACGATCTTCCAAGTGGTAACGTAGTCCGCGTGAAAGTACGAGTTTTTCGATGTCTTTGCCTAAGCGAACCATGTCTTCTGCCGCATGGCTGTGGCGAACACGAATCACGTCTTGTTCGATAATCGGGCCTGCGTCTAAATCGGCTGTGACGTAGTGACAGGTCGCACCAATCAGCTTCACACCACGAACAGCGGCCTGATGGTAAGGCTTAGCACCAATAAAAGACGGCAAGAAGCTGTGATGAATGTTGATTACCTTGTGACGGTATTTCTCACACAAGTATTCAGGGAAGATCTGCATGTAACGCGCTAATACAATGGTATCGGCTTGTGTAGAATCGATACAGGCTTCGATCTCTTGGAAGGCTGGCATTTTGTTTTCTTTCGGCACTGGAATGCAGAAATATGGAATCTTGTACCATTCGACCATAGAACGTAGGTCTTCATGGTTCGCGATAACACCAACGATTTCACAGTTCAGTTCGCCTGTGTGCCAGCGATGCATGATGTCGTTTAGACAATGAGATTCTTTGGTTGCCAACAAGACAACTTTAGGACGATCTTCACTGTCTTTCACATACCAACGCATGTTGAATTCTTCTGCTATTGGCGCGAATTCTTTGCGGAATGTTTCTACATCAATAGCCAAGCTCTCTGCATCAATATCGTGACGCATGAAGAACCATTTTTGCTCTAAATCTGTGTGATGACTCGCTTCGATAATCGAGCCTTGACGCTCGTTTAAAAACTGACTCACCGCCGCTACAATCCCCACTCTATCGGGACAACTAATCACAAGTCGAAATGTTTTCTTTCTCATAATAAAACTTACAAACCTTAAAAACTTTTAAAAATCGCAAAGGCTAAACAACGTGTTTAGCCTTAAAAACGTCGGCGAATTATACTGAATTCACTTACTTATTCTTAACTACTTATTCTTAACTGCTTATGCTTAATTACTTGTTCTTAATAATGTAGCACTGGTGAATTTTGTCGTTACGATCAAAATCTGGGTCGAGCGTTTCGCGAGTGATGTTTTTCACATCGTATTCTTGCTCTAACGCTTCGTCCAATACAAAACGACGATAATTATTAGAGAAGATAAGCTCCCCGCCTCTCGCCAGTCTTGCCATCGCCAAACGTACAAGTTCACCATGATCGCGCTGAATATCTAGGATATCTGCCATTTTTTTCGAGTTCGAAAACGTCGGCGGGTCCATGAAGATCAAATCAAACTTATCACGGCTTTGCTTTAGCCATTCAATACAATCGGCACGCTCTACCTGATGGTGACGATCTGAAAATTCATTCAATTCGATATTACGACGCGCCCATTCGGTGTAAGTGTTCGACATATCGACACTCAACGAACTGCGCGCACCACCTTGTCCAGCATGAACCGACGCGGTCGCTGTGTAGCAGAACAAGTTTAAGAAGCGTACGCCATTGGCTTTGTCTTGAATCAATTTACGTACTGGACGGTGATCAAGGAATAAACCAGTATCCAAATAATCTTTTAGATTAACGATGAATTCACAGCCGTATTCTTCTACGATCATTTCGTGTTTCGTCTGATCGAATTTTTCATATTGCTCTTTGCCAGTCTGTCTTTGGCGCTGTTTCAAGATCACATTGGATTCTGAAATATTCAACGCGGTCGGAATGGCAGACATTACTTCAAACAAACGCTGTTTGGCTTTTTCGGGATCAACGCTTTTTGGTGCCTGATATTCTTGAACGTGCGCCCAATTGTCATAGACATCAATAGCAACAGAGTATTCTGGCATATCAGCATCATAAACGCGGTAACACTGGATCTTGTTTTTCTCGACCCATTTTTTCAATTTCTTAGCATTCTTTTGCAGACGGTTAGCAAACATTTGTGCGCCCGGCGTCATGACTGATTGCGCGACGACGTCTTCTTTTATGCTGCCAGCCAACAATGGGAACTGATAAGCGCGACACTCGATGCCACCGTTTATCACTCGTGTGCTTTTCTCTGGTCTAGCTGGAATTTGACGCGCCAGATGATCGTTACTGGTTAGCATCATAAACTGCCAGCCACGTACGTGAGTCACAACCCATTCGCCTAACTGACGATACAAGGCAATCAAGGCCATTTCATCACCGATACGCTCACCATAAGGTGGGTTGGTAATTAATAGCCCCGGAGCATCAGGGTTGATATCGAATTCGTGTTCTTGGAACGACGACATGGTCACATCAATAACGTCTGTTAGCCCAGCGCGCTTGATGTTTTCTCGCGCGGCAGCAATGGCTTTTTGCTCTCTATCCGTACCTTGAAAACGAATACCCAAGGTTGCAGGGTCTTTTTTACGGTTCTTAGCGAAATCCATTAACTGCTGCCACATACGGTGATCGTGCTGTTTCCAGCCTTTGAATCCCCAATATGGACGACGTAAACCCGGCGCGATATCCAAAGACATCATCGCGGCTTCAACCAGGAAAGTACCAGAACCACACATAGGATCGATTAATTGCGTCAAACCGCAATCCCTTCCCCAACCTGCGCGTAGCAAAAGACCGGCTGCTAAGTTTTCTTTCAGAGGCGCCATGCCGCCTTGTTGACGGTAACCACGGCGATGCATACTTTCGCCGGATAAATCGATACTCACTGTCACCACTTCACGTTTGATACGCAAAGCAATGCGGACTTCTGGCTGTTCTTTTTCAACGTTAGGACGTTCGCCAGATAAGGCCACAAAATAATCGGCAATCGCATCTTTCGCACGAACCGCACCAAACTGAGTGTTACGAATATGGTGGTTGGTACCGTGGCAATCAATTGCGATGGTGTTGCTTGCACTCATGTGGTCGGACCACTGAATCGCTTTTACGCCATCGTATAAGTCGTCGGCAGATTCCATTTTGAAATTGGCAATCGGCAACATAACGCGAGTTGCAACGCGAGACCAAAGGCAAGCTTTGTACATACCTTCTAAGTCTGTTGTCAGCTTAACCTGCGCTTCACCCAATCGAGTTTGCGTCAGGCCTTCGCCATGCAGCTCTTTTTCTAAGACATTCTCTAACCCAAGAGGACAGGTTATTTCTAATGCGTAAACCTGACTTGCTGAATCAGTTGTCTGTAATATCGTGCTCATTTATAAAATACTTTTTTAAATTTCAATGAATGTTTCGAAACGCATAAAGAGGGCAGGATTGTGTCCCGCCCTCTTTTTCAAACAAGGTACAAAAATACGCTGCACCTTGTTTTCAATTCGATCTTTAGATACCGAGATCAAGCTCTCGGTAATAAGCATCAGTGCTTGCTATAGCTTCCTTAATTAACTCTGGGCCGTGATAAATAAAGCCCGAATATATCTGAACTAAACGCGCACCAGCTTGCAGTTTTTCTACCGCATCGGCGCCACTTGAAATACCGCCAACACCAATAATAGGCAAGGTGTCTTTCAAATGTTCAGCCAATACTTTCACCACATGAGTAGACGCGTCACGAACGGGCATACCGCTCAGTCCGCCCGCTTCTTTTTCAAACTTATGGCCCAAAACCGCATCGCGAGACAAGGTAGTATTGGTGGCAATAATACCATCAACACCCTGCTCAGCTAGAGTATCAGCAACCATTTTAATTTCGTCATCAGTCATATCTGGGGCGATTTTTACCGCTAATGGCACACGCTTACCCTGTTCTGCTTCATAACGGTCACGTGCCGCAACCAATGGCGCAATTAACTGAGCCAAGCTTTCGCCAAACTGCAAACTGCGAAGTCCCGGTGTGTTTGGCGAGCTGATGTTTGCTGTAATGTAATCTGCGTAAGGAATAACGCTTTCTAAACACGCCAAATAATCTGCTGCCGCGTCTTCTACTGATGTGGTTAGGTTTTTGCCAATATTGACACCCAACACACCAGGATAGCGGTGAGATTTAATCCGTGAAACCAAATGATCTACGCCTTTGTTATTAAAGCCCATACGGTTGATAATGGCTTCATGCTCTGGCAAACGGAACAAACGTGGCTTAGGATTCCCTGCCTGCCCTTTCGGTGTGACAGTTCCTACTTCAACAAAACCAAAACCTAATGCGCCCAAGGCTTCAAACGCATCGGCATTTTTATCTAAGCCCGCCGCCAAACCTACCGCGTTGGGAAAACGTAATCCCATCACATCAATAGGTTTAGTCGATGGCAATTCACCTAGAAATTTATTCAAACCCAATCGACTGCTTGCTGCAAGAAGATCCAATGACAATTCATGAGACACTTCTGGGTCCAATTTAAAAAGTAACGAGCGAGCAAGTTGGTACATTGTTAGGGCTCCTAGGCGGTTAAAATCAGATAAATGCCTTATCTGGTCGGTGCTGTCTAATTTATTTAATCTTCTAATTCGTGCTATCTAACTTTAGGCTATCTAATTTAAAACTCTTTAACTTTAGTAACGGCAATCAGTTTATTCATGTCATCAAATTCTACTTCAAAAAAACCGTAAATCCCTTGATGAGTAACAAAACGCTGAAAAGCCGACAAAGGCAACTGAACTTTACGCCCATCTAGACTGCTCGCGACTAGGTTTTTCGCCGCACCAGCATACATAGCTTCATATTTAAACGCAGGCAAAGCCACATTTAATACAATTTTCGCCATTTTTTCGTCCTGTGCTTACGTTACCCTTACAGAGATCACCCTGTGCGTAAAGATTTGAATCCGATAAGATGAAGACTATTATATGGAGACCTTTGCACGAAGTCACGAGCGAAGCCAAGACGAGGCAAAAACAGACGCCAAAGCCGAGCTTATAGGTTATAAATGAGCGCTTTAAGCCTGTTTTAACAAAGTATTGGTGAGCACAGTCGTTTTGCAAGGGTTTCATCTTGCGTTGACACTTTTATTGACAAAAGTATAAGGAACCTAGGTTCGATGGTAACTGTAATTGAGCAATTAAAAGATCACCTAAATCACGCCGTTGTTGGCCAACCAGATTTAACCCATGAATTACTTGTCGCTTTAATCGCTAATGGCCATGTGCTTCTAGAAGGGCCACCGGGCATAGCAAAAACTACTGCTGCAAAAGCTCTTGCTAGCGCCATCGATAGCCGCTTCCAACGCATTCAATTTACGCCAGACTTGTTACCCGGCGATGTGACTGGTTCCGATATTTATCAGCAAGAAACGGGCAAGTTCAGCTTTATCCCCGGCCCTATTATGAACGACATAGTGCTAGCTGACGAGATCAACCGCGCGCCAGCCAAAGTACAATCTGCACTGCTTGAAGCCATGGGCGAGAGACAAGTCACCGTTGGCAATCATAGCTATCCACTGTCTGCACTGTTTTTCGTTATTGCCACGCAAAACCCAATCGAGCAAGAAGGCACTTATCCTTTGCCTGAAGCGCAGCTTGATCGTTTTATGATGAAGATAAACCTCGGTTACCCAAGCGCTGCTAGCGAATTGGATGTACTGAGATTAGTGCGTCAGCAAGATTTGCACAAAACCTCTGCAAGCAAGCCACAGCCAATTTGCAAACCCCATGAAATTCTTGAACTTCAGCATAAAGCCTTATCTTTGTATATGTCTGAAAGTGTCGAGCAATACATAGTGCAGCTCGTCATGGCAACCCGCCAACCAGAACTTTATTTAGGCGATGCAGGTAAAGGAACTAATCTGATTGAATTTGGCGCCAGTCCTCGTGGCACCTTGGCTCTTGATCGTTGCGCTCGTGCCAATGCACTGATAAACGGTAGAGACTTTGTCACACCAGACGATGTTCGCCAGATTGCCTTACCTGTGTTGCGCCATCGCATCATTACGACGTTTGAAGCACAAGCCGCCGGATTATCTGTTGACGATCTATTGAAGCGATTGATTAGTCACGTTCCTGCACTGTAACTCAGGGAATCGCAGAAAAAGGCAATTAGTACGATGAGTCCATTATTATCACCCGAATCTCCTGAGCTGGATGACGCCCATTTCGCTCTATTGGCAAGTTATGCAAAGCATTTAGGACGAGCGCCCAAAGCCATTCGTTTTGCGACCAACTCAGGAGAGCGTCGCTCACGACAAAAAGGTCATGGCATGGAAATGCTCGAACTTCGCGCTTATCAAGCCAGCGATGATTTGCGCCATATCGATTGGCGAGTGACGGCTCGAACAGGCCAAGCTCATACTCGACTTTATGCGCAAGAAAACGATCATCAACGACTGTTATTGCTTGATCTTTCTAGCCGCGCTTATTTTGGAACTCGTCATACCTTTATTGCCACGCGCTTTATTCAGCTTGCAGGCATTATTGCGTGGCGCTCCAAACAGCAAGGCGACACTCTGTCTTATCGAATCACCTACGGCAACCAAGAACATGCCAGCAATAAATCTGGCACTCTGCCTACGCTTTTGAACTATTTAAAAGACGCGTCTAAGATAGAAAACCGAGCCAATGGCAGTAATGCGACCAGTATTTGGTCGAACACCTTGCTTACCAATAAAGCTCACAATAAAGATGTAATAATACTGACAGACAAACAAAGCTGGAATGATGACGAAGAAAGCGCATTAATGAAGCTGGCCGAGCACAATTCTGTTCACTGGATACAAATCATCGATAGCAATGTCTTTAATCTACCTGCTGGCCAATATCAGATGGCCGACAATAATGGCATTAAACCCGTTACCATCAGCAAAAACAGCATGCAACAAGCGAAAGCCGATTTTCTCTCACAAAATACGTTGATGCGTAAAAAGCTGGCTTCTTTTGGTATTCGCCACCAAATATTTGATATCACCGAATCACCTGAAAAAATCGCTCGTTATTTACTTTCACAAGGAGCGTTACACTAATGCCTGCTGCACAAGCACCTCTACAACCAGCAACACAAGCAATAGACTTACCGCACAAAGCTTACCTGCTGCCCCAATCTGTTCCTATGTGGCCGCCAGTTTGGTGGACCTGGCTTATTGTTGCAGCTGTTATTCTATTAATTATAGGCTTGCTCGTCTTATGGTATCGACGCCACAAAAAGCGCACATACCGACGGGAAGCTTTGTCTGCCGTCACCAATACATCGAGCGAACTTAGCGATAAAGACTGCATTTTACTTTGCCACGAAATGGTTCGACGCTGCCTTATTAGTGAAGGCAAAACAGAAACCGCCGCTTTGCCCAGCAAGACCTTGTTTGAAACGTTAGACAAATCCATGCCAGCAAAACGACAATTTTCTTTTCTTGGCAGCGAGTTTATCGATGGTCCTTATAGAAGCCAGATTGAGCTAGCCACAGAACAACGCAGCACTATGATAAAAAACACTTGTTATTGGATAAGGAAACACCATGCTTGAATTGTCTTGGCCTTGGTTCCTTCTTCTTTTACCTTTGCCCTTTATTATGTATTTTCTGCCAAAAGCCAAGCCCAAAGGCGACGGTATTTGGTGGGGTAATACGGAACAGTTAGTCAATCACCAAGATGGCAAAGCGATACCTAAACGCCCAACTTTGCGTTACGCCTGCCTATTGGTTTCTTGGATTCTGCTGATCTTTGCGATGACCCAACCGGTTTGGTTAGGCGAACCGACAAAAGTCACTCCGTCAGGTCGAGACTTGCTCATTGCTCTCGATTTATCTGGCAGTATGCAAGTTACCGACATGGCGCTCAACGGCCAACCTGCAAACCGATTAGAAGCCGCAAAATCTGTTTTGTCTGACTTTATTCAAGAACGCCGCGGTGATCGTATTGGTATTATCGTTTTTGGCTCAAAAGCCTATCTTCAAGCACCGCTAAGCTTTGATACCAAGACGATTAATCAGCTCGTGCAAGAAGCTCAAATTGGTTTTGCTGGTGAACAGACGGCCATTGGCGATGCCATCGGACTGGGAATAAAAAGACTCGAAGACAAACCCTCCGATAAAAAAGTGCTTATTCTAATGACGGATGGCGCGAATACCGCAGGTCGAGTACAACCACAACAAGCCGCCGCCTTTGCCGCCTCACAAAACGTAAAAATCCACACCATAGGCATTGGCGCAGACAGCATGATTGTACAAAGCTTCTTTGGCCCTAAAGCCATCAATCCTTCAAGCGATCTAGACGAAACGCTATTAAAAAACATTGCCGCACAAACAGGTGGTGAATACTTCCGCGCCAAAAGCACCGAAGATCTACAAGCTATTTATCAAACACTTGATGCGTTAGAACCAACTCCTGCCGAAGATATTTGGCAACGACCACTGACCAGTTTGTTCCATTGGCTAGGTCTTGGCTCGATTATTTTTCTAGGTTTGGCACTACTCGCCAGCAAGCAACTTACATTGAATAGTAACTTTTTTCATAAAAGAATCTCGCGCAAAGGAGGTCAAGCATGATGCTTTTTGACTTGATTCATTTTGAACGCCCCTATTGGCTTATTTTGTTACCGATAACCTTACTACTGGCGTATTTCATCACAGGAAAAAGTTCGAATAAAAGCACGCTAGATAAAGTGGTTGATCAGCGTTTGATGCAGCATTTGGTTTATCAAAATACATCCAGCAATGTGAATAAATGGTTCGGTTTAGCAGCAATATCGTTATGTTGGATTGGCTTAGCTGGCATCAGCTGGACGAAAGCACCAACCACCATGTTTGAAAACACCCAGAAAACAGTGTTGGTTGTCGATCAATCATTGTCATTGTACGCAACCGATATTAAACCCAATAGACAAACTCAGTTAAAGCAAACTATTCGAGATATCTTGGCTCAAAGTAAAGAAGGAGATATTGCACTGGTCGCATTTGCTGGTGAAGGCTTTGTTATCAGCCCTTTTAGCCAAGACAGAGAAACCATCACCCATTTTTTGCTCGCATTAGATCCGATCATCATGCCGACGTATGGCAGCAACCTGACCAGTGGTATTGAAACCGCATTATCTCTTAGCAAAGATGACGCCACGCCACTGCATCTTATTGTGTTAACCGACGACCTTAGCGAACAGGATAAGACGGCAATCCCTACGTTATTTAAAGGCAAAAACATACAGTTAGATTTAGTGGCTGTTGGCACAACCAATACATCACCAATCAAACTACCTGACGGCCAAATTCTGAAAAAGAATGGCAGGAATGTCTCGCCGATCACACCGATCAAAGACTTAAAAGCCCTCACAACATCGCTTGACGGGACATTTCACCAAGGACGCTTAAGCTCTCAAGAGCTCGCGCAGATCACCAATACCGCATTGGATAATCAGCAAACCCAAAAAGCACAAAATAAAAGCATACACTGGATAGAACAAGGCCAATGGCTTGCTTTACCCTTTCTATTTTGGCTGGCATTTCAGTTTCGCAAAGGCATGCTTTTTATGCTGCTGGTTAGTGTCATTTATTTGCCTTCAGAGAAGCTACAAGCTTCACCTCTTGATTGGTTTTTGACGCCAGATCAAAAAGGTCAACAAGCTGTGGATCAGGGCAATTGGCAAGCTGCTGATCAATACTTTCAGCAACCAGAGTGGAAAGCAGCCTCATCGTACGCTTTAGAAAATTATCCTGAAACAATTCAGCAGCTAGAAAACCTAAATAGAAATTCGGCAGAAAATTATAATTTGGGTAATGCGTTGGCATTATCAGGCGATACTGAACAGGCTATTCGAGCCTATGAAAAAGCATTGGAACAGGACCCTTCACTAAAAGCCGCCAAAGACAATCTCGATTACTTAAAAAAACAGCAACAAGAACAACAAAAGAAAGACCAACAGAAAAAAGAACAGGAAAAATCTAAACAACAAGACAAAGAGAAGAATCAAAACAAACAACCCAACCAGTCTGATGCAGATAATAAAAGCGATCCTGAGGATAAAAACGACTCAAAAGATCCGTCTGACTCAAAAAAAGATAATAAAAAGAACGAAAAACAAGACAAAAACAAAACACCTGAGGATAATAAGCAAAATGAAAACTCAGACGAACAAAAACAGAAAAAGCCTGAAAACACACAGTTAGACAAAGAAAAAACACAAGCGCTGAACCAGTGGCTAAGACAAATCCAAGACGACCCAGGATTACTACTGCAACGCAAGCTCTGGTATTTACACCAAGAAAAGCGCAATGAAAATCGATTTTCGCAAGAGGATGGGCAAAACCCATGGTAATAAAGCAATACTTCCTTTCATTAATATCGCAAAACAAGCCAAGTCGCTTGTTTTTCTCACTAATGACGACCCTGCTTTTTATTACATTATCAAGCTCTATTCATGCCGCCAGCGTTACTGCAACTCTCAATAAAAACGTTTCAACCGAGAACGAAGTCGTCCAACTGACTTTACGTGCTGATTTTTCAGACACCGGGAACGGGCCAGATCTAACCCCCTTAGAACGCGATTTTGATATTTTAGGTAAAAGCCAAAATAGCCAATTTAGCTTCAACTTAGGCACCAGCACTGCTTTAAACTTCTGGGTTGTCACCTTGATGCCAAAATCTGTCGGCACGGTTGAAATTCCACCGATTAAAATAGGCGATCATGAATCCCAACCAATTAGACTGACCATAAAAAGCTCTCCACAGCTCTTGGACGGCAATGGTAATCCGCCTGTCATGCTAAAAACGGAAGTCTCTGAAATAGAGCCATACCTTCAGCAAGAAGTCATATTGAGCGTCAAACTTTATACGTCAGTTGCACTTCAGAATGCGAACCGATCAGTTCCTTCGCATCCTGATCTTGTCATTGAAAGACTTGCTGACGACCAGATGAATTATCAAACGGTTAATGGCACGCAGTATCAGGTGATTACGCGGGACTATTTAGCGTTTCCACAGCGTAGCGGTCTATTAACGATACCACCTCAAAGCATTCAAGCAATGATCAATACATCAACTGGCAGAAGAATGATTAAGGTTCAAAGCGAACCACTCAACCTGCAAGTGACTCCTATCCCAGCCAGCTACACGGGTGATGCTTGGTTACCTAGCAGCAAGGTAACTGTATCGACCTCTCTTGATAAGTCGAATGATGCCCCAAGAGTGGGCGACACACTTATTTGGACCATTAACATCAGTGCTAAAGGTGCGCTGCCAGAACAGATTCCAACACTAGATTTTAACAGTACTCGCAAATACAAACTCTATCCAAAACCACCAAAGTTTGATAACCAAAAAACGGCCAACGGTGTGACTGGCAGCCAAAGCATCACGGTTGAAGTGGTGCCAACAGAACAAGGCCCCCTTACACTACCAGACATCAATATCACCTATTGGGACACTGAAACAAGAACAATCAGTACGGCCAGCGCCTCAACAAAAAGCATTAAAATAGCGCCATTACCAAGTACTTCAAGCAAGGCAAATGACGCCACAGCAAACAAACAAACAATCAGTGAACCATTACCAGCACAAACTCGCTCGGTTGCCCCAATATCTTTGGCCAAAAAAACCATAGAAAAAACCACGCAACCGACTCAGTCAACACCTGAAAATGGATTAGATCTAGAAGTACTACAAACTGAAGATGGCTTTTCACTGCGTCATTACCTAATTGCTGGATTACTTTTCTTGGCAGTGTCCATGCTAACTATATGGGCTATTATTTGGTTCAAGCGCAAAAAAACACAGCCAGATGACATTTACCAAGTCCCTACATTGCAAGAATTTGCACCACTCAGCACTTCTGACGAACAAAGTGCCTACAACGCGCTAATTGAATGCTGCCAGCAAAACAGCCTCCAATCTTTAAGACCAAAACTTTTAGAGTGGGCCCGCCATCGCTGGGGAGACAATGAAATTCGCAGTGTAGATGACATAAAACGCCTAACATCCGTTCAAGTGACTCAACTTCTAATGGAAGCGGAATTAATGCTGTACTCAAACAATCCAGCACATGAATGGCAAGGAGAGCCTCTTGCCATTGCACTTGAAGAGTACACAAGCGGACAAGCCAAACCTTCGCAGGCTAGTCAGCTAAAAACACTTTATCCAAACTTTTAATGAATGCTATTGCAAAAAAGGACCAACATGATGACACCATTTCAAACAGGTATTATTGCCGAAGCCTCAAGTGACGCCCTTTTTATTACATTCAATGTAAATAGATCAGAAATCAACACCCTTAAAAACGCCTTAGCAGCCGCTCCTGCGCTTATTGAAGAACTCCAAGCACAATTCCCAGCAGCAGAGCTACACGCTGCTATAGGCCTTAGCGATCTAATTTGGGATAAACTAGACACTACGCGCCCACAACTTCTTGCCACTTTCCCTCATATCACCGGCAAAGATATTGAATTCACACCAACAGATGTTGATCTTGTTCTTCATATACGCTCATCTCGCCATGATGCAACATACCAGTTAGCTAGCGTTCTTTTTAAAGCCTTTGGAAATAGCGTCACGTTAGTCGACGAAGTCAGTTGCTTTAAGTATTTAGATAATCGTGATTTGACTGGTTTTGTGGATGGCACTGAAAACCCAGCTGGCGAACAACGCAAGGCAGTGGCTCTAGTCGGCGATGAAGACCCAAGGTTTGAACATGGCTCATACTTCAATTTAATGCGTTTCGTTCATGACTTAGAAAAATGGGAAAAAGAAGATATAAAAACTCAAGAAGATATATTTGGACGAACTAAGCACACCAACCAAGAATACCCTTCAGCAGAAAAATCCGTTCACGCTCATACCAAGCGCACCTCACTAAAAGATGAAAATGGCAACTCGATGGAAATCTTGCGCCACAGCATGCCATTCGCCACTTTAACGGAAAAAGGTCTTATGTTTGCTAGCTACAGCAAGACGCCAGTGATTTTTAATCTCATGCTGGAAAGCATGGTGAAAGGTGACGAGAACGGCAACACAGACCACCTAATGAAGTACACTCGCGCCACAACAGGACAAGCATTCTTTATACCTTCAAACCAATGGTTAATGTCTCTTTCTAACAGCAAGTAAAAAAATTCACCCATTAGAAATTTCAAGAAAATAAAAAAGCCACTCAAATTTGAGTGGCTTTTTTTTGCAAAAACTGTTGTTTATCTTTCTATTTTTGCTTTATTTTTTAGGTAGTCTTGCTGACCTTGAGTGCTAAGAGTCGCTTGAGTCTGATTCAAGTAACGCTCATAAGCTAGCTTCTGATCATCAGGAACCGTCGCATTACCAGCATCAACCTTATTTAAGCGAATCAAAGCCAAATCACCATTAGATAAACCTTTCACTTCAATAACAGGCTTGCCATCTGGATGAGGCAAAGAGAAAGCCAATGATGTCATTTCATCTTGACCACGCTTAGCATCTTTTACAGAAGTCCACTTGGTATTGCTTGCACTCTTCGCTTTTTCTGCTTTAGCGCGCAGTGACTCTACCGCTTTGTTTTGCACCACGATAGAAGCAACCTGCTCTTTCGTTTCTTCATAAGACTGGAAAGCTTCTGGCTTGTGATCATTTAAATGCAGCACAACCACCTGATCATCGCTCAGCTCAACCAAGTTGCTGTTCTGACCATCTTCTAAAACAGGCGCGCCAAACGCAGCAGCAATAACTGCAGGATTACTAGTGACCTCATCAGAGCCGCCATCACGACCAAAATACGCACTTTGAAGTACATCAACACCGTATTCTTTTGCAATAGCGTCTAACTTATCACTCGCATAAGCCAAATCAGTAATATCTTCATGAGCCGTCAGCAAAGCATCTCTTGCTTTGTCTTCACGTAACTTTTGCTGCAACTCTTCTTTTTTGGAAGCAAAGCTTGGTACATCAGGTTTTGAAATATCATCCAGTTTGATTAGATGGTATCCATACTGACCTTTAACCGATTTAACTTCGCCTTTTTTCATAGAGAAAAGCGTATCGTCAAAAGCAGAACCCATAATGCCTTTTTCGACATAACCCAAATTACCGCCATCTTTATTCGAACCAATATCATCTGAATATTTAGCAGCCAAATCAGCAAACTTAGCACCTGCTTTAAGTTTAGCCTCTACTTCTTCAAGACGTTTTTTAGCTTCGTCATCGCTACGATCAGATGTTTCAATAAGGATATGTGACGCGGATCTTTCTTCTTGCGCCAAAACAGAAATAGAAGCCTGATAAGCATCTTGCAACTCAGCATCTGTAATTTTTACTTTACCGTAAAAATCAGAGCTCGAAATCACAACATAATTTACCTTAACTTGCTCTGGCGTTTTGAAGTTTTCTTTATTTGCTTCGTAATACGCTTTTAGCTCATCGTCTGACACACTAGTATTTTCTGACTCATCAGCCAAAGAAAAAGACACATAATCGTATGTTCTTTCTTGAGACTGTAGTTTAGAAACACTGTCTACTTGATAAGGCAAAACAAACTCTGAGCCAGCAATAGCATTACGAGGCTGCTGGATCAAAACATCTTGTTTAATACGCTCTTTAAAGGCCAACGGAGTGAAACCAAGAGAACGAATAAAGTTAAGATATTTATTTTGATCAAATTGACCATTCGTTTGGAACTGTTCAGCTTGCAGCAAATAAGTATTTACTTGAGCATCTGAAACCCCCAAACCCAAGCCTTTTGCCTGATTAGCTAATACAACACGCTGAACCAACTCATCTAAAGCACGACGCTGCAATAAGTTATCTTCCAGTAATGCAGGATTAACTTGCCCACCCATCATTGAAATTAATTGACGGCGTTGAGTTTCAGCACCTTGCAGCATTTGCGTACGGGTAATATCTACACCATCCACTTCTGCTACGGTATCTGACGAATTAAAGCTAGTAACCAAGGCGTCTACGCCAAATAGAGCAAAAGTCACAACGATAAAACCAACTATGATCTTTACCACAATGCCTTGTGACTTATCTCTGATATCCTGGAGCATTACTGCCTCCAAATGAGTTAATTAAATGACAAATAAAAAAGGTGTATTCCGCTTGGAATACACCTTTTGTGTCTAATGGCGGAACAGACGGGACTCGAACCCGCGACCCCCTGCGTGACAGGCAGGTATTCTAACCAACTGAACTACTGCTCCAAAAACATTAGTTTACAGCGTCTTTAAGACCTTTACCGGCTTTAAAGCCAGGAACCTTCGCTGCTTTAATTTGGATTTCCTCACCAGTTTGAGGATTACGGCCTGTACGCGCCGCACGTTCTTTAACTGCAAAAGTACCAAAACCAACTAGTGTAACCTGGTCACCTTTTGCCAAAGCAGCTTCAATTGCTTTCAAAGTAGCATCAAGTGCATTGCTAGCAGAAGCTTTAGATAAATCAGCAGACGCTGCAATAGCATCAATCAATTCAGATTTGTTCACGTTGTACCCCTTCAGTATTTTCTTGGTTCCTTAGTGTTTTTTCGGCGCAGTATAAATGACTACCGACAAGGCCGAGCCAGCAGTTATACAAGCCCAGCCTATCCCCTGTCAACACAGGTTATGCCTTTAATGATGACTTACAGTTTCTTGTTCATCAACAGTTTTTTCACTTGAAGGCAATGTTTCTACCTTTTTTGGTGAAGGAATGTACTCCAAAGCAATATCAAGCACTTCATCAATCCATTTGACAGGGATGACTTCAATGTCTGCCTTGATATTATCAGGAATTTCCTTTAGATCACGAGCATTTTCTTGAGGAATAATCACAGTTTTTATTCCTCCCCTGTGAGCCGCCAGAAGCTTCTCTTTCAGCCCACCTATGGGTAACACTTCCCCACGCAGCGTAATCTCACCAGTCATGGCCACAGAGGCCTTTACAGGTATCTTAGTTAACACAGATACGATGGCTGTACACATAGCAACACCAGCACTTGGACCATCCTTAGGCGTGGCACCTTCTGGAACATGCAAATGAAGGTCTGTTTTTTCATGGAAATCTTCATCAATACCAAGACCAGTTGCTCGACTTCTAACCACTGTCAAAGCCGCTTGAATGGATTCCTGCATAACATCACCAAGTGAACCAGTCTTAACATGACGACCTTTACCCGGTACACCAGCCGCCTCAATGGTCAATAATTCACCACCTACAGACGTCCAAGCCAAACCTGTCACCTGACCGATTTGATTTTTTTCTTCCGCTTTTCCATAACTAAATTTATGCACACCGGAAAAATCTTCCAAATTAGCACTTATTACTTCAACCGCTTTTGATTCTTTATTACTACTTAACGCCTGTTTTTTGACAACACGACGGCAAATTTTACTTAGCTCGCGCTCTAAACCACGAACACCAGCCTCTTTAGTGTAGTAACGAATCACATCCATCAAGGCATCATCTGTCACCTTAATTTCACTTTCTTTAAGGCCTGACAACTTGATTTGCTTAGGTAGTAAATAGCGTTTTGCGATATTCAACTTCTCATCTTCGGTGTAACCCGGAATGCGAATAACTTCCATACGATCCAAAAGAGGACCAGGGATATTCATACTATTCGATGTACAAATAAACATGACATCAGAAAGGTCGAAGTCCACTTCAAGATAATGATCATTGAAAGTGTGGTTTTGCTCTGGATCAAGCACTTCTAGCAGCGCAGAGGCAGGGTCACCTCGCTGATCCATACCCATTTTGTCAATTTCATCCAACAAAAACAGCGGATTCTTAACTTTCACTTTCGCCAATTTTTGCAACAACTTACCTGGCATAGAACCGATATAAGTACGACGATGCCCTCGTATCTCAGCTTCGTCACGAACACCACCAAGCGCCATACGTACGTACTGACGATTAACCGCTTTCGCAATCGATTGACCCAGCGAGGTTTTACCTACACCTGGAGGCCCAACCAAACAAAGTACAGGACCTTTTACTTTTTTCACTCGCTGCTGCACAGCAAGAAATTCTAGAATGCGCTCTTTGACATCCTGAAGACCATAATGATCTTGGTTCAACACTTTTTCAGCGTAAGCTAAATCATTACGAACTTTACTGCGTTTTTTCCAAGGTAAAGATGTTAGCCAATCGATATAGCCTCGAACCACTGCAGCCTCAGCTGACATAGGTGACATCATGCGCAGCTTTTTCAACTCACCTTCGGCTTTTTCTTTTGCCTCATCGGACATTCCAACTTCAGCAATTTTTTCTTGCAGCTGATCTAATTCATTACTGCCATCTTCCATATCTCCAAGCTCTTTCTGAATGGCTTTCATTTGCTCATTCAAATAGTACTCGCGCTGACTTTTTTCCATTTGCTTTTTAACACGGCTGCGAATACTTTTTTCAAGATGAGCGATATCAAGCTCGCCATCCATCAAGCCAATCAAATATTCTCCACGACCCGTTAAAGAGTCTATTTCCAATACTTTTTGCTTATCTTCAAGCTTGAGGCTCATATGGCCCGTAATATTATCGATAAGCTTGGCAAGATCATCGATAGACTTTAAAGAAGCGACCACCTCCGCAGGAATACGTTTACTTCCCGCTACGTATTCGTCTAGCTGCTTAAGCAAAGCATTACGAATAACACCATGCTCTGTTTGATCCTCTTCTTGTAGATCAAGCTCAACAATGCGACCTAAGACAAAACCATCCGCCTCTTCTATTTTTTCGAGACGAGCACGCTTGCTACCTTCAACAAGAACCTTAACTGTTCCATCAGGTAGTCGCAGCAATTGCATTACTTTCGCTGTCGTACCAATAGAATAAAGATCCTCTAAAACTGGATCATCTTTAGAGGCATCCTGCTGAGCAACAAGAAATACATGTTTATCATTTTCCATCGCAGACTCTAATGCTGCTATGGATTTAGCGCGACCAACAAATAACGGCAACACCATATGGGGATACACGACCACATCACGAAGTGGCAACATTGGCAGTAGCAAAGAATCTGTCATATTTTTTTCCAATCCGGGCACATAAAGAAAAGCGCACTTTTATATTTCAACATTGATTAGGAAAGAGATAGGGACGAAGCCCGAAATTACAAGCACTATCACCATTTGAATTTAGTCTACACAACACTTTAAAGCGAAATATCATAAAAAAAGCCGAATTCAAGCAATAAAACTTAAACTCGGCTTTTTTATTAGATCATCAAACTTTAAAGAATTATGCGTTTTTAGCCAACTCTTCTTTTTCCAACACCATCAAAGGTGCAGTCTCTCCACGAATTGAAGTGGCATCCATAACAACTTTTACCACATCATTACGAGTAGGAAGCTCATACATGCTATCCAATAGAGCTGACTCTAAAATACTACGCAAGCCACGAGCACCAGTTTTACGCTCCAAAGCCAATTTAGCCGCTTCACGCAAAGACTCAGGTGTAAATTCCAGCTCAACACCTTCTAACTCAAACAAATGCTGATACTGTTTAACAAGAGCATTTTTAGGCTGACTTAAGATCGTCATCAACGCCTCTTCATCCAATTCTGAAAGTGTCGCCACAACAGGCAAACGACCAACAAACTCTGGAATCAAACCGAATTTAACTAAATCTTCTGTCTCTACACGGTGAACCGCTTCAGAAAAGGATCTACCCTCTTCTTTACTTTTCACGGTTGCAGAAAAGCCAATACTACTTTTTTCTGTTCTATCGCTGATAACACGCTCTAAACCTGCGAACGCACCACCACAAATAAACAAAATATTGGATGTATCGACTTGCAAAAACTCTTGCTGAGGATGCTTACGACCACCTTGCGGAGGAACAGAAGCAACAGTACCTTCAATTAGTTTTAGCAAAGCCTGCTGAACACCTTCGCCAGACACATCGCGTGTAATAGAAGGATTATCAGACTTTCTTGAAATTTTGTCTATTTCATCAATATAAACAATACCACGCTGAGCTTTTTCTACATCGTAATCACAGTTCTGCAATAGCTTTTGAATGATGTTTTCAACATCTTCACCAACATATCCTGCTTCCGTCAATGTAGTCGCATCAGCAATAGTAAAAGGTACATCTAGAACACGAGCAAGAGTCTGAGCAAGAAGCGTTTTACCACTACCTGTTGGACCAATTAGCAAGATGTTACTCTTACCTAGCTCAATACTAGTGTCCGATTTTCCCTGATGACGCAAACGCTTATAATGATTATAAACTGCCACCGCCAAAACACGCTTAGCTTTGTCTTGGCCAATAACATAATCATCAAGCGCCGCACTTAGTTTAGATGGCGTTGGCAACTCATCTGCAGACTCACCATCCTCAGTAATCTGAGACAGCTCCTGCGTAATGATGTTATTGCAAAGATCCACACACTCATTACAAATATAGACTGAAGGCCCTGCAATAAGTTTTTTTACTTCGTCTTGGCTCTTTCCACAAAAAGAGCAATACAATAACCGATCGGAGTGGTCGCCACGGCTAAATTTATCATCCGACATTTATTCCACCCTTTTCTTAAACTATTCGTTTCTGCAAGATATCATCAATCAAACCGTAGTCTTTTGCTGTTTGTGGATTCATGAAGTTATCACGGTCCGTATCAATAGCAACTTGCTCAATTGGCTTACCAGTATGAAAAGAAATAATTTCATTCAATTTATGTTTGATACTTAAAATTTCACGTGTATGAATCTCAATATCAGAGGCTTGCCCCTGATAACCACCTAAAGGCTGATGAATCATAACTCGCGAATTTGGCAAACAATAACGTTTACCAGCAGCACCAGCTGTTAACAACAAAGCACCCATACTCGCTGCCTGACCAATACACATTGTACTAACATCTGGCTTAATGAATTGCATCGTATCATAAATAGACATGCCAGCAGTAACAGAGCCACCCGGAGAGTTAATATACAAATGAATGTCTTTATCCGGATTTTCTGACTCTAAAAACAATAACTGCGCTACAACCAAGTTGGCCATGTGATCTTCAACTTGACCAACCAAAAAGATCACTCGCTCCTTAAGTAAGCGCGAGTAAATATCAAATGACCTTTCTCCACGAGCGGTCTGCTCAATAACCATTGGGACAAGACCATTACTTGTGATTGCAACAGGACCGGTAGTCGGGTTCATCAAATTCATATCGCATTCCTTAAAACAAAAAAGTCGACATAGCAAACGCTATGTCGACCTTATTAAAAAAGATAAGACTTGTCTTATGCTTCTTCCCCAGCCTCTTCAGCTTGGGCATTTGGCTTGATAGCGTCTTCATATCCCAGAGTTACTTCAGTAACCTGAGCAGATTCTAACAGTTTATCAACAACTTGCTCTTCAAGTACAGCAGATTGAACTTGAGCTAGTTGTTCTTTGTTCTTTAGGTAGAAATCAATAACTTGTTGTGGCTCTTGGTAAGCTTGAGCCATGTCTTCTAAGAAAGAACGAACACGGTCGTTATCAACTTTCATGTCATCTTTCTTGATAACTTCAGAAATCAACAAACCTAGCTTAGCGCGTTTTTTCGCTTCTTCTTGGAACAATTCAGCAGGTAACTGAGATGCATCAAAACCTTGACCGCCAAACTGCTGAGCAGCTTGTTTGCGAAGTGCGTCAACTTCTTGATCAACAAGAGCTGAAGGAACTTCCACCTCATTGATTGAAGACAAACCTTCAAACAAAGCGTTTTTAAGTTTTGACTTAATTGCTTGATTTAGCTCACGCTCCATATTCTTGCGCACTTCTGCACGCAAAGCAGCAACAGTCGCTTCTTCTAGACCAAATTTCTCAACAAAAGCATCATTTAGCTCTGGAAGGATTTGTTCTGCAACTTCAGAAACAGTAATTTTGAAAGTAGCTTCTTTACCTTTCAAGTTTTCAGCTTGGTAATCTTCTGGAAAAGTCACTGCAATAGAGCGCTCTTCGCCAGCTTTAGCACCTAGGATACCAGATTCAAAACCTGGGATCATTGTATTAGAACCCAAAACTAATTTATGACCTTCAGCAGCGCCGCCGTCGAAAGCCTCATCACCTAGATAACCAACAAAATCGATTGTTACTTGATCGCCGTCCGCAGATGCGCGCTCAACAGCAGACCATTCAGAATTTTGCTTACGCAAAGTTTCCAACATTACATCAACGTCTGCATCAGTTACTTCAGATACAACGCGATCAACTTTAATCGTAGCGTTATCAGCCAAGGTAACCTCTGGATAAACTTCTACTTTAACAACAAACTCAAGATCAGCGCCTTCGGCAAAGTTCTTAGGTTCAATTGAAGGCATGCCTGCAGGCTGAATAGATTCTTTTTGAATCGCTTCAACGTAAGCATCACGCATAATTTGTTCTACAGCATCAAGACGAATACCTTGACCGTAACGTTTTTTAACAACACTAACAGGCACTTTGCCTTTACGAAAACCATCAATACGAATTGTTTTCGCTGTTTTAGCCACTTCAGAATTTACTTTTTCGTCAACACGAGCAGCTGGAACACTAATTGTTAGAACGCGCTCAATTGGAGACGTTGTCTCTACAGAAACTTGCATAAAACTTCCTCTCGGGAACCTGCTTTAATTTGTTGGCAATCTCGTTATTAACAAGACATCTATTCAATTACAGCCAACAAAACCTAAATAATAATTTAATTAAAGTAATGGACTGAAAATGGTGCTCCGTACTGGATTCGAACCAGTGACCTACCGCTTAGAAGGCGGTTGCTCTATCCAACTGAGCTAACGGAACAAAGATCATTACATTTCATTTGGTGGGCTATTATAGGGATGGAATAGCAATCGTCAACCAATAGACATAAAAAAGCCCAGTAAAACTGGGCTAAAAATGACTATTTGAAGCTATGGAACCGAGAATAGTTAAAATTCACTACTCCGCAGCACAAATATCACAAAAGGAACGAGATAAATAATACAAGCAGCCACCCTAAAAAACAAGGCAAATGCGCCAAAAGGAGCCACGTTGCACCGTGTTTGTGCAATGTGCATTAAAAAGAAGTTTTTAATAAAATATTTAAGCCTATGTTATTGTAGTAGCCAACTTAAACAGAGCTTGATCACCATGCCAGAACGTCTAATTTATTTTTTTCTTGTCTTCAAACGTTATGGATACTTAACAATAACAAGATTCAAACATAGCAACCTTTCACAAAAAGCAGCACAACTCACTCTATCGAGCCTGCTAGCCGCTGTCCCTATCATAACTATTATTGTTGGAATACTAAGCTTCACGCCAGCATTAGAAGCAATGCAAGCACAACTATTCCAACTCATTGAACAGCATCTAGCACCCGGCTCTAGTGACATAATGATGCCCTATTTAATTAAGTTTTCTGCGCAGACTAAAAATCTTCCAGCGGCAGGACTTGTTGCTCTTGTTTTAACCGCACTATTACTACTAAATAGCTTTGAAAGTAGCGTCCAATCCATCTGGGAAATCAAAAAGGCCAGAAAAATTAGAGAGCGGTTACTAATATACTGGGCCATACTAACCTTAGGCCCAATCATTTTTGCAACATCACTAAGCCTATACGGCACACTTATATCAATGCAAATACAAGGTACACAAACAAATGCATGGTTTGACAATCTATTAGAACTTGGCGGCATTACATTGTATTTCTTAATGTTATTGACACTGAATTATTTAACACCAAATGCTGAAGTTTCATTAAAGTGGGCTTCAATATCTGCTCTTGCAGGTAGCATCGGCCTCTTCATCTTAAATACGATATTCAGCTCATTTGCACAATTTTTCAGCAGCTACCAAGTAGTTTATGGCGCGTTCGCAGCCATCCCTATCTTTCTTATCTGGCTGCAAAGCTCATGGTTAGTAGTGCTCGCATCGATTTGCCTTTGCGCCACACTGCACAACATAAAAAACACAACTCTGCAGAAAAACTTAGCATCCGGTCAGGATTAATGTAAAATCCCGCAAATTTTCCACAATAGGGCTTACCATGACGAATACAATCAACGACCTAAACAAAATTTTAGATGAGGCGGATTGCTTAGTTGACGAAGCAAAACTTAACGAAGCCCTTGATAAGATGGCAACACAAATAACGGCAGACCTAGCAGATAAGCTCCCTCTTGTTCTTTGTGTTATGAATGGCGGATTAATTCCAACAGCCGCTTTGATAGAACGCTTAAACTTTCCATTAGAACTCGACTACATTCATGCCACTCGATACGGAATGGAAACAGAAGGTGCCTCACTTAATTGGCTAAGCTACCCACAAACGAGCCTTAAAAACAGGCACGTCCTCGTTGTAGACGATATTTTTGATCAAGGACACACCTTACAAGCGATTGCTAAATGGCTAGAAAACCAAGAAACAAGCGGCGTATACACTGCGACCGTTATTAATAAATTACACGACCGCAAAACAAACATGACTCCAGATTATGTCGGAACAGATGTTGCTGACAGGTTTTTATTCGGCTACGGAATGGATTACAAAGGCTTCTTCAGAAACCTAAAAGGCATCTACGCTATTAAAGACAGTTAATTCAACATCAAATGGCAGACAAAAAAATACCCACTTCAATAAAGTGGGTATTTTTATAACAAACTAAAACTAGAACACTCGATTAAAACCATTGAGCGCCGCAACTCGATAGGCTTCCGCCATAGTTGGGTAGTTAAAAGTCGTATTTAAAAAGTACTTCAATGTGTTCTGTTTACCAGGCTGCTTCATAATCGCTTGACCAATGTGAACAATCTCTGACGCTTGGTCACCGAAACAGTGAATCCCCAGCAACTCTAGCGACTCGCGGTGAAACAAAATCTTCAACATTCCAACCGCCTCACCTGTGATTTGTGCGCGAGCAGTGTTTTTAAAGAAAGCACGACCTACTTCGTAAGGCACTTTTTCAGCCGTCAATTCAGCTTCCGTTTTGCCTACTGAACTTATTTCAGGAATTGTATAGATACCTGTCGGCACTTCACTAATGAACTCACCACCAGGAGAACCAAACATATTAGCAGCAGCAGCACGACCTTGATCATACGCCGCACTGGCTAAACTTGGCCAACCGATAACATCACCTGCAGCATAGACGTTCTCAACCTGCGTTTGATAGGTATCATTTACCGCTAATTGCCCGCGACTATTAACCTCTAAGTTAATTGACTCTAGACCCAAATTATCGGTATTACCGGATCGACCATTACAGAACAACAAAGCATCTGCGCGTAATTTTTTACCTGACGCCATATGCATCACTACGCCACGCTCTGTGGTTTCAACAGAATCATACGTTTCATTGTGACGAATCAAAACACCACCATCACGCAAGTGATAACTCAACGCATCTGTAATCTCATCATCAAGAAAGCTCAATAATTTTTTGGCTGGATTGATTAGCTCAACACGTACACCCAAACCACAAAAAATAGATGCATACTCACAACCAATTACACCCGCACCATAGATAATCAAAGAGCGCGGAGTATGACTTAAACTTAAGATGGTATCAGAACAATAAATACGAGGATGCGAAAAATCGATATTGGCTGGACGGTATGGACGCGAACCAGTTGCAATCACGACTTTCTTTGCCTCTAGAAGCTCTGGCCCTTTCTCATAGGTATTTACTTCTATCGTATTCGCATCTTTGAACTTACCTCTACCAAAGTAAATATCAATTCGGTTACGTGCATAATATTCCGTACGACCCATGACCTGTTTATCAATTACTCGATTCGCACGATCCAAAACTTTTGGAAATGAAAACCAACGAGGCTCACCGATATCACGGAACATTGGGTTAGTATTGAAGGCAATAATTTCCTTAACAGCGTGACGCAATGCCTTTGATGGAATGGTCCCTAAATGCGTACAACTTCCGCCTACTTGCGAACTCGCCTCAATAACAGCCACTCTTTTGCCAGCCTTCGCAGCACTCATTGCAGCACCTTCTCCGGCAGGACCCGTGCCTAACACCACCACATCATAATGTCTCGTCGTCATAATACCCTCTTCACTGTTCAATTATTTAGATGCGTCGTAAAACGTGTCATCAGAGACTGTTGCCGCCATACCTTTTTTCGTTTCTTTCTCGCACTTACCCTTGTCTCCACCACAAATATCGCAGGCAACTTCCATTCCTAAAGCGCTCATGCCACCACAAGAACCAGAAATAGGTTTTCTACCCATCAACACACCGACAGACATAGCAGTAACCAATAAAAGCATAAGGACAAA
The DNA here is from genome assembly GCF_002806845.1 of Marinomonas sp. ef1. Taxonomy (NCBI): domain Bacteria; kingdom Pseudomonadati; phylum Pseudomonadota; class Gammaproteobacteria; order Oceanospirillales; family Oceanospirillaceae; genus Marinomonas; species Marinomonas sp. ef1. Next base: position 450,442 of record NZ_NHTT01000001.1, on the reverse strand, counting down.
TGCCAAAATAATCGTCAACATATGATTTCTCCTAAAAAATAAAAATATATAAAGTTCAATTACTCTAAATAAGATTTAAAAGCATCAGATGGATGCTCTTCAAAACCAAAATCTGTTTTCACCAACAAATAAGCCGCAATACCATTTTGTTGAGCAAACTCAAAACCCTTTTCAGGACCAAGCACAGTAATTGCTGTAGCAAGACCATCAGCCATTGTTGTCGTTTTATCTACTACAGTAACAGAAACTAGCCTGTGCGTAATTGGCCGCCCCGTAACAGGGTTAATAGTATGAGAGTAACGCACACCATTTTTTTCAAAATAATTTCTGTAATCTCCAGATGTAGCAACAGCAAAATCAGTCACAGATATAATACGCTCTGCAATATCATGCCCACCTGCAGGACTTTCGATCGCTATTTTCCAAGGAGTTCCATCGGGCTTTAAACCTTTGGATATTATTTCACCTCCCACTTCAACCAAATAGCTCTCTATCCCTCTATCTTGAAGCACTCGTGCCACTACATCAACGCCATACCCCTTAGCAATAGAGGACAAATCTACATAGATGTCTTTTTCTTTGGTCAAACGACGGCCATCAAGCTTTAAATAGTGATAACCCACTCGCGACTTCGCCTCATCAATCAATTCTTGACTAGGCACTTTATCTTCACGCTTCCCTGGTCCGAACCCCCATAGGTTAACCAAAGGCCCGATAGTAACATCGTATTCACCGCCACTCATTTCACTAATAAGCAACGCCTTATCGATAACATAAGCCATATCTTCACTAACATTAGCAGATTGGCCTTCAGGCAGCTTGTTAAAAAGCGAAAGCTCTGAATTAGGATCGTAAGTCGACATGAGTTTATTAACTCTAACCAGCGCAGCATCAACATCATCCTTCAAATCCGAAGAATTATTAACGTCTTTTGTAGTAAAAAACTTCACTGTATAGGTTGTGCCCATTGTAGGGCCAGAGAAACTAGCTAATTCAGGAGTGAAAACAGAAAGACGGTACACGACCGCAATAGCGATAAGCAGGAAGGCTGAAAATAGTATTTTTTTACGCATATAAGGTCTTTTTAGTCGCCAATAAAATAAAGACCCACCTAAAGGTGGGTCTTTATTCAGGTGCTAGCCACCGAAATCATCAAGTAGGATGTTTTCTTTTTCTACACCTAGATCTTCTAACATCTTAATTACAGATGCGTTCATCATTGGAGGTCCACACATGTAGAACTCACAATCTTCTGGAGCAGGATGGTCTTTTAGATAACTTTCATAAAGAACGTTATGAATAAAGCCAGTTTTACCTTCCCAGTTATCTTCAGGCTGAGGATCAGAAAGCGCCAAATGCCATTCGAAGTTGTCATTCTCTTCTTGAAGCTTATCGTATTCCTCAGAATAGAAGGCTTCACGTACGCTACGAGCACCGTACCAGAATGAAATCTTACGTTTCGAATTCAAACGCTTAAGCTGATCAAAGATGTGTGAACGCATTGGCGCCATACCAGCACCACCACCAACAAACACCATTTCAGCATCAGTATCTTTGGCAAAGAACTCACCAAATGGACCGTATACTTTTATCTTATCGCCAGGCTTAAGACTGAACACATAAGAAGACATCTGACCTGGCGGTAAATCATCTTTACCTGGAGGCGGTGAAGCAATACGGATATTAAACTTCACAATGCCTTTTTCTTCAGGATAGTTCGCCATTGAGTAAGCACGAATAACGGTTTCATCTACCTTGGATACGAACTTCCAAAGGTTAAATTTATCCCAGTCACCACGGTACTCTTCTTCAATATCAAAATCTTTGTAATACACAGTATGCGCTGGCGCTTCAAGCTGAACATAACCACCCGCACGGAAATCAACGTTTTCGCCTTCAGGCAATTTTAACGTCAACTCTTTAATGAAGGTCGCTAAGTTAGGGTTTGACTCAACAGTACATTCCCACGCTTTAACACCAAACACTTCTTCAGGTACCTCTACATCCATATCTTGCTTCACAGAAACTTGACAAGATAAGCGATAACCTTCTTTTTCATCACGACGAGTAAAGTGAGACTGCTCAGTAGAAAGCATAGAACCGCCACCACTAGTCACTTTACATTTACACTGAGCACAAGTACCACCACCGCCACAAGCAGATGATAGAAAAATGCCACTGTTCGCCAAAGTTTGAAGCAACTTGCCACCAGCAGGTGCAGTTACTTCCTTTTCACCATTGATGCGAATTGTAACGTCCCCAGTACTTACCAAGCGCGCACGAGCAGCAAGGATAATTGCCACTAACGCAAGCACGATAGCTGTGAACATCACCACACCTAGAATAATTTCTAAGTTGACCATGTTAGTTAAACCTTATTCTTGGTTGTCTAAATGGGCAGCCAATTAAAGCTGCACACCAGAAAATGACATAAAACCTAAGCTCATTAGACCAACAGTAATAAACGTGATACCAAGACCACGAAGACCTGCAGGAACATCTGAATACTTAAGCTTCTCCCGAATACCAGCTAGCGCAGCAATTGCTAACGCCCAACCAACACCAGCACCTACACCGTAAACAAGACTTTCACTAAAGTTATAGTCACGCTCAACCATGAACAAAGAAGCACCCATGATGGCACAGTTCACTGTGATAAGTGGTAAAAATACACCCAACGCGTTGTATAACGCAGGCATGTATTTATCTAAAGCCATTTCCAAAATTTGAACGACAGCAGCGATAACACCAATGTAGCTCAACAAACCTAGGAAGCTAAGATCAACACCAGGCAAGCCTGCCCACTCAAGTGCACCATCGATCAATAGATTCTGGTACAACAAGTTGTTAAGTGGAACAGTAATCGCCAACACAACAACAACGGCAATACCCAAACCTATCGCTGTTTCTACTTTTTTGGACAAAGCCAGAAAAGTACACATACCAAGGAAAAAAGCCAACGCCATGTTTTCAACGAAAACAGCCTTAACAAATAGACTTATTAAATGTTCCATTTATAGCGCCTCCTGAGAACGAGAATTCGCTGCGATCTTAAACTCAGGCTCTTCTACTTGCTCTTTCTTATAAGAGCGCAAAGCCCAAATAACCAAGCCAATAACAAAGAACGCACTTGGTGGAAGCAACATCAAACCATTAGGTTGGTACCAACCACCATTCTGTACAGTGGCAAAGATCTCAAAACCAAATAATTTACCGGCGCCTAGCAATTCACGGAAAAAAGCAACAACGATCAACATCGCGCTGTAGCCCAAACCGTTACCAATACCATCGACAAAGCTCATCACAGGACCATTCTTCATCGCAAACGCTTCTGCACGCCCCATTACGATACAGTTCGTAATAATAAGACCAACGAATACAGAAAGCTGCTTACTAATTTCAAAAGCAAACGCTTTCAAAATCTGATCAACCACAATTACCAACGAAGCAATGATAATCATCTGAACAATGATACGAATGCTGTTTGGAATATGGTTACGAATAATCGCAATAAAGAAGCTCGAAAAAGCCGTTACTAAGGTCAAGGCTATTGCCATAACCAAACTAACCTTCAGACTACTTGTTACAGCCAATGCAGAACAAATACCCAAAATTTGCAAAGCAATTGGGTTATTAGCAAGAATTGGCCCAAAAAGGACTTTTTTCACATCAGACATTATTGAACTCCTTCGCTACGCAGTTGCGATAAGAATGGTCCAAAACCTTCTTGACCTAACCAGTATTGAACAAGATGAGTAACACCACGACTTGTTAGTGTTGCTCCAGATAAACCATCTACTTTATAAGCAGCTTTAGGGTCTGAACTATCAACACCACCTTTTACAAGATGGATAACAGCTTCGCCTTGCTCATTGTAAATTTCTTTACCTTTCCACAACGCTTTCCAATTAGGATTGTCTACTTCACCACCCAATCCAGGTGTTTCGCCTTGGTCATAGAAACCAAAACCAATCACTGTATTGAAGTCATTTTTCAAAGCCATAAAACCATACATAGTTGACCATAAACCATAGCCATGCACAGGAAGAATGATTCGATCAATTCTATCACCAGACTTCACAAGATAAACAACTGAGAAGTTTGAGCGACGCTTAATACCCGCTGGATCTTGTTCACCCTTAAGGGCAATAGATAGCTTAGGATCTTTCGCGGCAGACTTTTGGTCAAAGGTAGCAGCTTTAATACCTGCTGCTTGCAGCTCTTCCTGCGTTGCAAATTTACCAGTTTGTAAATTAACAACACGAGATTCAACCGATTCGAAAATCTCATCAACCGACTTACCGGATTCAAGCATGCCAGCTGCTGATAAAATATTACGTTTACGGTCTAAATCTTTATTGGTGTTCTGAATAGGCTTAAGGCCTACCGCTGCCGCTGCAACAAAAATAGAACAAACCAAACACAAAGATAAAGCAACTATAATGGTCTTTTTAATACTATCGTTACTACTAGCCATTGCGTGCAATCCTCCGTTTAATGTTCGCCTGAACAACAAAGTGATCAATAAATGGCGCAAACAAATTCGCGAATAGAATTGCTAACATCATACCCTCTGGGTATGCAGGGTTAACAACACGAATCAGTACAACCATCAAACCAATCAGAGCGCCATAAAACCACTTACCACGATTCGTCATTGATGCAGATACTGGATCAGTCGCCATGTACATCATACCGAAGGCAAAACCACCTAAAACAAGATGCCAATACCAAGGCGTAGCGAACATAGGATTAGTGTCAGAACCAATTACGTTAAACAACGCAGAGGTTAGTACCATACCCAGCATAACGCCAGCGACGATTCGCCAAGCAGCAATTCGCATTACTAACAATGCACAACCACCAATTAGGATCGCTAAAGTAGAAGTCTCGCCCATTGAACCTTGAATAAAGCCAAAGAATGCATCAGACCAAGCAACGGTTAAACCAGCAACACCATCAGCTGAAAGCTGACTTAGTGCTGTTGCACCAGAAAACCCATCAACCGCTGTCCAAACTGCATCACCAGACATAGAAGCTGGGTAAGCAAAGAATAGGAAAGCACGACCAGCCAATGCAGGGTTCAGGAAGTTTTTACCTGTACCACCAAACACTTCTTTCGCCAACACAACACCAAAACTAATCCCTAAGGCAACTTGCCATAAAGGAACGGTTGCAGGTAATGACAACGCAAAAAGAATGGAAGTAACAAAGAAGCCTTCGTTTATCTCATGCTTACGCACAGAAGAAAACAATACTTCCCAAAAACCACCCACAACAAAGGTAACAAGATAAACAGGCAAAAAGTACATTGCACCGTAAATCATATTGTCCCAAATGCTTGAGGCATTATAGCTAGTCAGACTACCAATAATGGCATGACGCCAAGAGTCAGCAGGCGCTACTCCCATTGCTTCCATAGCAGTATTGGCTTGCAAACCAATGTTATACATACCAAAGAACATAGCTGGGAATGTACACATCCAAACCAAAATCATGATGCGCTTCATATCCACAGCATCACGAACATGAGAGCCATTTTTGGTCACAGAACTTGGGCGGTAAAAAATAGTATCTACAGCTTCGTAAAGCGCGTACCACTTTTCGTATTTTCCACCTGAGTGAAACTCAGGTTCCATTTTATCGAGTACTTTTCTAAGCCCCATGAATTAACCCTCTTTCTCTATTAGAGTTAGGCAATCCCGAAGGATCGGGCCATATTCGAACTTACCTGAGCAACTGTAAGTACACAAAGCCAAATCTTCATCATCCAACTCAAGTGCACCAAGCTTTTGAGCTTGCTCCGTATCATTCACAACCAACGCACGTAGCAATTGTGTTGGCAAAATATCAAGCGGCATAACGCGCTCAAAATTACCAAGAGGCAACATGGTACGATCACTACCATTTGTCGTCGTTGTCATATCAAATGATTTCTTACCAGTAAGCTTAGACAAGAACACATTCATAATAGAATGTTTTTCTACACCAGCACGAAGATAATGCATCATTTGACGCTCACGACCTTCAAGCAATACAGATACTTGATTGTGGTAGCGCCCCAAGAAAGCAAAAGGCCCAAAAGCGTTACGACCAGAAAGAACAGAACCAGAGATAACTCGGTTATCACCTTCTGCTAATTCACCTGCCAACAGATCATCTAAGCTTGCACCAACTTGAGTACGAACTAAGCGAGGCTTTTTAACCTGTGGGCCAGCCACAGCGATAACCCGCTCAACACTAAGCTCACCAGTAACAAAAAGTTTGCCGATAGCAACAACATCTTGGTAATTAATAGACCAAACTGTTTTCTTGTCGCTGACTGGATCAAGGAAATGAATGTGCGTACCAGCTAGACCAGCAGGGTGCACACCAGAGAACTCTTCAACTGTCACATCAGACGTTGTAGGAATTTTCGCACCAGGCGCTTTACATAGAAAAACCTTACCTTCAGTCAAACGAGTTAACACGGTAAGACCATCTGCAAATGCTTCCGCCTGATCAGCAAGCACGACTTCAGGAGAAGCAGCCAACGGATTAGTATCAATTGCGGTAACAAAAATGGAATTCGGCACTGAAGCAATTTCAGGCACTTTCGAGAACGGACGCGTACGGAATGATGTCCACAATCCAGAATTCACCAGATTATCTACAACCTTACTACGTTCTAAAGATTTTAGTTCAGAGCCAGAATAAGCAGCGAAGGTTTCGGACTCATTACCTTCAACACTAATAACAAGCGACTGAAATACACGTCGTGCGCCACGGTTAATAGCAGCTACAGTTCCAGAAGCAGGAGAAGTATAGTTAACACCCTCCGTTTTCTTATCTGTAAAGACAACCTGACCTTTTTTGACTTTGTCCCCTTCCTTGACAAGCATGGTGGGTTTCATTCCATGAAAGTCTGGACCAATCACAGCAACTGTTTTAGCAGCAGCAGCCGTCTCAATCACTTGATTGGGAGCACCTGAGATCGGTAGATCTAGGCCTTTTGTAATTTTATACATATGTTCTGCCCAACAATAAATTGAACACAAAAAGCGTAATGCGTAATGTTCACACCCCCCTCCGGGAAAACATGCATGAACGAACAACTAACCTTAAGGTAATTGTAAAACGCAAACTCACTTCACCAAAAAACCGACGTATTATAAAGATCATTCCCCCCATTGACCAGCTCATGAGGCGGTCTTTAAGCACCAACTTTTACTTAAAAGTACTACTTCATCCTTATTCCATGATGTAAAGCCGTAAAAAATACTTTTTTTTGTTATTTTATTACACGCTTCGACGCAACATTGCCAATCAACGCCAGTTAGATTAATTAAAATGGAGCAAGGCAATCCAAACAGTGCAATCCAACGTACTTTAGTTAGTTGCCATACATGATTGAAAACGACACAATATCGCCTAATAAATGAATAGGCTCAAAAACACGGAAGCACAACTATGATCAAACCAGAAGCTCAAATTCATATTAAAAATTTACGTCTAAGAACCTACATTGGATTCAATGAGTCTGAAAAACAAAACAAACAAGATGTTGTTATTAACGCTTGGATACATTACCCAGCCTCTCAAGCCTATGACACAGATAATGTTGAAAATGCGGTAAACTACCGAACTATCTGTAAAGAAATGATAGCCCACACCGAAAGCAATCGCTTTCTTTTACTCGAAAAGCTAACCGCAGACTTGCTGGAACTTTGCATGACGTCAAATAATGTTACCTTTGCAAAAGTTGAAGTTGCAAAACCACACGCATTACGTTTTGCAGACTCTGTATCCTTGACGCTATCCGCCACTAGAGAACAATAAGCCCAACATGTCAGAAACCGTATCAATAACACTAAAGCCAGGCTTCAAGAATTTAATTAGTGGCCTAGACGGCAGCAGAAAAGCATTACAACTGCTAGCAATAGCCTCTCAACATAAACAGCCAACTCTTTACATGGCCAATACTGTTGCCGAATTAAATGAGCTTGAAGATGAAATACAGTTTCTAAATCAAAACAAAAGAGAAATATTGAGATTTAGCGACTGGGAAACATTGCCATATGATGCCTTTTCACCGCACCAAGACATCATTTCTCAGCGTTTGGAAACACTGGCCAAACTTTCCGAAACGAAAAACCCGATCGTACTAACAACGGTTGCTTCTTGCCTAACACGACTTTGCCCAAAACAGCATCTTGATGCTCAACGTTTTCATTTAGAAGAAGGGCTGGAGCTACCTCTTGAACAGCTATCAAGAAAACTAACAAACGCGGGCTACTTAAATGTCGGCTCCTCAAATGTGAGTGTCGTCCGCGAACATGGCGAATACGCCATTCGTGGCGCCTTGATGGATGTCTACCCGATGGGCGCAGAAAACCCCATTAGGATTGACTGGTTTGACAATGAAATTGAGTCCATTCGATGGTTCGACCCTGAAACACAACGCAGCATAAGCAAAGTTTCAGAAATCAAAATGCTTCCAGCAAAAGAATTCCCAACCACATCACAGGGCATTCAGCAGTTTCGCCAAGCTTTTAGAGAACGCTTTGAGACAAACCCGCTTTCAAGCCCGATTTACCAAGATATTTCCAGCGGCCTGATTCCGGCAGGCATAGAATACTATTTACCTTTGTTCTTTGAACAAACCGCCAGTATATTTGATTATCTACCTGACAATACTCTCATCATTCGCTCAGACAACTTTAATGATCAGTTTGCCAGCATTCAACTTGATTTCCGTAGTCGCCACGAATCACTTAATTACAACATCGAGCGCCCTATTTTAAAGCCCGATGAAATTTGTCTACGAGAAGATGAGCTTTTTGCACAACTTAATCGATATACAAACATCATTTTTTCGACAGCGGGAGATCACCCAGCATATAAAGCCCTTGATGTTGTTAAAATTGATTCGAAAGCAGCGCGCCCCCTTGGCAAACTACAAGACTTCCTCGCAAAAACAACAGCTAGAGTTCTTATCGTCGCAGAGTCTGCGGGCCGCCGAGAAGCACTGCTTGATCTGCTAAAAAAATACGACATTAAACCTAAGCAAGTGGACGGCTGGGAAGCTTTCACCAAATCAACAAAGGCGCTCGCCATCACCGAAGGTAATATTGGTCGCGGCTTCATAATTAATGATGAGCTAGCCCTAATTCCTGAAAGTGAAATATTAGGCGAGCGCGTTTCTCAGCATCGTCGACGCAATAAACAAAGCAATATTAGTGAAGACGCGATCATCCGCAATCTCACCGAACTGAGATTAAATGCTCCTGTTGTCCACATCGATCACGGCGTCGGTCGCTACCTTGGACTAACCAATTTAGAAATAGATGGACAAGAGACAGAACTTCTAACGCTAGGCTATGCCAATGACGCAAAACTTTATGTCCCTGTTTCATCATTACAATTAATTTCTCGTTACACAGGCGCAGATGAAGATACCGCACCACTGCATAAACTTGGTACTGACAAATGGAGTGTCGCCAAACAAAAAGCAGCAGAAAAAGCCCGCGACACAGCGGCAGAACTACTAGAAATATACGCGCAACGCGAGGCACGAGTTGGTTATGCTTTCGCCAAGCCAGATGATCAATACGAATTATTCTCTGCAGGCTTCCCGTTTGAAGAAACACCCGATCAGCAAATGGCAATCGATGCAGTCATGGCCGATATGTCTACTAAAAAGCCAATGGATCGCTTGGTCTGTGGCGATGTGGGATTTGGCAAAACAGAAGTCGCCATGAGAGCAGCCTTCCTAGCCGTTCAAGACGGAAAACAAGTGGCCGTTCTTGTCCCAACCACACTACTAGCTCAACAGCACTATGAAAATTTTTGCGACCGTTTTGCCGACTGGCCAGTAGAGATCGAACTATTATCTCGTTTCCGCTCAGGCAAACAATCCAATACATCAATCGATCGACTAGAATCTGGCAAAGCAGACATTGTTGTTGGCACCCATAAACTCATCCAAAGTGATGTTAAGTTTGCCAATTTGGGACTGGTTATTATCGATGAAGAGCATCGTTTTGGTGTGAAGCAAAAAGAGCAATTTAAAGCCCTACGAGCAGAAGTTGATATATTAACTTTAACCGCCACACCAATTCCTCGAACACTAAACATGTCTTTGTCTGGTATTCGTGATTTATCCATTATTGCCACACCACCAGCCAAACGCTTATCTGTAAAAACCTTTGTAAAACAAAAAGACGAGCATCAAATCAAAGAAGCCATTTTGCGCGAGCTGCATCGTGGCGGGCAGGTTTATTACTTACATAATGAAGTACAAACCATCCAAAAAGCGGCGGAAGAGTTGGAGGAATTAATCCCAGAAGCTCGCGTTATTGTTGGTCACGGTCAGATGCGCGAAAGAGAGCTGGAACAAGTCATGTCTGACTTTTACCACAAAAGAGCCAACGTACTCGTCTGCTCTACCATTATAGAAACTGGCATCGACATACCAAACGCCAACACGATTATCATTGAGCGAGCCGATAAATTTGGTTTAGCACAACTACACCAATTGCGAGGCCGTGTTGGTCGATCTCACCATCAGGCTTATGCATATTTACTGACTCCAAATGATCGTAAAGTCACAGGCGATGCAGAAAAACGCCTTGAAGCCATCATGCTTGCTGACAAACTTGGCGCAGGATTCACGTTAGCAACTCACGATTTAGAAATCCGTGGCACCGGCGAACTATTAGGCGACGGTCAAAGTGGACACATTGAACACGTTGGTTTCTCGCTATTTATGGACATGCTAGACAGAGCAGTAAAATCCCTCAAAAATGGTGAGTCTCCCGATATAGATATTACGTCTCCTGCGCAAACCGAAGTAAACTTGCGAGTATCCGCACTCATTCCAGAAGATTATTTAGGTGATGTACATTCACGCTTGATTCTGTATAAACGTATTGCCAGCGCAAAAAGCAGCGACGAACTAAAAGATCTTCAAGTGGAAATGATTGACCGCTTTGGACTACTGCCTGACGCAACAAAAAACTTATTCCGTCAAACAGAACTAAAACTTAAAGCGGAAAGCCTTGGTATTAATAAAATTGAAGCCAATGCAAAAGAAGGTAAAATCTTCTTTAACAGCAAAACACCAGTCGACCCGATGAAGCTTATTCGACTCATCCAAACGAAACCCGATACCTACAAACTGGTTGGCTCTGATACGTTGAAATTTTTAGCTCCAATGAATAGCGCGGAAGAGCGCTTCCAACAAACGACAATGACTTTGGAATTATTACATTGAAATCCCTGATTGCTATTTTTCTATCCCTAAATCTACTCAGCACTCAAATTTTTGCTGCTGATGAGCAAATCAACCCCGATACAGCTAGAGCCTATGAAGGCTACATGGTGATATTCCAATGGCCAGACGCTCTAACTAGCGAGCAAGTAAATTACAAAAGCATTCTTTCGACAGACAACCTTATTCGCCTAACAGGTGATGAAAAAAGCACCGACGACAACAACAATGCGCAATCCACACCTTTCGGAAACGTCGAAGCAAGGTTAGGTAAAAACGTCACAATATTAGCCAACAAAAAATGGACTCTCATTTTCAGATACCCAGGAGACACCATCAGGAAATCCTTCTATAGTGAACAAGAGAAAGATGGCTACCCAGAACTAACTGGCAACATCGCCATTAAACTTGGGCGTTACTTAGAGTCAGACATCCAATATAAACACTATCTGTTTGACAGTTTCACTCAACCTGATCCCATTCAAAACAGCGAACATGATGGAAGCTCATCAATATTTTCACAGACAAAAAACCAACCTGATTTCAAAGAGTTCGAGCCTGCATTGGTATTGAAGCTAAATCAAAGTAATAAAACAGCCAGCAAAAAAGTAAACTATCTAGACCATCCCACGATTGGCACATTAATATATTTCGAGCCAATTGAGTTAGAAGACGCAATAGAGAAAATTGCTACACAATCAGTAGCACCCGAAACAGGGAAAAGCCTAACTTACGATTCTCTGCAAAGCACAAACGAACTAACAAACAGGTAGAACAGCAAACACAAAAAAAAGAGTGGCATGCATCGCATACCACTCTTTTTTCAATTCTTTTTTAAAAGCTTTCTTTTTTATGACAAAGTAGCTTTTCAAGATTACTAATTAATAACCACGAGACTGCGTTATTTTTCCAACCCAGGATACAGCCTTTTGTTCCAAAGCCGAAAAGAATGACAGACCAAGACGTTCAGCCATACCTTTTGGTTGCTTATAAGTCACTTGTATTACGTCTGCATTTTCATAATGAGAAACCAAATAAGCATCACTGGTCATCACCACATCAATCAACTTATTCTCTATGGCTTCTGACCCATACCAAGTGTCACCAGTAGCAATATCTTCGATATCCAATTGCGGGCGCTGGCTAGACACAAAGCGTTTAAACAAACCGTGTGTGTCTTCTAAATCTTGTTTAAATTTTTCACGTCCTTCATCGGTATTTACACCCAACATAGTTAAGGTGCGCTTATATTTCCCTGCGGTATGCAGCTCAACATCAATCAAACTCTTATCAAGCAATCTATGTACGTTAGGAACTTGCGCAACCACACCAATCGAACCAAGAATCGCAAACGGTGCTGCAATAATTTTATCGGCGACACACGCCATCATGTAACCACCACTGGCAGCAACTTTATCTACACAAATTGTTAATGGGATATTTGCTTCCCGAATACGCTGCAACTGAGAAGCAGCCAAACCATACCCATGCACTACACCGCCACCACTTTCCAGACGAACAACCACTTCATCCTGCGGTTTAGCAACGCTTAAAATTGCCGTAATTTCTTCTCGCATCGTTTCAACTGCAGAAGCTTTTATATCACCATCAAAATCCAAGACATAAAGACGCTTTTTAGCAACTTCCTCGGTTTCCTTAGGCGCTTTTTTCAACGCTTTTTTTTCTAACTTTTCTTTTTTCTTTTTTTCTTTTGCCAAACTCTTTAGAACTTTTTTATCCAACAATTGATGATCTAGTTCAGCTTTCATAGCATCATAGCTTTCATTTAACTTAGTAACAGACAAACTACCTGGCTGCGATTTGCGCTTTCCACTAGATAAAGCCGCTAAAAGAAAACCTATAACCAAGGCAACACTTACTAATTTTAATAAAAAACCCACGTAATCAGTTAAAAATTCCAACATCTTTTCCTCTAAATAATCATAACTTCTTGAGATAGTGGGGCTATTTTTATAAATAGCAATATCTATAACTCATTAATCACTATAGATACTGTTTTCTTTATCCCTTATTATCGTCTAACTTAAAAACATCGTAATACCTTGCCAACAAGTTAATGCTTTCCCGAAAGGAGCAATAAATGAAAACCTCTTTATCACATGCGCTTGGCAACAATTTCCTTGGGGCATCCCCCCTCTGGTACAAACAAGCCGTGATCGCATTTCTTATCATCAACCCTATTGCCGTGATTACGTTAGGACCTTTTATTACTGGTTGGTTGTTTATCATTGAATTCATATTCACCCTCGCTATGGCTCTGAAATGTTACCCCCTTCAACCCGGTGGGTTAATTGCTATTCAGGCCGTCCTACTAGGACTGACCAGCTCAGATGGTGTTTATCATGAAGTAAATAAAAATTTCGATGTGATTTTACTGCTTATGTTTATGGTCGCTGGCATATACTTTATGAAAGATATGCTACTGTTTATTTTTAACAAGCTATTAGTCAGAGTAAAATCTAAAATAGTCATTTCATTAATTTTTAGTTTTTCTGCTGCTCTACTTTCCGCCTTTTTGGATGCTTTAACTGTCACTGCCGTTCTGATAAGTGTTGGAGTTGGGTTTTATTCGGTTTACCACAAAGCAGCTTCTGGCCAAAGTTCTAATAAAAACCACGACCATGCAAAAGACGACTCTATCCTGCCGATAAATACCGAAGATCTAAATGAGTTTCGCTCGTTTTTACGAGATTTGTTAATGCATGGCGCTGTAGGTACTGCTCTTGGTGGTGTATCGACACTGGTTGGCGAACCACAAAACTTATTAATCGCCAAAGTAGCAGGCTGGGATTTTATTGAGTTCTTCCTCTATGTCGCTCCTGTATCAATGCCCGTTTTAGCCTGTGGTTTATTAACCGTCGTAATACTAGAAAAAACAGCGTGGTTTGACTATGGCGCACAACTACCTGATACAGTACGAGACATTCTGAATAATTTCGAAAAAGAAGAGAGCCAAAAACAAACCAACAAACATAAAGCTAAATTAATCATTCAAGGCATTGTTGCTGTTGTGCTCATCTTATCTTTGGCATTCCATATTGCTGAAGTTGGTTTAGTTGGGCTTATGGTTATTGTTCTACTAACTGCGTTCAACGGCATTACTGATGAGCACCAAATAGGCCACGCATTTGAAGAAGCTCTGCCTTTTACAGCATTACTAGTTGTGTTTTTCACCATTGTGTCTGTGATACATGAGCAACACCTATTCCAGCCAATTATTGATATTGTGCTGCATATGCCAACAGACTCTCAGCCCATTATGTTCTTTATTGCTAACGGTATTTTATCCGCAATCAGCGATAACGTATTTGTTGCAACCGTTTATATTAGTGAAGTAAAAGCAGCGCTTGATGCAGGCACTATTACCCGTGAACATTTTAATACGCTTGCAGTTGCTATCAACACGGGCACAAACCTGCCAAGTGTAGCAACACCAAATGGACAAGCTGCATTTTTATTCTTGCTAACTTCTGCGATCGCCCCTCTGTTGCGCCTGTCTTACGGCAAGATGGTTTGGATGGCCCTACCTTATACAGTTGTACTTAGCGTTGTCGGCGGGCTTTGTGTCACCTACTTCTTATAAGACACGACTACTCAATACACATAAAAATGCCCTCTTCTAGGAGGGCATTTTTTTGCTTATTACTTTATAAATTCGTCGTATTAATATTGCTAAACTAATGCTTAATCCGCCACAACGACTGACCTGATTTTTTATCAATCAAATCCAAGCGCTCCTCATGGACTTTTAGCTCATCTTCACTCGCCCTAATAACCTTCAATGCTGGACGATCTTTAGAGAATCGGCGGATTTCTTCAACCCCACCCTCCTCTTTGGACTCTGAATCAGAGTTATTAGCCAAGCCAAGGCTGGTCTGCCCACCCGTCATCAACAAATAAACGTCAGCAAGAATTTCTGAGTCTAAAAGAGCGCCGTGCAATTCACGGTGTGAGTTATCAATACCATAACGTCTACACAAAATATCTAGGTTATTCTTCTGCCCTGGATGCTTTTTACGGGCATAAACCAAACTATCAAAAACACCACAAACCTCTGCCGTTTTCGGATAACCGCCAATACGGGCAAACTCATGATCCATAAAGCCAATATCAAAAGGCGCGTTGTGAATAATTAGTTCGGCGCCTTTTATAAAATCGAAAAACTCTTGGGCAATTTCATGGAAACGTGGTTTATCTGCCAGAAACTCATTACTGATTCCGTGAACCCGAAAGGCTTCTTCTTCCACTTCTCTATCAGGATTGATGTAAACATGAAAATGTCGCTTAGTTAGCTTACGACCAATCATCTCCACGCAACCAATCTCAATAATACGATGGCCTTGCTTTGGATCAATACCCGTTGTTTCCGTATCAAGCACTACCTGTCTCATGATGCAGCCCTTAATTCATCAATACCTTTATTCGCCAATTGGTCAGCAATTTCGTTACCTTCTATACCAGCGTGGCCTTTCACCCACTTCCAAGTGACTTCATGATGCTGACACTGCTCATCTAAAGCTTGCCAGAGGTCTTTATTTTTTACAGGCTGCTTAGATGCCGTCATCCAACCTTTTCGCTTCCAACCTGCTAACCACTCAGTAATCCCCTTCTGTACATAAGAGGAATCGGTATAAAGTGTTACTGAGCATTTTTCTTTCAACGCTCGAAGGCCTTCTATAGCCCCCATAAGCTCCATTCGATTGTTGGTTGTATCATGCTCCCCACCACATAAGTGCTTCTCATGCTCTCCAAAAGTAAGCCAAGCTCCCCAACCACCGATGCCAGGATTACCCTTACAAGCACCATCTGTGTACATTATTACCTTCTTCACTCTTTCATCTCTTTTGCTGTTGGCTTTGATAATGGCGGCACTCTAACTCGAGCCCCTGACCAACGAGGTTTTAATGGAATAAAACGCCTTACTTGTTTGGTTGCAGTCATCACATACACACCACTAAATGGCAGCTTGAGAGGCCTAAACATTTTATCAATCCAGGCAAAGCGCGAACGCCACTTACTACTCTGAAGCGGCGGTTCATAAAAAACAAAACGTTTTGATTCTAATGTTAAACCAGCTACTTTTAGCCAGTCTTCTAAACGCTGATGAGCAATAAAATGCCCACACCAAGGCGCTTTAACTTTCTTAGAAAATAGGCGACGACACCCCCACAAGCTCCAAGGGTTAAAGCCAATAATAACTAGCTTCCCACTTGGTAATAAAGTCCTTGCAGCCTCCCTTAGGTCATCATGGGGTGTGGCAGAAATATCTAACGTATGATGAAAAACATGCACATCCACACCATCCGCCTCGAAAGGTAGCTCACTTGCCCTAGCGACAATAGTATTACCAGGAGCACCAAACTCTAAAACAGGCGCAATTAAAATACTTTCGCGTAAACGATGATTCTTCAGAGAAAAATCTCTAAGAGGCGACTGACTCACTAAATAATAACCTACTGCAGAATCAAGCTCAGAGGTTATCTCACTCAACTCTAATTGCAACAGGCTATCGCCTAGGTTACTTTTGTACCAATTTTGAAAAAATTGTCTTGATTGATCATCCAACATACAATGAATTCTCTATTTAAAACGGTATGACTGTGTCTTTTTATTATTTTTCTTGGCGCGTCATATAAAACACAATAACCCTTTAAAAGTAGACACTTTATGACTATCTTTCCGCTTCCCGCCTTTAATGACAATTATATCTGGATAATCCAAGATAAAGATAGTTCGGGTATTTGGGCTGTGGACCCAGGTAAAGCAGATGTTGTTTTGAACTACTGCCGCGAATACAAAAAGACCTTAACAGGCATTTTAATTACTCACCACCATAAAGATCACACGGGCGGAGTCGCTGAACTAAAACAGCACTCAAATTGCCCCGTACATGGACCTGAGCACCTTACAGAACTCGTCACTCATCCTGTCGATGATAATGACCAAGTTCAAATCTTTTCAAAAATATTTACAGTCATAGCAACACCAGGGCACACTCTTGATCATTTGTGTTATTTTTCAAAACAAGAAACGCCCATTTTGTTTAGCGGCGACACGCTATTTAAAGGTGGATGTGGTCGCATAATGGAAGGCACACCTGAACAAATGCTAACGGCTATGACAAAGATCTCAGACTTGCCAGATGATACGCTAATTTATGGCACCCACGAATACACTCTAGCCAACTACCGCTTTGCACTTTCTGTTGAACCCAATAACAAAGACCTAATAGAAAGCAATAATACGTGTAAAAAACTACGCGCAGAAGAAAAGCCAACCTTGCCAACAAAACTCAGCTTAGAGAAAAAAACTAACCCATTCTTAAGAAGCCATATAGAGGCCATTAAAGTTCAAGCAGCACAACAACTTAACGAAATTCCAGCAGAAAATTCTATTGCTGCATTCAGCCAAGTGAGACGCGCCAAAGATAGTTTTAGTTGACCTATTGCGCTACAACCTTAAAATGTCGAAACTTTACTCAATTTTGTGACCTACATGATATATAAATTTTTATGGGTTTGCCTCGCCAGCCTAGCACTAAGTGCATGCCAAACCGCTTCGAAAGTAGAAAGGAACAACACTTCCTCAGATATAATAGAATCGACGGAAGATACTGATATTGTTGAAGCAGATACCGAACAACTAGGCTTCATTGACACAGTTCCTCCAGTTGACTCTGCAACGGAAGACACAGCTCCCACAGAAGAACCCCTTATAGCGACAAGCAAGCCAAAAGCACCAGAAGATATCTGGGAAAGAGTCCGCACAGGATTTCAATTAGACCTAGACATAGACAGACCACGACTGTCTTCTCAGTTACGCTGGTTTAGCTCTCACCCCTCGTACCTCGACAGAGTATCAAAACGCGGTGAACGCTACTTATATTACATTGTCGATGAGCTAGAAAAAGCAGGAATACCAACTGAAATCGCGTTATTACCCATCGTCGAAAGTGGCTTTGATCCTTTTGGTTACAGCCATGGCCGCGCCTCTGGCCCTTGGCAGTTCATCCCTTCTACTGGACAAATGTATGGACTAGACCAAACATGGTGGTATGACGGTCGCCGAGACATTATTGGTTCAACACAAGCAGCTATTGCTTACTTAACTCGACTGCATAAAATGTTCGATGGCGATTGGCTTCACGCGCTAGCATCTTATAACTCTGGAGAAGGGACAGTACTAAGAGCCATCAGAAAAAACAAAAAAGCTGGCAAACCGACGGATTTTTGGTCTTTAGACCTCCCTAAAGAAACTCGAGCTTACGTTCCGAAATTGATTGCCCTAGCAAAAATAATCAAAAATCCTGAAAAATATAATTACTCAACCTACTTCATTCCTAACAAACCATATTTCGATGTCGTCAATATCGGCGGACAACTCGATCTAGCCCAAGCAGCGGAAATGGCTAATGTGAGCATTGATGAAGTCTATTTACTAAACCCCGGCTTCAACCAGTGGGCAACTTCACCAGATGGGCCGCACAGATTACTTATGCCCGTCTCTAAAGCAAAACAATTTAGAACCAAACTAGCAGAGATACCTAGCAAAGAACGAGTTACTTGGGTTCGTTACACAGTAAAAGCTGGCGACAACTTACTTCTTGTTGCAAAACAGCACAACACCACGGTCAATGTCCTACAGGACGTAAATAAAATATCCTCGACCATGATTCGTGTTGGACAAGAGTTAATGATCCCAGTTGCTGGCAATGATATAGAAAGCTACACACTAAGCTCTCATCAGCGCTTATTAGCCAAACAATCTCATGCACCAAACCGTAACCGTATAAAAATAAACTACACAGTTAATTCTGGCGACAGTTTATGGTTAATCTCAAATAAATACGGTACGGACAGTAAAACATTAGCCCGATGGAACAATATGGGACTTGCAGACCCGCTGATTCCAGGCAAGAAGCTTGTTGTATGGTTAGAACCTAAGCAGTCAGAAAACAGCACCCGAAGCGTAATGAAAAAAGTGGTCTACACTATTCGCTCTGGTGAGTCTCTAGCCGTCGTTGCTAATAAATTCAATGTATCGGTGAATGATATTCGAGATTGGAATCCAAAGGTTGGTGGTAAGAAATACGTTCAACCTGGAGATAAAGTCACCCTACTCGTCAACGTAGTCGGCGGATAAATAATTAGATTAGATCCAACAAAAAAGGGCTGAAATTCAGCCCTTTTTTTATAATTCGCATACCACAATTTTAAGACTGCAATATCACTCGTAACGACAAAGGTAAGCAGTCATTTCAGCTACTTTCAATTGGAAAGTCTGGTTCGCTTCAACAATGAAAGTATCGCCTTTAACGAAGGTTTTCCAATCATCTTCTGTAGGCAACTTAACAGTTAAAGCACCAGACACAACCGTCATATACTCTCGCTGACTCGTGCCAAACTCGTACTCACCAACCGCCATAACACCAACGGTTGATGTCCCTTCCGTATTATTCAATGCAATGGATTTCACTTGATCATTAAAATAGCTATTTACCGTTAACGCTGTACTCATATACAAGTTCTCATTTATGTTTTTAACAATTTTTTAGCTCAAAATACATCTAGGTATTTTTATTGCCAACCATTTCTTCAATTATCCATTCTTTAAAGGCAGACATTGCAGAGGTTACAGAACGGCGCTTTTCATAAACCAAGTAAAAAGACCGATTGGTAATCAAATGCTGATTGAATAAAACTTTCAGCGTGCCAGCTTCTATCTCAGGCATAATAAGCTCTGGATCGGTTAATGAAATACCCAAACCTTGAGCGGCCGCACCCGCAGTAAGTGAGCCACTAGAAAACATCAAACCACGACGGAATAACTTAGGATCAAGATCATGTTGCTGCAACCAGTCATGCCACTCATCTTTTCGCTTAGTAACATGTAATAACGGGTAAAAACGCATATCTTCAGGCTTAACAATAGGCTGCTCTGGCTTAATCAAACGAGGATTACATACTGGAGCAAGTCGGGCAGGACGCAAATAATATGCTTCAACATCATCCCAATCTCCGCTACCAAAATATACGGCCATATCTATATCATTGGCGGAAAAATCAATTAAACCCGTTGAAGAGCTGATTTCAATCTGAATATCAGGATAGCGCTCTTGGAAACGCTCCATTCTTGGCATTAGCCAGCGAGTCAGGAAAGCTGGAGCAACGGCCAAACGAAGCGAACCTGATTTTTGCTTGCTCTTAAGCTCTGAAGTCGCATTTTCTAATTGCTCAAAAATACTTTTTATTGGCTTTAGATAAGACTCCCCAGCTTCCGTTAAGATCACTTTACGTTTAGTACGGCGAAACAATTCAAGGCCTAGAAAGCTTTCCAGACCTTTGATTTGATGACTAATCGCAGAAGGTGTTACAGACAATTCCTTGGCTGCTTTATTGAAGCTGCCATGACGAGCGGCAGACTCAAAACACTTTAATGAATTTAATGGGGGTAAACGATTAATAAGCTCATCTCCAATAGATAAGAAAGTAAATGAAGGTACATTCCTTCAAAGTCACGACTCACCTTACAATTTTTTGAAAGACTGAGACTTAATAAAAGACCAATTTGCACCTTACTTAATCAATATCGTGAATATAGCTCATCTGTCAATTAATAAAATCTAACTCTTTGGATAAATTAACAAAAAACTAGCTGCTACTACTCATCTTCATCGCCAACATTATCTGGCGTAACAAAACGCTTAGGCGGCAATTTAAACGCATCAAAGCCATCTTGTTGATTGTCATGGAAACGTGCTTTACCTGCCGGCTTTTTATTTGTCTTCTTAGGCGCCTTAGTTGGTGCTTTCGTGCTGCCTTTTTTAGTTTCTTGACGAGCAGGTTTAGGAGGAAGCAGACCTTTAAACTTCGGTTCAAGCCCTTCAATAGATTCTGTTGTAAATGTCTTTTGTAAAAATACCTCTATCGCTTTGAAGTTCACCCAGTCTTTCGGGCCAACCAAAGAATAAGCATCACCTTTAAAACCAGCGCGGCCAGTACGACCCGTTCGATGCACAAATTCTTCCGCTTGCTTTGGTAAATCAAAGTTAAAAACATGGGACACGCTAGCAATATCCAAGCCACGAGAAGCAACATCTGTACTTACCAATACATCAAACAGCCCTTTCGCGAAGCTTTCCATGGTTTTATTACGAGCGCTTTGAGACAAGTTACCGTTCAAAGCTTGAGTGCTTAATCCCCAACCCGCAATAATCTCAGATAAACGCACCGTGTCACTTTTCGTTGCCGTAAAAACAATGGCTTGTTTAATGGTTTGCCCCACTAATAAGTGTTTCAGCAGGGCTTCTTTATGATCCAGATGATCACAAAGCAAAACATGCTGAGAAATATCTGTGTGCTCATCAAAACCTTGACCAATAGCGACTCGCGAAGGTTCTCGCAATAGCTCGCCAGCAATTTCGCTGATTTCGGTATTATCAAGCGTCGCGGAAAAGAATAAAGTTTGGCGCTGACGATGGCTTGCTGCCGAGTTAATAGCTCGCATGGCATCAGCAAAGCCTAAATCCAACATACGATCAGCTTCATCCAAAATAAGCAGCTCAAGCCCTTCAAGAAAAACATGACGCTGCTTTAAGTGGTCAACTAAACGACCCGGTGTTGCCACGATAAAATGTGGATCTTTTTGCAAAGATTTATGTTGATCGTTAAAGTTCTCGCCGCCTTGAATAAGAATTGAGGTAAAACGGCTAGCCGCCAACAAAAGACGCAGTTGACCAAAAACCTGTTTTGCCAATTCGCGAGTTGGCACCAAAATCACCACTCGCGGATCACGCTTAGACAAGGCTTTTTTCTTGTAAACTCGATGCAACGCAGGCAAAAGATAGGCAAGTGTTTTTCCCGAACCTGTTTTTGACGACGCTAACAAATCTCTACCAGCCATTGCCTCTGGAATAGCACGAGCTTGAATCTCAGTTGCCTCATCAAACCCCAAGTGGCCAATGGACTTTAAAATGCGATTATCAAAACCAAATTCTTCGAATAACAAACAAACACCCCTTCAAAACTAAAATACTACGCAAACAAAGCGTCACGTCTAATTCGCGCATTATAACCTAGACAGGCTCAATTTCGTTATGCATCTTGCATTAAAAGATAGCTTTTACCGGCACTTATTATCCCCATACCAATGCCTTTCGGTGCCTCGACCTGCTCAAGGCTTTCGGCAATACCATAAAACACATTTCGTCCTACCAAAGCCTTCATACCATAACGCATTGAAACATAAGGCCGCTCTTCTTCCTTATACCAGTCCATCCAAAGATCGCAATCAACACCAAGCACCAGAACATCGTCAGTTAACGTTGCAAATTCTATCGCTCTACCACGTTCTGTCTCTATCCATTGCCAACGAGTAATAAGAAAAGGAGCATCTTCAACTTGAATTCTAACTTTCTCAACAGGCGTCACTAAAAAGTGCTCGCCATTTTCAAACCACAATATTCGGCTAAACATGGCCACCATTGCAGAGCGTTTAATCTTACCGCCTTCATGAAACCACTCACCGTTCGCTTTAATCACCATATCCATATCACCACAAAATGGCGGTTTCCAATTATGGACTGGTGGCAGGCTAGAAGACGTCACCTCAGAAAGGCCTTTTAATTCTATATTTGACATAATTTATCTCACTATAAGATTAGCGCCCCTCACTTCATCAATAATATTATTCACCTTCAACACAAAGCCTTGAATACATTTCACTGTTAGAATAACACCAACTAACAAACATCCCGAGACGCAGACCGACATTCTCTGCCTCGTCTAATTAGAGTGTGACATTATGAAATCGGAATTAGCAACAAAGTTTCAAGATCCTAGTCGAGGTGTTTACTTCATTGGTACAACACCACCAAAATCCTCTCTTGAAGAAGTACAGCTAGAACAAGTAAGCCAAAAACTGCTTGAGCGCCTTGATAATATCGACGTCGATGGTTTAATCGTTTATGACATTCAAGACGAAACTAGCCGAATTGACAAGCCACGCCCTTTTCCTTTCATGGAAACTCACGACCCACGAGCTTGGTCAAAGCGCCTTCATCAGCAATCAGGCAAGCCGGTAATTACCTACAAATCTGTTTCATCCCGTAGCTCAGAGGAGTTTTCAGGCTGGCTAACTGAGGCGTGGGAACAGTACGGTATTCGTGATTTAGTATTGGTTGGCTCACCTTCTTCAAATGGTGATATCAAGCTACCATTGCCGCAAGCTTATGAAACCCTAAAAGCATCACCTCATGATTTTAATCTTGGCGGCGTGACCATTGCAGAACGTCATGCAAAAAAAGGCGACGAGCATTTACGCCTGTTAAAAAAATCTGAATCAGGTTGTGAGTTCTTTATTTCACAAGCCGTTTACAACCACCAAGCGACCGCTGACTTAATCAGCCGCTACGCGAGAACTTGCAAAGAAAAGGGCGAAACACCTAAGCGCATTATTTTAACATTCACACCATGTGGCAGTGCAAAAACACTTGAATTCATGGAGTGGTTGGGGATTTCCGTGCCGGATGCAACAAAGCACCGCATTTTAGATGCTAAAGCACCACTAGAAGAGTCCATTAAAATCTGCCGTAATGCGTTAGAACAAATTATTGAAACCGCGCTACCTCTTGGCGTTCCGCTTGGTTTAAACATCGAAAGTTTAACTAACCGAAAAGAAGAAATTGACGCCTCTATCCAGCTTTACAAGCTGTTAAAGGCGACGCTAGATCTTAAGCTTGCTGAGCAGTCTTTGTCTAAATAGTCATTCTAAATAGACTCGCTAAATAAGCGTATCCAGCATAGCTAAAACCGATTCAACACGGATGTGCTGCATGGCCTTAGGGTCATGCACACGTGTTGACCAAGGCAGCTCTGCGACAGGCTTTTGATACTCCTTCACAACTAGCTCCTCGTACACACTCTGCACTTTATCTAAATCACGATATGGCCCTGTTCTCTGCGGATTCGAATGAGCGTACAAACCAAGAACAGGCGTGCCAACTAGAGTTGCCATATGAGCAGGCCCAGTATCAGGACTAATTACCAGCGACGCCCCCTTTAAAACAGCCAACATTACATTCAGCTGGGTCTTCCCCACCAGATTAATAACCTGCTCAGCTCGGTTTGCAATAATTTGCTTTGCAAAAGCCACCTCTCTATCTGAAGGGCCGCCAGTGATAACAGGACATATACCCTTCACTAACAATCGTTCAATGATCGCCTGATAGCCCTCAACCGTCCAGTTACGATCCTCCTTGGAAGCCGATGGGTTAATAACCACATAATGATCCGGCAGACCAAGGTCTGGTTCTGGCAAGATTAACTCACAAGGCAATGTAGGCTCTGAAACCCCCAACACACTGGCAATAGATAAAAAAGAATCGAGAACGTGCTCACCTTTAGGCTCAGGCGCGTACTCATTAACAAACCAATGTTGTTTTTCACGAGAATGAGACAAAGCAAAACCAATGCGTCTTTTTGCTTTAATCAGACGAGAAACTACACTCGCCCTAAAAGACCACTGAAAATGCAGCAACACATCAAACTTTTGACTACTTAATAGAGAACGCAGCGCCAACAATCCAGAAAAACCGCTTTTTTTATCATATACAACCACTTGCACACCATCGAGCAAACGCACTAAATTTGCCTCTAACGGAGAAGTTATCCAAGTCACTTGGATAGATGGATAACGCTTCATAATAGACTGCACTACTGCCATTGCGTGACACACGTCACCCAATGCTGATAATCGAACCACGGCCAAATGTTGAATATTCTCTTGTTGCATGTCTTCCTCTAGGGCTGCTTAAACTCAGCAAGTATTATAGAATAGACACCCTTGAATGTGTCCAAATTTGTAGACATTACAAAGAACACCTTGATAAAGCGAGTAACATGCCACAAACCATCAACATATCACCTGATACGACACTATTAAAAAGCGACCAAACATTACCGCTATCAGCAGCTTGGTTTGACCCAGAATTCTGGCAGTCACAACAAGCATTGCACGGTACCGGAAATGGCCGTGGTGCTGTCTGGTTTATCAACAGTCAATTTGGACAGTTTGTCATTCGACGTTATCGTCGAGGTGGACTTATCGCAAAATTTAATAAAAGCCGATTTCTATTCACTGGATTAGAAAAAACACGCCCTTGGCTTGAACTTAGCTTACTAGAAAAAATGAATAATCTATCTCTTCCTGTCCCCCGACCTATTGGCGGCGCTCTCACGGTTAAATACGGTTTCTATCAAGCTGAACTATTGACCGAGACAATCAAAGACGCACAGGATTTATTTGATATTATCAAAAGTCATCGATCACCTGAGATTGACTGGAATGAAATAGGCACTGTAATAAAACGCTTTCATAACAACGGCATTTATCACTCCGACCTAAATTGCCATAACATTATGATAGATAATCAGCACAAAGTTTGGGTCATTGATTTTGACAAATGCGAACAAAAAGAGCCTCACCAAGACTGGATGCGGTCTAACATTGACCGCCTTAAACGCTCGATAACTAAAGAGTCCAATAAATATTCAAACTTTCATGTATCTGAAGAGCAGTGGCAGGCTTTTTTGGAGGGTTACCATGGCTAAACAAAGTACATTAAATAAAAGTATCTTCAAATTTATGGGACCGAAACATTGGCTAAGCTGGTTCGCTATGGGAATCGCCTATGTGTTAAGTTTTTTACCTTGGTCGTTACAACAAGGTCTAGGCAAGTATCTTGGCCGTACATTACACGCTATTGCCAAAAGACGTCGACATATATGCGATGTAAACTTAAAAATTTGTTACCCAGAAATGAGTGATACTGAACGAAAGAACCTCACCAAGGCACACTTCGAAAGCATGGGAAAAGGCACAATTGAAACATTTTCCTCTTGGTTTCAAAGCCAGAAAAAATTTCAGTCACGAATCACTTTTGAAGGACAAGATGTAGTTGATAAAGTATTAGCTAAAGGGCGAGGCTGTATTCTTATTAGTGGCCATTTCTCCTCTCTCGACCTTTGCGGAAGTCAAATGCCGCGCTTTATAGATGCTCATCCCATTTATAAATTACAAACCAACCCGGTGATGAACTGGGTAATGGAGCGTCAACGTAAAGCGATTTTCTCCAAAACCATCGAACGCACCAATATGCGAGAAGTTTTGAAATCACTAAAGCAAAACAAGGCTGTCTGGTACGCTGTCGATCAAGATTATGGACGGAAAAACTCTGTCTTCGC
This sequence comes from Marinomonas sp. ef1, assembly GCF_002806845.1. Classification (NCBI taxonomy): domain Bacteria; kingdom Pseudomonadati; phylum Pseudomonadota; class Gammaproteobacteria; order Oceanospirillales; family Oceanospirillaceae; genus Marinomonas; species Marinomonas sp. ef1. The sequence goes on along the minus strand of NZ_NHTT01000001.1, from coordinate 423,928 downwards.
TCCTTTTTACGGCCACCAATGCGCAACTATTGCTCACATTGGACGCATCGCAAATATGACCAATGCGCCAGTTGTGCTTTACGACTATGGCAGAACAAAAAACGGCTACCTCCTAAAATTAACAGAAGTCGAAAACTATCCAAGCCAAGATGATGTTGAAAATGCGACTAGAATTAATGAATTAATGGAAAAGGTTATAGAGCCTAAAAAAGAACAATATTATTGGACGCATCGTCGATTTAAAACGCAACCAATACATGGTGACCCTTCACCTTACGATAAATAAAAAAGAACCCCCAATATTGGCAGTCCAACTATTGGGGGTCACTTCAAACTATCAGTAGCTCTTTTTTAAGAAGATAACATTTTCTGATTACAGGCTATCTCTAACCTCAGCCATCAAACGCAATGACTTCAGCCTTGCTTCAGAATCATGGATAGGCATAGAAATAATCAACTCATCCACTTTTGTCAAATCAATAAAGCTAGATAATTGAAAGGCAACAGACTCTTTTGAACCCACGACAGCATATTGCAACATATGCTCAACCATGTGCTTCTCGCTCGGAGACCAGATCCCATCCATACTATCAACAGGCCTCGCAAAAGGAAGATTGCGACTACGACGTAAATTCACAAATTGTTGCTGAGCAGAGGTAAATAAATATTTCGCCTCTTCATCTGTATCAGCAACAACAGCCATTACACCAGCCATTGTGTGTGGTTTGGAGAGTTGTTCCGAGGCTTTGAAATTACGACGATAAACAGTAAGCGCTTGAATTAATTGATCAGGAGCAAAATGAGAGGCAAAGGAATATGGCAAACCAAATTCAGCTGCAACTTGAGAGCTATATAAACTAGACCCCAACATCCATAAAGGAATATTAGTATTGCGACCAGGAACAGCCATAACACCCTGATTACCACCACCAAGCAGACGCTGCAACTCTAAGATATCATCCGGGTAACTATCCACAGAAGCATCCATATTACGTCGTAATGCCCTTGCCGTTTGCATATCGGTCCCTGGCGCTCTACCTAACCCCAAGTCAATACGACCAGGATAGAGTTCAGCTAAAGTACCAAACTGCTCAGCGATAACTAAAGGTGAATGATTCGGTAGCATTACACCACCAGAACCAATGCGAATTTTGGATGTAGCAGCACCAAGATGAGATAACACAACAGAAGTTGCAGAACTCGCAACGCCAGCCATCCCATGATGTTCTGCCAACCAAAAACGCGCGTAATTAAGCTCTTCTGCTGCAACAACCATTCGACGACTCATCGCCAATGAGTCCGCAACCGAACAACCTTCAGCAATAGGAGCAAGATCAAGTATCGAAAGTGGAACCATAACATTCATCCAATAAAACTAATATACCCTCTATTTAAGACTCATCGACGCCAGTTACAAGCACTCAATCATGCACTAAATGCAGAAGCGTCCATCATGTCACTTATAAAGGTAATTAGCTTATTGATACCTTTGTACTATTTAGCACAAGTATAATACTCGTGCTAATACCACTATCCATTTCCAAAGCCACTTTCCATTTAAAAAGCCGCTATCTATTTTCTAAACGATTATAATCAAGAATCCCACTTTCTCTTGGGCGATCCAGCTTATTTAGATTGCCAATTGCATCACTAACAAACCAAAAATTAGGGTGAGTTCTTCGTATCCCAAAGCTATCTAAAAGAGCCGAATAATCTTCTTTTGTCTTAAGACTCCCGACTTGATCGGCCCAATCTATCAACTCACTTTCTTCGACCTGCATCAGCACATTAGGGTAATCACCCAAGACCCCCTTCACCAAAGTCACACCATCTTCGTCAGGCAAACGTGCAGCTTCTTCATCCAATAAACTGGAAATATTTGCGTGGGCTTTATTATGAATCAAACTAATGACTTCCAGCGGCACACCTTGCTGAGTCACTAATATGGTTGCAACATTCGGCAAATAAACCAACCCGCCTCCGCGCACCGCTTGAAGCTTATACAAGGCCTTACGCTGCTTAGCAGTTAACTTGCTTTGCTCCAAATCATAGCCATGATCTAGTACAGCAGCTAACTTCTCTCGAAGTTTTTCATATAACTCAGACTGATGATCATCCGTCACATAATCAATCTGGGTTTGACGATTAACTTTTATATAGTCACTAAAAATATAATCTTTAATTGTTTGATTCGCATCTCGATACCAATACTTTCGGACTGACTCTCGATCTTCTTTAGGGAGTAAAAGCAAAAAATTCATCTCCCCTTCCATTCTTAAAAAGTCCATGTATAAACGGGTTACCAGCTGATGGCCAACATTACCGTACACATCAAACCCTGCCACCAGTAAATAATGAATACGCTCCAGTAATGGATAATCAATCACCCAAGCAGTTTTGGGATGTTGACCCACCATCCCCTTCACTACCGACGCATTATCAAAATGGCGAAAAATAGTTAACGCAGCATTATCATTGTTGCCATCACCATCCCAAATTAAACTTAAATCCAAAGGAACCTTGCCGCCAACTCCAACTTCTTTTTCAATTAACGCCGCTTTCGCCGACAAATATGACTTTTGCTGATCAGAAAAGGTAACCCAAGAGGTCGGTGATAAAGTATTACTAGACCCTATAGCAGGTAAATCCAAATTCTGAGCTTGATCCTCTAAGTAATCAGCAGAACCTTTGTTATAAATTAATTCTGGATCAATAAAGTACACCCAAAATTGCTCATTAATCACATTAACAGCAACCTGTCCACGACAAACCGGACCTTTAATAAATGACATAATCGTTTTTTGCGAATGGTCTAGTAAGAAACGGTAACGCCCGTGAGCTGGTATCTCACGGAATGCCTTAAAAGGATTCGTTGCGACCTCAGGAGCATATCCAGGATCTCTTGTTACTTCATAATCATCAGTATAAAAATAAGACTGCCAGCGAACATATCTCGCTTCATTCAACTGCATAGGAATATGATTTTTTTGAACTTTGACTTCTGGGTCAGCCCAGAGTCGATAATAAACACGATCTACACCTGGTGGGTCATAAGGGCGACGCGTGGCAATACGATCAATAGGCTCACCTGGCGGTGTTTTAGAGCGAACTAACTGGAAGCGAATCTCTTTACCGTCATCAAACTCTCTATCACCCAAGTAAAGACTATATAAATAAAGGTGTTCGTAGATATAACGAGAAACCAACTGCCCTTTTAGGTCATCTCCATTTAATCGCGATTCCCACAAAGCCACTTGCTGCTGTAGCTTAACAGGTAAAGGCTTAGCTTCTGGCATCTTGCCACCTTTCGCCAACCAACGCGTCAATACATCATACTCATCGGCACTAAGGGCAGGAAGACCATAAGGCATCCCCCAATTAGGATAATCCTGCTCAAATTGCTGATACTCTTCAATGCTAACGCACTGTTGATCTCGAGCAAGTGAGAAATCATAGCTGTCCGGTAAAACAGGCTGAGTGAAATCACCTTGCGTTTTACGCAGCGCAATCGCTCGGTACAATAAACTGCCCTGCAGATTAGCCGAAGGTGACTGCTCTCGCTCATTTAAAACGGGATGAAAGCCTTTCGATCGCCATTCATCAGTGCTTTTAGCATCAATAAACAAACGTGTTGGGGAAGAAGCTAAAAGACGAGTACCATCATAAACAAGCTCTTTTGATCCTCCTCGCTCAATACCATCAGAAGCGGTAAACTTCAATTGACAAGGCGCATCATAACAAGCGTGACAAGAAACACAGCGACTGTCTAAAATAGGTCTTACTTGCTCATTATAAAACGCACTATCTTCATCACTAATGTCACTAACACGATTCGCTGGATCTTGCGCCCCAAAAACGTTATCAAATTGATGTGTCGCATAAGCCGCGCAGCCAGAAATCAGCAATAGCGAACAAAAAAGGGTCAGCCACCGAGACATAAAAAGGTTCCTCATTTTCCATTTCATCTTATTCGCAAAGCAATTTATGCTTATAATTCTGCAAGATCACTGCCAGACAGAAGCAGACTTAATAAAACAATTCTACCTTTACAAAATAAATAATTTCATAAAGGCATTAATATAAATAAAAAAACGCCCAATAAGGCGTTTTTTATTAAAGCGTAAAAAAAGCTAAGACTCAATTCACTATTATTCGTCGTCTACAACCCCATCATCCGGATAATCATCAGACAACTCATAAGCATCATCACCCATGTCATCATTTGCTAGTAGCAAAGCATCTTCATAAGCGCCACCAAACTCAATACGGGTAATATCATACAAATCATATTCGAACGTATCATCAAACCAACGCGCATCTGAACCAATTTCTTCTAACTCATAAGTAACGGCGTCAGCACGAACAACACGACCGATTTCACAGCTATCCGGTTCAATCTCTTCACGATGAAGTGTGACCAAACCGAACTCTTCACTTATATCAATTAACAATACAGCTAAATCGTCAAGCACCACTTCAGGGTCAACAACTTCTTCACCACGAAGCGCTAGTACTTTTTTCTGGAAATCATTAAAGGGAGCCGGATGAGCGAAGTCACTAATGTCCTCTAAAAAGAGAATTTGATAACCATTAAGACGAACACTATCATCCACCAATTGGAGCAAAACCATTTCTTCGTTGGCATCCACAACAAAACCGTCAGTCCAGCCATCTGGTCCATCCAATTCTTCACGAAAAATGCGAACAACATTATTTCGAGTGCGGGCTTTTTCCAATTCGATGAGCATATCGGCTCCCTAAAAAAACGTAAAAAATAAACAAGCGCTAGTTTAAACCCAGCCAGCGCAAGGAACAACCATCATAACACGTTAGAATCACTGCAACACTTCGTGCCAATTTTCGATCATATTAATTAGATCTTCTAAGCCACATTCTGCTTGAATACCATCTGTCGAGGTCTGATAAAAACTTTCCTGAGTATCAAACATCGCTTTTATTTCTTCTTCTGCTGAGTCGAGATCTACTTGTCGAGATACAGACACGCCCTCTTCGCTCAAAACAACATCAAAAGGACCATGTTTGAACTCCGTGGTTTCTTTCTCAGTTTCTGCCAAACGAGCCGCCATTAGTACTCGCTGAATACTTTCCAAATCCCGCACGTATTCAGAGACCCATTCGCCAATTGCAGCAAACTCGTACCCTGTATAAATGCGATAAACATTTTCGTCCTGATCAAAGGCAATTTCATAATCCATGACCGTGAACCTCACTGCTTGTCATCTGTGTTCTCATCTTGCTGAATAGTTTGAGCTTGTTCTGTTGATTCTACTTGATCTGTCGCTTGAGCATTACGATAAGCACGGTTAATTGCTTGCTGGCGTTGCGGAACAGCGGCTGCCAATCGAGCTTGTCTTTCTGCTTCTTTTTTCGCTTTTGCCTCTTCAACCAAACGCTCTTCATGGGCAATCATGTCTGGCGTTTCCATGACGTAAGGCCCAATTGCACCAGTTCTTACATCATTTAAAAATACTTCTGCCGCTTTATGCATGTCGACCTTACCGCCCGCTCGCAATGCACCTCGCTTAGAACCAATCACTTTTAGCACTTCATAAGGATCTGGCGAAAGTTCTTTCAATTTGTAACGAGTTGTAAGCGATTCCAAATAATCGGCGATAAAAAACTTCAAACCCACCAAGGCAACATCTTCATAATCAATAGCAGTAGCACGAACGGCACCCGTAACAGCCAAGCGATAACTGGCATCAGGGTTCTCAATTTTCGGCCACAAAATGCCAGGGGTGTCTAATATCTGAAAGCCATTTGTTACTTTCAATTTTTGCTGTGACTTAGTAACAGCAGGCTCATCACCGACTTTTGCCACTCGACGACCCAACAACGCATTCATTAAGCTGGACTTCCCAACGTTAGGAATACCCGCAATCATGGCTCTAATCGGTTTTTCAGCGCTACCTCGATGAGGAACCATCTGACCCACCCATTGGCTTATTTTGGCAACATCCGCTTTGTCTAACGTAGAAAAAGGGTGAGCTAAAATAGACTCGTTACCACGCCAATGCTCTAACCATAAGTCTAGTCTAGCTTTGTCAGCTAAGTCTTTTTTATTCAAAAGACGAAGCACAGGTACTTCTCCACGCAAGGTATTAAGCATGGGGTTCTGGCTGGAATCGGGGATACGGGCATCCAATACCTCGATAACGATATCTACTTGCGTCATGACTTCTTCGATTTCTCGACGCGCTTTATTCATGTGCCCTGGATACCACTGAACGCTCAACCTAACTCCCCTATTCTAACCAAGTCTTTTTCGGTGGCGGATTCTACCACAAGTTACCGCAAGAGAGAGATAAAATACTGTGCACCTAACTCTCGTATGTTTATTGAGAGCTTTTATTAAAGTGATCTAATCTGACCTAAGTCAAGGTGACTAATCAGAAAATATCTATACTCGTCCATTCCAGATAAACGAAGGCGAGGAATCTGCACCGAGCTAAATTCGTTTATTTGGTTGTTCTCTCGATCGGGCCTGCTATGAAGCGCATAGCGCAAAGGTCCATTAGCCGAGGCTGTGTGTGGCCTCGGCTTTTTTCATTTCTTGTTTCACGTAGTCTAATAAATCTGGATATAAGTCTAAAAAAGGCGCTTCGGCCTGATTAATCACATTGGGTAAATCATCAACAAACCCCTGCAAATGCTTACCATGCTTCCAACGGCGCATAATAGAATGTATCGCTCTATCCACACCATCTAGTGTCCCCAAATTAGATAACCAATTTTCATATTCCAATGAGCTAATCATGTTTTTCAAACGTTCCGGACTGCGATGCTTATCTTTTACTAAACCAGCCACAGCCTGCTCACAAAAAATGTCCAACGAAACAGGACTAAATAGTGTCCAGTTCTGTATTAACCAATAGTCCATGGCGATGTCTTGTATAATGCCAGCAAATCGTCGACGCCCTTTTCGCTCCATACCACGAAACAATACACTTGCCTCATGCTGATCCACCATGACATCTACTTTTTGGTGCAAACGCCAACCTATTAGTAAATCTGCATCCAAAAGACTTGCGTCAACTGGAAAGTCACCAAGCAAATTACCAACCCAAGAAGTATTCGTAATCGCTGCAATGTGAAGATGCGCAAAATAATTCATATCCACCTATATTGTTAAGCTGATTATTTAAATAAAACATAATTCAACTTTAATTGTGCTTAAAATCATTAGTCTTGCTGTCTTTTTACTCATTTTTTTGTAAAAATGCAGGGTCGTCCGAATGGTCAAGATTTATAAACGCAAAAAATCATACCCTACAAGTCACACTCAACAATGAGACCTGAAATAATGAAGAAAAAGGTTATTATAGTCTGCTGTTTGGCTCTACTCTTCTGGAATAAGGCAACAGCAACGACACTAAGAATGGCCTTTGATGCAGACCCAATATCATTAGACCCACATGAGCAACTGTCGGAAGGTACACTACAGTTTTCTCATCTTGTTTTTGATCCTTTATTACGCTGGAAACAAAATGGCCAGTTTGAGCATCGCTTAGCGACTAAGTGGGAGCGAATTGACAACCTAACCATGCGTTTTCACCTTCGTCACGACGTCACTTTTCGTACAGGTAACCCGTTCACGGCAAAAGACGTGATTTACACTATTGAGCGATTAAAAAAATCTCCTGATTTTCGCGCCATGTTTGACACTATAAAATCCGCTTCCATGGTCGATGAATACACAGTTGATGTCCACTCAACCTACACCAATCCATTACTACTCAACATAATGACGTATGTTTTTCCAATGGATAAAGCCTTCTACCAAAACCAAGACCAAATCATTAAGTATGGTGAAACATTCGCATCTCGGAATGTATCTGGAACAGGACCTTTTATTCTGACGGAACGAGAGTTAGGCAGTCGTATGGAACTAAAACGCAACCCCAACTATTGGGATACAAATTCCGTTGGCAACATCGATAAAGTCATACTCACACCAATTCGTGCCGACTCGACAAGATTAGCCGCCCTCCTATCTGGCGACGTAGATTTTATTTTTCCTGTCTCACCAATTGATATTGAACGGACAAAAAAAATCAAAGGCATTCAGCTGGTTACGCTACACAGTACGCGTATTTTATTACTTCACATGAATCAGCAACGACGCAAAGAATTCCAAGACATCAGAGTTAGAAAAGCCATTAACTTAGCAGTTAATCAATCACTAATCGTCGACAAAATTTTAAAAGGCTATGCCATACCTGCTGGCCAATTAAGCCCCGACCGCTTTCTAGGGCATATCAATAATTTAGAACCTGAGTATGATTTAACAAAAGCACTAGAACTCATGAAGGAAGCGGGATACGAGAAAGGCTTCCGCATCAGCATGATGGCGCCAAACAATCGCTATATGAATGACGAAAAGGTTGCTCAAGCCATTACCGCAATGCTGTCTAGAATCAACATCACAGTCGATTTAAAAACCCTACCTAAAGCTCAATATTTTAAAGAGTTCGATAATCGCAGTGCAGATATGATGATGCTAGGTTGGCAGTCAGATACAATGGATTCAAACAATTTATTTGAGTTTATTATCGCTTGCCCCGATGCCAAAACCGGAATGGGCGCTTATAATGCTAGCGAATATTGTCGATCCTATATTGACGATGATATCCGGCAGGCAAATCGGGAGATGAACCCTGAAAGGCGCTTGCGTCTTATGCAACAGATAGAACGAACCTTATATAATGACGCGGCAATTGTGCCATTATATTGGCAATCTCTGACTTGGGCAGCCAAAGATAACGTCAAAATACAAGATATAGTCAACGATCAAAATTATCCCCATATAGGAGATCTATTCATTGAAGAATAGTGAATACACCAGTCTCTCAACGGGCTTTCATCAAGAGAACATCATGTCAATGACGAGTGGGGATCTAATCGCCCCATGCTGATTTTCCTACTCCGACGCGTCATGCAAGCGTGCTTTGTTATGATCATCATTAGTCTTATCAGCTTCGCCATACAAGATAAGCTAGGTGATCCAGTTCAGCAAATGGTTGGCATGTCAGTATCTCAGGACGAACGCAATCAAATTCGTAACGAACTAGGACTAAATGATGGTTTTTTCCTTCAGTATTGGCGCTTTGCAGAAGGCGCAATCCATGGTGACTTAGGTACCTCGTACTACTATAAAGAGCCCGCTCTTGACGTAATTCTTGAAAAACTTCCTGCCACCTTAGAATTAGCTTTTTGCTCTATTTTACTGGTGATTCTTGTTGCTACACCTTGTGGTGTTTTAGCCGCAATCAAACCCAAACACATACTTTCTCGCTTACTAATGATCATCAGCTCCATCGGCCTCTCTGTCCCTATTTTTATTGTTGCCATTCTAATGGTGTACATATTTTCTATCGAATTAAATATGGCACCCAGTTTTGGACGAGGCCAGACGGTAGAAATATTCGGCTTATGGGAAAGTGGGCTTTTTACAAAAGATGGTTTAAAACATTTACTTCTTCCTAGTTTGACGCTGGCAATTGCTTTGATGCCTATTTTTGTTCGCTTAATACGTGCAGAAATGATGGAAGTCTTGCAGTCCGAATATATACGCTTCGCTTGGTCAAAAGGCCTATCTGCACGACGCATCTATTTTAAGCATGCATTAAAAAATACTATGTTACCCGTCATAACAGTGGGAGGGATCCAAGCAGGAACCTTAGTGGCTTACACCATTTTGACCGAAACCATTTTTCAGTGGCCAGGCATGGGATTTTTATTTATGGACGCGGTTAGCCGAGTCGATACTCCACTTGTTTCTGCGTACTTAATTGTCGTTGGTGGTATCTTTGTTATTACCAATACCTTTGTAGATTTGATCTATGGATTGGTTAACCCGACGGTACGCTTAGCGAGTCATGGACTATGAAGTACATTAAAAAAGACCTTCTCCATCCCACTTCAGGCAATCGTTGGAGCCATATTGTGTCAGGTTTTGTGGGCGACAAACTCGCAATGCTGGCCCTAATCATATTTCTATTCTATTGCCTAGTCGCCCTACTCGCGCCTTTGGTAGCACCTTTCGATATCGTCGATCCTGCATTTATGGATTTGATGAATGCGGAGATTGCACCTAGCTGGATTAGTGGTGACAATCGTTTTCTATTAGGCACGGATGCACAAGGTCGAGATTTACTGTCAGTTATTTTATATGGCACACGACTCTCTCTTACCATAGGTATCTGTGCTGTTTTAATTCAAGTTACACTAGGTATTTGCATCGGTTTAATGGCTGGTTATTTAGGTGGTCGCATTGACAACTTTTTGATGCGCTGCGCTGATATTCAATTGTCTTTTTCAAATATGATGGTCGCAATTGTTTTCCTAGCGATCTTCCAATCCTTATTTGGTATGGCCCGATATCAGCAACTCGCAATGGTCATTCTTATTCTAGTCATTGGTTTAACAGAATGGCCGCTCTTTGCTCGAACCATTCGCGCATCAGTGCTGGCAGAAAAGCAAAAAGAATATGTCGATGCCGCTAGAATTATGGGCATTAGTTCAAAACGCATCATGTTTCGCCATATTTTACCGAACACACTTTCACCAATCTTGGTTATTTTCACTGTTCAAATTGCAAACGCTATTGTTGCCGAAGCAGCCTTGTCCTTTTTAGGTCTCGGCATGCCAGCGACAGAGCCGTCTCTTGGCTCGCTCATCTCAGCAGGGTTTGCCTATATGTTTTCAGGCTCTTGGTGGATTTGTGTCATCCCAAGCGTCACACTGATTATTTTAATTTTAGCCATGAATTTACTTGGCGATTGGTTGCGCGATCATCTAAATCCAAGGACGTATAAAGATTAATATGAGACTTTTATTAACACAGTATTGGCAAGCACAGCAGTCGTGCAAAGGTCTCACATGAATTTGCTAAGCGTCAGCCACCTACATGTCAACTTTCACATGAAAGAACAAGAACTCGCAGCTCTTATTGACGTAAGCTTCACTTTAAATCGTGGTGAACGAATTGCTATTGTTGGTGAATCAGGTGCAGGAAAATCGGTTCTAGGATTCTCTATTGTAAATCTCATTGGCAAGCCAGGTTATATAAAATCTGGCTCGATCAAGTTAGAAAACAAAGAAATTACCAAGATGAATTTGCGTCAGCTGCAAGAAGTTCGTGGCAAACGCATCGCCATGATTTTCCAAGACCCTATGATGACACTAAATCCTGTGCTGACTATCGGCGATCAGTTGGTCGAAACCATCCGCAGCCATACTAAAATTTCTTATAAAGATGCCCGTAACATTGCCATTGAAAAGTTACATCATGTGCAAATTGCATCGCCAGAAAAACGCTTCGACCAGTATCCACATGAATTGTCTGGTGGCATGAGACAAAGGGTTATCATCGCTTCCGTCTTGTTGCTCAATCCAGACATTATTATTGCGGACGAACCCACTACCGCTCTGGATGTAACGATCCAAGCGGAGATACTGCAACTTCTACTGGCCATCTGCCGAGACAATGGTGTTGCTCTTGTGCTAATTAGTCATGACCTTGGTGTAGTTTCTAAAGTCGCCGAACGCACCTTAGTCATGTATGCCGGCCATGTTGTCGAAGAAGGCCCTACACTAGAGATCATCAACGATCCTCAGCATCCTTATACTCAAGGATTACTGAATGCCTTACCACAAATGACACTGCCGGGCCAGCGCCTAAACCAAATCCGAGGCAGCATGCCCTCGCTCGCGGAGCGGCCATCAGGTTGCGCATTCCATCCACGCTGCCCTTACGCCACACAAAAATGCCGACAAGAACAACCCCGCTTTATTTACAGTGGTGTGTCTAGCGTTGCCTGCTTTTTGGTCGAAGATATGCTTAATGAGTTCGCTGATAAAGATAAGGAGGCAAGCTAATGGCAACTCCTCTTATTCAAATTAGCGGCTTAGAAAAAGCGTTTACGTCAAATGAAAGTTGGCTTAGCCAATGGCGATTCCGTCACGGCAAACTTACAAGACATAAAGACAGCATTCATGCGCTCAATGGCGTTAACCTTACAATAAACCAAGGCGAGACATTGTGTGTTGTGGGTGAAACTGGCTGTGGAAAATCCACCCTAGCACGCGCCATTATGGGACTTACAACACCAAGTGCGGGTGAAATACATTACCTTGATCAACGTATCGATCAATTAAATAACCGTCAGCGCATGTTTTTCCGACGTCGTATGCAGATGGTTTTCCAAAACCCTTATGCGTCTCTAAATCCTCGAATGACGGTTTATCAAACATTAAGTGAGCCAATTTCCTTCCATAACCCACAGTTTTCGCAATCTCAAGTGGATGAGAAAATTGATGAGCTTTTAGAGTCTGTCGGTATTTCTGCTTCGAGTTCAGACCGTTACCCTCATGAATTCTCAGGTGGTCAACGTCAACGAATCAGTTTAGCTCGCGCTCTGTCGGTTGAACCCGACTTTATTGTCGCTGATGAGCCGTTATCAGCACTGGATGTATCAGTACAAGCACAAGTACTGAACCTAATGATGGACAAACAAGAAGAACGCAACCTTAGCTATCTTTTCATTACTCATGACTTAGCGGTTGTCGAACATTTTGCTACCAGAGTAGCGGTAATGTATTTGGGACGAATCTGTGAGCTTGCGCCTACAGGAACATTATTTAGCGCTCCAAAACATCCTTATACCCAAGCCTTGTTATCCGCTATCCCAAGACTAGACAGTAATACCGCGCAACCGATTCGATTAATAGGTGAAGTCCCAACACCAACAGAAAAACCAATTGGCTGTGTTTTTCAGGCGCGCTGCCCTTATGCAAATCAGCGCTGCTATGAAGCGTCTCCCGCTATGACACTGCAAAGTGATGGCAGTAGTGTGGCTTGTCACGCTATTGAGGAGGGCCGACTATGATCCCTCTCTTGTTTATCACGTATTTTACAGCTTCTGCTCGTCAGGAGGCCCCATGGAAATAAGATGGCTTGAGGACTTTATTGCCCTAGCGAAGACACGTCACTTTTCACGTGCTGCAGACGAGCAAAATGTCACGCAACCGACTTTTAGTCGACGCATTAAACTACTCGAAGAAGAAATGCGCGTTACTTTAATAGACCGCAACACCCTGCCTTTATCTTTAACGCCCGCAGGTGAGGTATTTCTTCAAAGTGCTGAATTAATTACTAGGCAGCTTAGAGACGCCAAAGAGCGGTGCCAAGAAATTCGCAAACAAGAAGAATCACAAATACGTTTCGTGACCACGCAAACTCTGTTTCTCAGCTTTTATAAAGAAGTCATCGAGCCGTTTTGTCAAAGCATCGATATGGATCTAGATATCAATATGAAATCTAGCTCTTGGCTAGGTATAGACTTTGTTAACTCTCTGATGGATCAGCAATGCGACATAATGCTTTGCTATTGGCATCCTGCTATTAACTTCATTCGCGCCCTTGATGATGAGCAATATGAGCATCTTGTGATTGCTGAAGAAACCCTAATTCCATGTAGCGCAACCAACGCCACAGGTGAACCTAAGTTCACGCTCCCAGGCGCTAAACGTAAACCATTACCCTATATTGGCTATTACGAGAATTCGTTCTTACAGCCAGTTATTCATCACCATCTGCAAAGACAAAGAGAGATTCCGCAACTGCAAACGATCTCTGAGAACTATCACTCAGTCAGTATTAAAGCCATGGTGAAAGAAGGTTACGGTATTGGCTGGATTCCAAAACGCTTAATGTTAGACACATTAAACTATGGAAAAGTCGCTTTAGCAGGTGAGGAAAATTGGAATATCCCGCTTGAAATACGCATGTATCGATCTAAGTTCAATCAAAACCCAAATCTAACCCAATTTTGGGAAGCCCTTAAAGACAAGATAGCTCGTAACAGCCCTCTTTAACGCGATAAACTTGCCGCCTCATAAATTGTGAAAAAGGAGAAAGTTCTTAAATTTTAACGAATTAATCCTCAGAGCTCTGTTCATTAAGCGCCACTATCATGGGATCACTCCCCATGGAGTTTGCCCCTAACGCCTTACTGAATAAGTAACCTTGACCAATATCACAGCCAAAATCTTGCAACATTATTAGCTGATGGATATCAGTAATACCTTCTGCGATCACTTTAAGCCCTAAATCATGGCTCAAACTAATTATCGCATGAGTCAACGCTGCGTGTTTTTTGTCCTCGATAATATTACGAATAAAAACTTGATCTATTTTAACATAATGAAACGGCAAATCTTTCAAGTAACTTAAACTAGAATAACCTGTACCAAAATCATCAATGGCCAGCCTCATTCCAAGACGACTAAGTTGACGCAAGAGCTCGGCACACCTTTCCGCATCTTCGATCAAGATTGATTCAGTCACTTCAATTTCTAAAAGACTCGGATCGATCTGATATTTATCCAGTAGCGCCAATAGCTTAGGTAAAAAATCGATTCTTTTAAGCTGAGCAGCAGAGCAGTTAATAGCGATAGGCGGCACTGTAATACCTTGCGCTTGCCATTCTAATATATGACGAAAAGCTTGTTCGAAGACCCAATCCCCAAGAGGTAAAATAATGCCCGTTTGCTCAGCAATAGGAACAAATTCTGCGGGCGAAACCATCCCAAGCTCCTCATCATTCCAACGTAACAAGGCCTCCATACCTACGCAACGCTCTGTCGTAAGGTCTACTTTAGGCTGAAAGTGAAGCTCTAAATTCCCGTTCTGCAACGCTAGACGTAGCCGGGTTTCAATTCGTACATTGCGCGCAAACCGACGCCCCATATCGCCATCGTAAAAATGATAGGTAGCACGCCCCGCTGTTTTAGCTTGGTACACGGCCATATCGGCATTTTTAATCAAAGTGACTGCATCCTTACCAAACTCAGGATACAAAGCGACACCAATAGAGCAGCCAATATCAAGCGTTAGCCCTTCTAAAAAATAGCTCTGACTCACTTTTTGTATCCAATCTTTCGCTAAGACGTCTAGCGCGGGCATATCCTGACCATCAGACTGCACAACCAGCACTAGAAAAGCATCGCCCCCCAAGTAACCAATAACGGCGTCATCAGGTAAAATAGACGCTAATCGCTTAGACACTTTTACCAGTAATTTATCCCCCAATTCATGACCAAAAGCATCATTAATGGTTTTAAAGTGGTCCAAATCCAAAATAAACGCAGCTAACTGCTTCTCTTCTTTCTGACAGGTTACGATTAATTCATTTAGTTCGAGCTGTATTTGATAACGACTTAACAACCCGGTCAGCTCGTCAATCTCGATACGCTTATTGATTGAATCAAGCATAGAGAAATAAGTTAAGGACAATTTACGTGAATAATAGGCTAAAAATAGCGCCAAAAAACCAAATACAAATAAGGGAACAGTAACTAAAAACCAATGTATTCGAGTAATAATGTTTTCATTATAACGGGTATCAATTCGCCATTTACGTCCAGCAATAGAAAGATAGTGAGTATCAAAACTTACACCTTCCCATGATGAAGGTTCAGCCGTGTCGACAAACCAAAGCTCTCTATCTGAAGAAACATCGGCAAGTCGGTAATAGAGATCGTGGTTAACCAAGGAATTAACCTCTTTAAACAGGCTATCTACTCTAAAAAATGCACCGACTATTCCATGAAAACCAATATCGTCTGTTAACTTATAAGAACGCGCATCAACAGATAAGTAAATTGGCTTTCTTATAATGAAGGTATCGGCAGCCGTACTCAGACTAGCATCAGAAAAAGGCGAAAGTGTCGGCTCGGACAAAGTGACAGAAGAGGAATTACGAGCCTGAATAACCGAACTAAGATTCCGGTATTGCGAAGATAAAATGTCATAACCATAAGTAAATTTATCTGGATACCCTAACGCCAAGGGCATGTATTCTGACCTATTACCATCGGGATAAATTCTAAAATTATAATTACCTAACAAAATACGTTTCTGCATTTCGTATTCGTTTTTTTTACTTGCAGGTACGTACTGAGCAAAATATAAATTAATGCCTTGAGTAGTGATAACTCTCTGAGCAAAACGCGAAAAATAGCCAGCAGACACCTCTCCTTTGCTAGACTCGATAAGAGCAGCAGCGGAAGATACTTCCGTTATATATTGCGTCAAACTATCATTTAATTTTTCAGTAAAGAGCTCCCCTACAGCTTTTTGATCACTGTAAACATGCTTACGCTCTTCCAAATAAATAGCAAGGCTCGTAGCCATTCCACATAAAAAAACAAAACAAAAAACGACGTAATGCATCTTTTCATTTTTCACATGGTTTCTTAAAGAAATCATTGTTTACCCATCGATGTTTTCCCAACAAAAAGGCCGCTATAAATCACTGCATCCATAACAACAACCCACTTTACCTAAAAACAATATAAGCGGCACGGAATAAATGGTTAAGAAAAGTATTCATGACGATTTTCTGGTATCCTGCCTCTATTATTGACTCAACTAGACAGGCCTTTTGTGACCACATTTCAACACGCTCTAAACAACCTTCTTCCAACTAAGCTAACCACTTTGCTTTCGGATATGGGGTTCACCACCTTCACCCCAATCCAAGAACAAAGTTTGCCACCTATGATTGAAGGCAAAGACATCCTTGCGCAGGCACAAACTGGTAGTGGTAAAACCCTAGCTTTTTCAATTGCTCTTTTACTCAAAATTAATCCGCGCTTTTTTGGCGTTCAAGCTCTCGTAATGTGTCCCACTCGTGAATTAGCAGATCAAGTCTCAAAAGAAATTCGTAAAGTGGCACGCTATCAAGACAACATTAAAGTACTGAGTTTATGTGGCGGTATGCCATTTGGTCCGCAGATAGGCTCTTTGGAACATGGTGCTCATATCGTTGTGGGTACGCCTGGCCGTCTAATGGAGCACCTTCGCAAAGGCACGCTTAAACTCAATGCACTAAACACGCTAGTATTAGATGAAGCTGACCGCATGTTGGATATGGGCTTCGTCGATAGCATCCGTGAAGTAGTTGACCTAACGCCAAGCAACCGCCAAACACTGCTTTTTTCAGCTACCTATGGCGATGGTATAGAAGCGATCAGCAAGGAATTTCAGAACACGCCAATTAGCATCAAGGTAGAAGCACAAGAAGATCTTAAACCTAATATAGAACAGTTTTTTGTTCGTAGCGAAAATAAAGACAAATGCGAAACCTTATTGGCGACATTGCAACATTTTGAACCTCGTCAAGCGATTGTATTTTGTAATACAAAAGCAGAATCACAAGTGGTCGCAGACTGGTTAGCTGAACACAAAGTTGCCGCTCAAGCCATTCATGGGGATCTAGAACAAAGACAACGCGATCAAGTACTCGTGCGTTTCAGCAACCAAAGTAGTTGTGTATTAGTGGCTACCGATGTGGCGGCTCGCGGAATTGATGTAAAAGAAATTGACCTCATTGTGAACTATGACACCACACGCGACACCGATGTCCATACACATCGTATTGGCCGAACTGGCCGCGCGGGTGCCGCAGGTATTGCAGTTAATCTTGTGACATCAAAAGACGATTATAAAGTTCGTGATATTGAAACACGCTTTAATATCACCGCGAATTTTATTGAACTTGAAGCGATTGATCCTCACTATCGCTTAATTCCGCAAAAAACCACCATCTCTTTTGATGCAGGCCGTAAAAACAAGCTTCGCCCAGGCGACATACTTGGTGCATTAACCGCTGGCCTTGGATTGGATAAATCACAAGTTGGCAAAATCGATATTTTTGATTTTCATGCTTACGTATCAGTCGACAACGAAGTTGCTAAAACCGTTGTCAAAGAGTTCGAAAACAAAAAGATCAAAGGCAAAAACATTCGAGCGCGCATTTTACGATGATCAAAAGGCTCACCTCACCGACAGCGCAAGCTGTCGGTTTTGTTTTAGGCGCACTTATTATCTGCCTAGCCACATTAACTCCTGCAGATATCCTTCCGTCAGTGCCTGGCACTGATAAAACGCATCATGTTATTGGCTTCGGTGGTTGGGCGCTTCTATGCGCGTTTGGCCCAATGAAACGCTTTCTCTTGCTGTCTATGTTTATAATATTTTTAGGCGGCGCAATTGAACTGATTCAGCCTTATGTAAACCGCTATGCGGAATGGTTAGATTTCTACGCTGATGCTTTCGGTGTCATTTTAGCCATCCTAGTAAGGCTAATAATTGGACTATTTCTTAAATCAAAATATAAGGTTTAATGAAAGTACGAAAAAGACCTGATAAAGTATAACCATTCGGTCAAACTTTATATTTAAAATCATTTTAGAAGACACACAAGAGAAACATATGAGCCATTTGAAAGCGTGGCGCTCCGCCATTGTTCACTGCATCGCAGATCCCAAAGACGTAGGCATTGATGCTGCATATGAATACTTTGAAGATGGCTTGCTAGTCATTCAAGACGATAAAATTTACGCCCTTGGTAACGCAGTCGATCTACTACCAACACTACCAGATAACACCCTAATTGAGCATCACCCTGATACCATTATCACACCAGGCTTTATCGATACTCACATCCATTACCCACAAACTGATATGATCGGCTCATACGGTGAACAACTATTAACTTGGTTAAATACCTATACCTTTCCTGAAGAAGGTAAATTTGGCGACAAAGCTCATGCTCGCAATGTGGCAGACCGCTTTCTGAAAGAACTTTTACGCAATGGCACGACCACCGCTTTGGTATTCGGCACGGTCCATAAAGTATCTGTCGAAGCTTTCTTCGAAGCCAGCGAAGTCCATAACTTACGCATGATTTGCGGCAAAGTAATGATGGATCGCAACGCGCCTGATTACCTCACAGATACACCAGAAAGCAGCTATCAAGAAAGCAAAGAGCTTATCGATACTTGGCACAATAAAGGCCGTTTGCATTACGCTATCACGCCTCGTTTCGCACCGACCAGTTCAGACGAGCAGTTACAATTAGCCGGTAAGCTGCTAAGCGAATACGATGATGTTTATATGCATACTCACTTATCTGAAAACAAAGATGAGTGTGCATGGGTAAAAGACCTATTCCCTGCAAGCACCAACTACTTAGACGTGTATGACCAGCACAAGCTGCTGAGCGAGCGCTCTGTATTTGCTCACGGCATCCACCTTTGTGATAGTGAATACCACCGATTACACGAAACCGGCTCAGCAATTTCTTTCTGCCCAACGTCTAACCTGTTTATCGGTAGCGGTTTATTCAAACTTAATAAGGCGGAAGAGCATAAGGTCAACGTTGGTCTTGGCACAGATGTGGGTGGCGGCACTAGCTTCTCCATGCTGCAAACCATGAACGAAGCCTACAAGGTGATTCAGCTGCAAAACGAGAACCTCAACCCAATCAAATCTCTGTATTTATCTACTTTAGGCGGCGCTAGAGCACTTAGACTAGAAGATAAAATAGGCAATTTAGCCGTTGGTAGCGAAGCAGATTTCGTCATTCTAGACAAAAAAGGTACGCCGTTATTAGAATCGCGCTTAGCGTTATCCAAAAATATCGAAGAAAGCCTATTCGTCTTCATGACCATTGGCGACGACCGCGCAATTCAAGCAACTTACTCCGCCGGCAAATGCGTTCACCAACGATAAAGCCGAAGCTCGCCTAGCAAAAAACCAAAACGGCCACTTTACTTACCTGTAAAAGTGGCCGTTTTTTTATATAATCGTCACAATTATTTTTCTATTTAGCACAAATGTTGAGCACAAATATTATGCACTCTCTTGCCACTGTCGCGCTTGGCGCCTTCGCTATTATTTTTTTCTGCGCTGCATTAATTGTTGGACTCATTGTCCTTAAAAAATACAAAGCAGAACAAATACGACTAAACAATCTTGCTAAAAAAAGAGCCGAAGAACAGAAGAAAAATCAAGATATATAATAGCAACCAAGAGCAGCAATAGCCCTAGGGATAAAGTCGAACAATGCCGCTTTTCCCTTCTATATCACCGAGAATCCAAACCTTTTCGAAAGAATGAGGAACAGGTATGGTAATAAGATGCTCAAGCGCTTTAATATCTGCTTGGCTCCACGCTGGGTGAGTATTTCGAATAACTAACCACACCCTTTTTGAATCGTATTGCTTACTAGACTTATTTTCTAAAATTTTATTCAAGGATCTCAGTAATCGCTCGTCAGCAGGCTCTTCTTTCAGTGACCGCAAAACATTACGCGTAATTGGGGTAAGATCTCGTCCAAGAATCTCCATAGCCTCTTCTTCTGATCCATAAAGATGAGCAATTTCTAAATCTAATCGTTCACCCTCCAACATACAGGATACATCGGGGCGAATTGGATCATTATGCCAAATGTGTCGAATATGCTTACCCGTATTACGCTCATAACAACGCATAAAAAGCTTAGCCGCCTGATGCTCAAGCTCTATTTTTTCTTTCTCACTGTTATGCATAACGCGTTCTCCATACAACAAGCAAAGCCTTAATCTACCCTAAAGACCTCTTGGTAACTCTAAAAAAGCCATGACAACACGATCACGAAAAATAGAATCAAGGTGATATTGTTTTACTCGATACTCCTCACAAAAGGCCAGAGAGTCTCCTTGTGTATGTATAAAACTATTGTGTTTCAACTGCGACAAGGCATTTTGCCACTTATTAACTATCGCTTCAGGGGGCGTAGAAAGATGAGACAAAATACTTTTTGCTGAAAAGAATTGGCTTTTCATCACCATAGACAACATGTCATCATTGGCCTCTCCCATCCAACTAACGCCTTTTTCATTAACATAAATAAGCGGCATAAAAGGCGCTAGTGCTGGACATATATCATTTCTATAGACTTCAACATTCCAGTAGGATCTAGCTATTTTGACGAATTGCTCGAAGCTTGCAATATTGTAAAATTGTGACTCGATAAGCGGAAGAACCTCTACTCTTGGTTTATTCGGATTCACCGTATCGTTTGAAACATCCAAATACCAATCACCTAATACCATGGCATTCTGAAAATATTCATCACGAAGAGAGCCCCATACTTTTTTAAGCACCGTTCCTTTAGATAACATATCGCGTATTAATACAAGCCCCGGATCTGTTGATTGTGGAAGCTTCTCCTGAAGCAACACAAACACCGCATCACGGATCTCTTTACAGCGCCCTAAAGGATAGGTTTTATCACCAAAATGCGGGTAACGAGGAACTAAATCTAAGTCGGCTAATAAACGTAAATTCGCTAAACTTTTTATTACGATATCAACCTTTTCAGCTGACCATGATGAATTAGTATCATTAAACTGCGTCATTAAACTGCCATTACTAAATACGTTAAAATAATCTCTAGGTTGCGACTAAAAGCCTGACTCTCTAATAAACACACCGTAGATACGTCGTAAACCATCTATCAGTAAACTATGGGGCTCAATAGCTAAGTTAACCTTACCAAATTGCTGCCGCATCAATGGTACTTCGCCAATCAATTTCAGCTGCACTTCATAAGTCGCCTCTTCAGGAATTAATTGATCTTCTAACTTCTGGGTCGCAATTGCACCACCATAAGTGGATCCAAGACCTGGATAATTGAGACTCTTAATGGCAGTAGGTAGCACTTTGTCTATGAGAAGTTGCGCAGACAATATCTCACCATCGTTACCAATAAAATCTACCTTACTACCTTCTTTCAATAGCGGCACGATACGCCCTTCAATATAGGCTTTGACCACTAAACTTTCATCATCATACAAGGTTGCTAAAGGAGATTGACCATTTACATAATCACCTTCTGTTAGCGATAACCATTCGCCAATATAACCATCGTAAGGTGCTTTGATCGCTAGTTTTTCTCGACGTTCAAGTAAAGATTGAAGGCGAGACTGCTCCCGTGACAATTGCGTTTGTAAAGTAAATACTGAGTCTAATTCGACTGCCCCAGAGCTCGCCCGTTGCCAACGAGTTTGCAACGCATCGAGCTTAATCTGCGTTAATCGAATTTGCTGCTCTACATCGGGTGATTCTAATAAAATCAGTAATTGTCCTCTTTTAACCTTTTCGTTTGGAGTCACTTGCCACGAAACAACTCGACTCGATTCACTAGGATAAAAAGTCTGATGTCGCTCAAAAGTAGCAACAGCAGGCGCACTTATTTGGCTTTTCCAAGGTAATACTAATGCAGCCAAAGCCAATAAAAAAAACAATAAAGTCATCACACTAGTACGGTTTAACGACATTTTTTCTCTCAGACTCACCCAAACCTTTATTTCTTTAACAATAGGAAGCAGTACAAACCAAATAATTTCCACCAAAAAAAGTACAATGCCTAATATCTTGAACGCAAAATAATAAACTAAGGCGGCGATACCCAAAAATAAAAAGAATCGATAAATCCATGTACTCCAAGCATAAGCGACCATCAGCAGACATTTCTTTCGATTAAGCGGTTCAGGAGGCAAAAAACCAAAACCAAATAATCGCTCACGCAAAAACCACTTACCCACTAAAAAAGATCGTGGCTGTAAATTCTCCATTCCTAAAAAATCGGATAATGCATAATAACCATCAAAGCGCATAAATGGGCTCGTGTTGATCAACAACGACGATATCCAACTGGTAGTGGCAATAAAAAACAACACACTCCTAAAGCCACCATCAGGAACGATCCCCCACAAAAAAGTAGCAACACAGGCGATATAAATTTCAATTTTCACCCCTGCCATCACAATACTCAAGCGCTGAAACCGCGACCTTAACCGCCAAGCATCCGTCGTATCTGTGTACAAAATCGGCGTCATCAATAAAAAAGCTATCCCCATTGAACTCACCCGACAGCCAT
Source organism: Marinomonas sp. ef1 (assembly GCF_002806845.1). Classification (NCBI taxonomy): domain Bacteria; kingdom Pseudomonadati; phylum Pseudomonadota; class Gammaproteobacteria; order Oceanospirillales; family Oceanospirillaceae; genus Marinomonas; species Marinomonas sp. ef1. The sequence goes on along the minus strand of NZ_NHTT01000001.1, from coordinate 401,132 downwards.
AGCGCTTGGCAACGAAGGCATGGCCTAATTCATGGGCCGTTTTCACAAAAATCAATGCCGCAATGTAATAAAAAATAGCCGACATACTAAACAGATTCTGAAAAGTGTGGGTAAAGGTGTCCCACTGCTTCAACACTATCACCAAGCCTATACAGCCCAACACAAGCGCGACTCTATCCAAACGTAGTCTGAACAACTGTTTTATAAAAGGATAAAAACGCGTCAATAGTAAATCGGGACGAATAAGAGGGATTTTGATGAACAAATAGTTATGTAAAAGCCAAAGCAAAACATGTTTTTTTTGTTTAGCTGCCTCTCCGCGAAGGCGAGTTACATCATTTTCAGATTGAGCCTCTAAAAGATGGTTACCTTCCAAGAAGCGTAAAAAATATTCTAGTTCAACTTCTTCAACATCAATTCCTCGCGCCTCAATTCGAGAAAGTAATTCTACAGAGCTGCTTACATGACGCCATTCTCGAAATAAATAAAAAGCAGTACGAGACAAGTAAAAGAACTTATTACTGACTGGATCAAAAATTTGCCAGCGAGGCTCTCCATCTTCATCAGGTGGCGCCACTAATAAAGACAAGTTCTGACGTAATTTTGGCAGCTGTGCATTCAGGTCAATAGGCATCTAAATACCTAAATGTTGACGGACAAAGGTAATGGGGCGACGTAATAAATAATAAGCCAAAGAGACTTTTTCACCATACAGTTTTGCCGTACCACGCAAGCCAATACGAGGAGGAAGAGCTTCATGCTGAATGTCAGCCACAATACGATAAGCAATGACTTGATCAGGTGTCAAACTCGGCTCAAAAGAAGAATAATCCAAGCTAAAGGGGATAGGGTTTAGAGGATCAGTATCTAAGTAAAACGTGACATCATTACCATTTGTTAAAGAAATAGCATCGGCAACAGGGAGCATTATTTGCAACTGCACTTTCGATGGATCCGCTATGGATAAAATACGCTCTCCCACAACAACTGGGCGGCCCTTCCATTTTTCAGGATCATCCAGTATTGCAATACCTGACTTCTTCGCAAGAATCTGAGTTTGAGATAGCTTAGTTTTCAAATAATCGCGCTCAATAGTTTTCAACTCGACTTGAGATTCCAACTCAGCCAATTCAGATTTTTTCCTGCGATCCACATAACCAGCTTGTTCAGCAGTTCTTAGTTCCGCCTGAGTTCTTTCTAACTCTCGCTGGGCTACATCAAAAGCCCCTTGAAATTCAGTCCTATCCATTTGCACGAGAGGCTGATCAATGACAACTTGATCTCCAGGCTTTACTAACACCTCATGAACCGCACCAGCAATCGCCGAGGTAACCAAAAGAGATTCTTTTGCAATGATTTCTGCAGGTGCTAAAACTGTCAACCGAACTGGAACCAATCCAAGCAAAACGATGGCAATAAGGGCGCCAAGCCTCACTTTCTTAGAATTTAATCCACTTAACCATGCTCGCCAACCAGAACGTTGAGTAAACAGTTGCATTGCATGAGCGTAACTCGATGCTAGATGTTGCAAGAGCCCTATTTCTTTCTCTGTCCATGGTTCGGACTTAGCTAATAAAAGCACACCTACTCGTTGAGTAGGTTTAGCCGGTATAAGCAAAGGCAACCACAACATATAAGGCGGAGAGAACTCACTAAGATCATTGAGCAACTCAGCGGGCCAACTCTTAGTATCTATGGTATGTGCTTTAACACCTATCTTTGAAGCACTTACAAAAGCAGAAACTTGCTCAAGCCAAGCACTAAAGGGTGTAGATCGATCGACAAGAGAAAGATCACTCACCGCTTTTAATTTCAATTTTTCCAATTCATTACCAGACAAAAACATTGCTTGCTGGTAAGGCACCAAGGTTCGCGTCATATTCACCATAATAAAGCTCAGATCCGTCGAGGTTTCACAACGACGAACCTGCTGCTCTATTTGCAGTAACTGCGCAACTGATTGATCAATAGACATAAATTACGACGCTAACAACTTCATCAAATCATTTCCATATTCATCAAACTGTTCAGCCGCAATAGCTAATTGCTCATCTAATGGCACAAAGATAGCACCATTAGCTTGAGCAGCTGACTCTGTAAGTTCATTTTGAACAGGGGCTGGCAAATTCTCAAGATCAACTTCAATTTCTAAAACACGAATATTACCTTCTGCATCCGTAGCATTGATCTTAAGAGTAATCTTACCTTGCCCAGCCGGCGGAATCATAGTCACCTCGCCAGTCGATGGGTTTACTTCCACCCAACTTGGTAAACTCGAACCGTCCGACAAAGTAGCACTATAACTTGCAGCTGCTCCAGTATCAGCCAAGGAAATAGACACTCGATCAGTTTGAGTAATTAGGCTAGCAACAGTTAACCCAGTAACATTTGATGATTGGCCCGCGATTTCCGAGACTCGAACTTGACCATTAGCTCCGACATCAACAGACACTCGTGACTCAGAGACTATCGCTCCATTAGATGTATTTGCAGCATTACTATCTACAGGAACAACAGATTCAACCAACTGAGCATTATCAACACCCTCAGCTGCCTCTCCAGCAAAACCAGTAGCACCAGCTGAAGTTTCGATTATACCTGAAGGTAACACATCGACACCTTGACTAATTTCTGGTGCTGAAAACTCTGTATTATCGACTTCTTGTTGTGGTGAAGGGGGCGCGATTGCATTAGCCTCAACTGGCGGAGTTACTGGCGATGGTCTCAAAGTCAAAGTTACAGGAACCTTAACCTGAGCACCATTAGGATCAGTTGCTACGACTTGCAGCGTATTTACACCCTCAAAGCCACCTGTAGGCGTCCCTGAAATAGTATGTGTTAGCGCATTAAACAACATCCCCGTTGGTAAATTTTCAACTCTCCAAACCAGTTTACTCGTTTCTCCATTATCCAAATCGGTGAACAAATCAGAAGGTAAAATCACTGGGTTAAACACTTGACTAGACGTTCCTGTCATTGCCACCACAATACCAGACGCAATTGGAGCATCATTCGCCCCAGTGATGTTGAATACAGCACTAGTGCTCTTAGTCGCATTGCCATCCGTAACTTGAATCGTAAAACTATCAGTAACGGACTGCCCAACCACCAAAGATTGAGTGTCACTATCATTGTTGTTCAGGACATAGCTCACTAAATCAGTCGATACAGTTAATGTCGCTGTACCATAAGTGCCGATTCTTGAGTAAGTAGCGCCATTATCTAAAGTAGTCCAGCCATTATTAGTTAAATACGTAGAGTCATAACTAACGCTACCAACCGTATCAACATCTCCTTTAGTGAGGGCAATAGAGGAACTATTAGTACCAGCTGCAGCATTATTCACTCCACCTGCTTCCACTAGGAAAGCCGTTTCTGCCCCCGCACTCACCGTTGGTGTGTTGTCGTTCAGGTCATTGACACTCACGATCACCGCTTGCGTGGTACTCAAACTACCAGAATTGAAGTTGCCGGCACCGTTGTCAGTTGCCATAACATTAAAGCTGTAGCTGGTTTGAGTTTCATAATCCGCTGAGGCTTTCAGTGTCACCTCACCAGACACCGCATCAATATTCAATTTATCCGAGTCAGTGCCAGTCAAGCTGTAACGCAGAGTATTGTTCGTAGCGGTGCCATCTGCATCGGTACCTGTGACCGTATAAATCACGGTCAAGGTATCGGCATTTTCATCCACACTGCCTGTCGCACCCGACGTAATCACCGGCGTATTGTCGTTCAGGTCATTGACGCTCACCGTCACGGCTTGCGGGGTACTCAGACTGCCTGAATTGAAGTTGCCGGCACCGTTGTCGGTTGCCACAACATTGAAGCTATAGCTGGTTTGAGCTTCGTAATCCGCTGAGGCTTTCAGTGTCACCACACCAGTGGTCGTATCGATGATTAACTTATCAGCATCATCTCCAGACAAACTGTAGCGCAGCGTATTATTCGTCGCGGTACCATCTGCATCGGTACCTGTGGCCGTATAAATCACGGTCGAGGTATCGGCATTTTCATCAACGCTGCCTGTCGCACCAGAGGTAATCACAGGAGCATTGTCGTTGAGATCATTCACGCTGACGGTAACCGCTTGCGTGTCCGTCAGATTGCCTGTGCCATTGTCCGTCGCCACGACACTGAAACTGTAGCTGGCTTTGGTTTCATAATCCGCTGAGGCTTTTAGCGTCACCTCACCAGTGGTCGCATCGATGATTAACTTATCAGCATCATCTCCAGACAAACTGTAGCGCAAGGTATTATTCGTCGCGGTGCCGTCCGCATCGGTTGCTGTTGCCGTGTAGATTACCGTACTGGTGTCAGCATTCTCATTGACACTGCCCGTCGCACCGGAAGTCATCACAGGTGTGTTATCGTTCAAGTCATTGATGCTCACCGTCACGGCTTGCGTGGTACTCAAACTACCAGAGTTGAAATTACCGGCGCCGTTATCGGTTGCCACAACATTAAAGCTGTAGATGGTTTGAGTTTCATAATCCGCTGAGGCTTTCAGTGTCACCTCACCAGTGGTCGTATCGATGATTAACTTATCAGCATCATCTCCAGACAAACTGTAGCGCAGCGTATTATTCATCACGGTACCATCAGCATCGGTACCTGTGGCCGTGTAAATCACCGTATTGGTAACAGCGTTTTCGTCCACATTGCCAGTCGCACCAGAGGTAATCACAGGGGCATTGTCGTTGAGATCATTCACGCTGACGGTAACCACTTGCGTGTCCGTCAGATTGCCTGTGCCATTGTCCGTCGCCACGACACTGAAACTGTAGCTGGCTTTGGTTTCATAATCCGCTGAGGCTTTTAGCGTCACCACACCCGTACTGCTGTCAATATCAAACGCCGCGGCATCCGTACCCGTTAAGCTAAAGCTAATTGTCTTATTGGCATTTGTACCATCCGCGTCTGTCGCGGTCGCGGTGTAAACCACCGTACTGAGATCAGCATTTTCATCCACACTTGCCGTCGCACCTGACGTAACCACCGGCGTATTGTCGTTCAAGTCATTGACGCTGACGGTCACCGCTTGCGTGGTACTCAAACTACCAGAATTGAAGTTGCCGGCACCGTTGTCGGTTGCCACAACATTAAAGCTGTAGCTGGTTTGAGTTTCATAATCCGCTGAGGCTTTCAACGTCACTTCGCCCGTTGTCGCATTGATGTTTAACTTATCCGCATCGTCGCCTGACAAACTATACACCAAGGTACTGTTCGCTGCCGTGCCGTCTGCATCGGTACCTGTGGCCGTGTAAATCACGGTCGAAGTATCCGCATTTTCATTGACGCTGCCACTCGCACTTGAGGTAATCACTGGCGTATTGTCGTTCAAGTCATTCACACTCACGACAATCGCTTTGCTGACACTCAAGCTGCCAGAATTAAAGTTACCCGCACCATTGTCCGTAGCGATAACGTTAAAACTGTAGCTGGACTTGGTTTCGTAATCCGCAGCGGCTTTAAGCGTCACCACACCCGTGGTCGTATCGATGGTTAAATGGTCGGCATCGTCGCCAGACAGACTATAACGCAAGGTGTTGTTCGCTGCCGTGCCGTCTGCATCGGTACCTGTAGCCGTATAAATTACGGTCGAGGTATCGGCATTTTCATTGACACTGCCACTCGCACTTGAGGTAATCACCGGCGTATTGTCGTTCAAGTCATTGACACTCACCGTGATGGCTTTGGTATCTGTCAGATTTCCCGTACCATTATCGGTCACCACCACGTTGAAACTGTAGGTGTTTTTGCTTTCGTAGTTGGCAGAACTTTTCAGTGTTACCACGCCCGTGCTGGAATCAATAGTCAACAAGGCCACATCATCGCCCGTAAGGCTGTAACTCAAGGCATTGTTATCCGCATCCGTTGCGGCCGCGGTGTAAATCACCGTCGCCACATCTGCATTTTCATTCACACTACCGGTGGCTCCGGACGTGATTACAGGGGCTTCATTCGCAGGTGCCCTCAACATGAAATCATTGCCACCTGTGGTGGCTGCGACGTCACTTGCTGCGTAATACCCAGTTAAGACAGTGGCGTTACCACCTGCCGTCAAGGTTCCAGCTTCGGCAAGACCTGTAAAGGTTCCAGTGATGGCATCTGCACTGTCATTGGTGATAATACGATACGTGTCACCATTGCCGGGCGTATAGTTGTGGTTCACCGTCAACGCTCCTGCCAATGAAACCGAACCTCGAACATCCACCACATCATACAAGCTACCCGCAGTCGTCCCTGCAATGTCCACTCTTAACGTACTACCTGACTGAAGATCAAGGTTACCATTGATCGTCATAAAACCGACGCTACTTGTGAGACCAGGAGACAAGGTACCACCACTTTGCACTGTTACAGTATTAGAGGAATTCGCCGCAAAAATAGTACCGGTGTTTCCATTTCCAGACGCGCCTAAAGTCGCACCAGAAGAAACAGTCACACTCGATGTACCATTCAATGCACCTGTTACCAGTAACGTACCTGCCGACACATTCGTCGCGCCTGTATAGGTGTTTGTACCAGACAAAGTGACCGTTCCTGTTCCATCTTTTGTCAACGTATAGCCATTATTCCCATCTGATATAACACCAGCTAACACCAAGGTGTAGGCGCTGGAAGACGCTTTGACCGTGGCATCGCCTGACAAGGTTACCGCGCCGGTAAGAGTCGCCGTACCTGAGGAGCGCATGACTAGCGCACCATTTGATAAAGAACCGGTGCCAGCAATCGTCAGATTTTCGGCGATACTAACTCCATTCGCAAAACTCAACGTACCGCCGGAATTGACCGTTGTGCCGCTCTCTGTGGTACCCAACGCCGTATTGGTGCCAGCTGTGACCAAACCAGCATTGATAACCGTTGCCCCAGTATAAGTATTGTTACCCGTCAAGTGCAGGGAGGCAGAGCCTGATTTAGTGATGCCATAATCGCCGCTGACCACACCACTGATGGTCAAGTTAGTATTGACGCCTAGGTTGAACGTTGCATCCGACGTCAGAGCAAGGTTGCCCGACAGGGTCGCTGTTTTACCTGAGGCAGGTAGCAGCACGCCACCAGCACCTAAGGTGACCGCATTGTCTAAATTAACACTATTACCTAGCTCCAAAGTCCCGCCAGTGACATTTAAAGCACCTGACGACAACACATTATCATCGCTAACGGCAAGGGTTCCCGCCGATACATTGATGCCGCCACTCCATGCTGCCTCATTACCTGTGTTGGACAAAGTCAGGATGCCACTAGCCAACTTAGTCAACGTGCCAGTACCAGACACTAAACCAGATAAAGTGACAGCGTTCGCGTTGCTCACTGTGCCGCCATTGTTGCCAAGACTGATCGCGTTGTCGATGGTGACATTGCTTCCAATAACCGACAAGGTACCGCCATTCATGGCCAGACTGCCTGCGCCCAGATTACCATCGCCACCAATCGCCAAGGTGCCACCAGTAATCGTGGTGGTACCGGTGTAACTGTTGCTACCTGATAACGTCAAGGTGCCATTACTTTGTTTCGTCAAACTGCCACTACCAGAAATCCCCCCCGCCAGAGTTGTATTCAATGAGGCGCTGAGAACCGCGGAACCGTTCAGGACGATGGCATTGTCGATCGTACCGCCATTATTAGCGATGGACCAGAGGGTGCCATCTTCCAGTATCACCGCGTCAGAGCCTAGATTGGCATCCAGCCCGGCCGACAAACTACCAGCTCCGATAGTCAAGGTGGTGAAGCTCTGCGAATTGCCACCAAGCGATAACATACCTGTGCCAGCCTTGGTCAAGCCATAGGTGCCAGCGATATTATTAGAAAGAGATAAAATAGTGTCTGCATCCGAAGCCGCCACTGTTGTTGCAGCACCAAGCGTGATGGCGCCTGATGCAGTGACAGTGCCGTTGCCCGATGCGACCAAGGCACCAGCGCCATTGACACCAGTTCCACTGAGAGTCAATGCATCGGCAATACTAATTCCAGCAGTCGCTTGCAGTGTGGCTCCAGACTCTACTACCGTGCCGCCCGCTGTCGTGCCAAGAGCGGCGCTATTGTCAACCACTAAGGTACCCGCGGAGACAGTGGTTGTTCCAGTATATGCATTGCTGCCTGACAGGGTCAAAGTACCTGTACCAATCTTGGTCAAGCCGCCACCATTACCACCATCCTCGATCACACCAGAGAATATGGTATCGGTATTATTGCCGCCCGTCGTCAGGCTGCCGCCATTCAGTGTCAGAGCGCCAGCCCCTGCCACACTACCAACGGCTTCGTCATTGTCACGCAGCTCTAATTCTGCACCGCTACTGATAGTCACCGCACTGCTATCAGCAATAGCTGAACCACCTTGCAATAAGAGCTTACCTGCAGAGACGGTAGTCGCGCCAGTGTAGGTATTCGCTCCTGATAAGGCCAGTGTTCCTGAACCTACTTTAGTGATACCGCTGGTGTTCGTTGAGGAAATCACACCAGAGAAAACGGTATTGCTGGCATTCCCCACTGTTAGTCCATAGGTCAACGCGACTGCACCCGATCCTGACAAGGATCCTATGGTCTCGTTACCACCGGCCAGACTCAAAGTCGCACCGCTACTGACTGTCACAGCACTGTCATCGCCAATAGAGCTGCCACCTGAAACCGCCAGCGTACCGGCAGAAACCGTCACGGCACCAGTATGGGTATTGCTTCCTGATAATGTCAGTGTTCCGCTACCTACTTTGGTTAAGTCAAAATCACCGCTGATGACACCACTCAACGTCAGACTATCACCTGTGTTAAAGGCACCGATCAGACTGTCAGCGGCCAGAGTAATATCACCGGTCACTGTCGCTGAACCCGTCCCTTCATTGATTTTTAAAGCGCCATAAGAAGAATCGATACCGACACCGCTAATAGTAAGGTTTTCTGCCAATGTTAAGCCGTTACCAACGCGCAAAGTGGTACCACTAGCGACTGTTGTAGAACCTGTGGTGTTACCCAAGGCATTATTGTGAGCGGCAATAATCACCCCCTGATTCAGGGTAATATTACCGGAATAGTCAGCATTATTACCGGATAAGGTAAGCACGCCTGCACCCGATTTCGTCAACGCACCAGCGCCAGAAATCACACCTGATAAAGTGACAGCATTCGTGTTATTCACTGTGCCGCCGCTACTGCCGATTGCAATAGCATTATCGATGGTAGTAGCACCTGTGATATTAAGAACCGCACCGGCTCCGTTAAGGGTAAGGGTGCCAGTACCCAAACTAGCCTCACTGGCGATAGACAAACTGTTGCTATTCGTACTGATATTACCGCCACTAATCGTGGTGTTGGTGTGAGTATTGGTACCGGATAGAATCACCGCTCCGGTTCCCGAAGTGCCCGCTATCGTCAAACTACCATTGCTCAGTACGCCACTAAAAGTAAGATCGCGACTGATCGTATTATCGATAATGCGATCCACTCCGCCCAAATCGACGCCACCACTGAACGTCAGAGCGTTGGAACCTGAGAATGTCAGAGTGCTGCCTAGCACCAAATCATTGCTGATGGTGCGGCTGGCAAGGCCAGCCCGCACCTTTCCACCTTCAATGGTTAACGTGCCGCTACCAATGGCATTATCATGATTAAATTGCAATATGCCGTTATTTAACGTGGTGCCGCCGGTATAGGTGTTGTCGCCAGACAAGGTTAATGTGCTACCCGCGTTGGTGCTACTAACTGTCAAGCCACCTGAGCCGCTTATCACTCCCGATAGAGATATGACGCCAGCACTCATATTCAACGTACCGCCGTTGCTGCCAATACTGACTGCGAACGCTTTGTTGATACCAATACTACTGAGTGTTGATAGCGTTCCACCATTCAACGTCAAGCCTGAGGTTGCATTGATACCCGTGGTATTCGTTTTTAACGTGCCATCCGTAACGCTGGTTGCTCCGCTATAGGTGTTGGTTGCACTCAAGGTTAAAACGCCTGCGCCTGCTTTCGTCAAGGCTCCCGTACCGGAGACAATGCTCGATAAAGTGGCGGCGACGCCAGTACCAACATTGACAACGCCTCCGTTAGACAATATAGAAATGGCATTATCAATATTCGCGCCATCGCCCGTCACGGATAACGTACCTGAATTTAATGTCAACGCACCAGAACCCAGGTTCGAATCCCCCTCAATGGACAAGCCTCCACCCAAAACGGCAATATCACCAGAGAAGGTATTGCTGCCCGTCAGGGTAAAAGTACCTGTGCCAACCTTGGTCAAGCCGCCACCATTGCCACCATCCTGGATCACACCAGAGAATGTGGTATTGCTATTATTGCCGCCTGTCGTCAGGCTGACTCCATTGAGGGTCAGACTGCCCGCACCGGCCAGACTACCCAGAGTTTCACCAGAGCGAAGCTCTAATTCTGCACCGCTACTGATAGTCACCGCACCGCTATCCGCAATCGCACTACCGCCAGTGACGATCAACGTACCTGCCGAGACCGTCGTTGTACCCGTATAGGTATTTAGGCCACTTAAGGTAAGCGTACCCGCACCGACTTTGGTGATACCGCTGGTAGTCGTAGAAGATATGGCACCTGAGAACTCGGTGCTGCTGGCATTGCCCACTGTTAACCCGTAGGTCAGCGCGACTGCACCCGATCCTGACAAGGATCCTATGGTCTCGTTACCACCGGTCAGACTCAAAGTAGCACCACTGTTGACGGTTACCGCACTGTCATCGCCAATAGAACTGCCGCCTGAAACCGCCAGCGTACCGTCAAAAACCGTCACCGCACCGCTATGAGTATTAATCCCTGACCAAGTCATCGTACCCGCACCGGCTTTGGTTAACGCTCCCAAACCCGAGATTTGCCCAGACAGAGTTACGTCTGTGCTGTTTGAAATGGTTGCATCTGCATATTCGTTGACAACGATATTGTTATTGATGGCTGTCGCACCAGAGAGCGCAAGCGTGCCACCTGCTAAGGTCACAGTACCATAACCTAAGCTTCCCCCTGTCGATGTGGCATTAAGCGTACCATTATAGATTTGTACCCCCCCCTCAAAGGCATCATTGTTTTCGGACAGGGTCATGCTGCCTCCGCCTGCTTTCGTCAGCAGCCCATCACCGGAAACCTGATTGGACAGGGTGAGGTGTCCACTACCAGTCTGGTTGAAAGTAGCGCCGCCTTCCTGGATTGCAAATGTGTTGTCGACAGTAAGTATGTTGCCAACAGTAGCCAAAGTAATGCCGCCGCTCAAAGTTACGCCATCAGTACCAAGGTTAGTTTCGGCACTGATCTGTAGTCTGCCATCCGAGGCCACAATAGTGTTAAGGCCTGTACCAGTATCACCACCCGTTGCTGTATTATTGGTGCCAACTAGGGTCAGTATGCCTGCCCCTGTTTTAGTCAACGACGATTCAACGACACCATTATCGGTTAAGCTGGCAGAGAGGGTAAGATTGTTAGACGCAGCATTATTAATCGTCAAACCACCATTTAACATCAAATCACTACCACTGATAGTAAAACTGGTGCCGTTAGCGAGTTGGAAAACGGTGCCATCTGCTACAGTAACTTGGGAATCCAACGAAATATTATAAAAGTTCCCCCAACTAGCAGTATCGAAGGCGATGGTCTTACCGCCAGCCGCTGCCAAACCTAGCGCTTCACGCAACGACAAACCACCGCCATCCGCCAACTCAGCGGCGTAACTATTGCCATTATAAACGTCCGCAGCGTCTTCTGAGGTGTCATTGGCTGTGGTCACCACCAGGGTGTCTGTCACCGTAATGGTTATCTCTTGAGTAGCAGCAAGCCCCTCTGCATCCGTTGCGACAACGGTCACAATATAAGTGCCTGCCGTCAAGCCGGAAGGTGTGGTAGCTCGCAGTGCATTGGTTGCCGTTAAGGTATTCGCAGCAGTGGCAAAGTTAAACAATGAACCATCATTGGCCTGAGAGGCACTGTCCAAGCTAATAGATTGAATACTGTACTGCCACGTACTGTCATCGACATCGGTGGCCCCGACAGTGGCAACCACAGCATTTGCACTGTCAAAGGTGCTTACGGTGCCAGTCGTCGGTGATACAGCCGTCGGCGCATCGTTAACCGCCGTAATATCAATATTCACGGTGGAGATACTAGAATCTACCGTGCCATCATTAGCTTTAATGCTTAACGTTGCCGCATTGTCACCACTGGCGTTGCTCGCACCTGTATACTGGACATTTGACGTGGTATCTAAATAACTATTAATGTCCGAAGCGGTGCCAGCGAGAGTCAGTATGCCTGTGCCGGAACCGCTTACAGTTACACTGCCACCTGATGAAGCGGCTAAGGTGCCAGCCGATGCGGTCAGGGTGACTGTAAGATTATCACCATCGCTGTCGGCAAAGGCCACACCAGACAAATCCACATTGGAAGCGGTATCTTCAGTGACGGTAATGTCCGCAGGTGCGCCAGTGATGGTAGGGGCGTTATTGGCAGGAGCTGCATCAGCCTGTACCACCTGGAAAATCAAATCATTACTGCCAACCACCGAGCCGTCATAAACAATCGAACCACCCGCGTATTGTTCGTCCGTATACAGCAAGCCAATCGCCGCCGCAGGAGAAAAATTAAAAGTATAAACTGAACCACTTGTCAGATTAACCGTCGTCGACAAGGTAACTGTGGCATAGGTGTAATTGGTGGGATACGTTGTTATGGTGTCGCCGAATGAGGCACCCGTCTGCGTTGCGAGAACCGTACCACCAGTTCCACTTCCGGAATACACCGTCAAGGTCCAATCAGAACCACTGTCAATATTATTACTAGCAACATGAATTTCCTTCAAAACACCCGTTTTTGTCGCCGTAAAAGTCTGCCCAAGCGCCGCGTCGCCCGATGATTGCGCAACACCGGAGGCGCCATTGGTCCCAATTGTTTCATCAGCCAGCACACTGGAATAGCTTTCTTTAGAAAAAACAACGGATTCGATGCTCCCAGCCGACTTTTCAAGCACCCAATCCCCGCCTTTAACCGCTGCACCAGTCAAATCATCCGACGCAGCCACATCCGCTTGGGTGGCTTGTGCTAAAGCAGTAATAAATTCTTGCCCTTCTCCGCTGGCGACTTCACAACCGTAAAGCAGCAAATCACCGTCTTCATTTAATGCCGCGCCCAGTTGGGCTAAATCAGCAGAACGGGTATTGACGGTAATATTATCTAGACTAAATCCCCCTAGGTTAACTTGACCTTCGGCACCATGACTGATGATATGGATAGCATCATAGTCACTGTTGCTCTCGGCCCATAACGCCATTTGCGCGAGGCCATCTTGAGTGGAGTCCAATAAGACAACTTCTATACCCGCACCAATACCGTCTATTAGGGTCTGGTAATCCGCCACGTTGTCTTCAATAAAGACCACTTCTTTTTTGCCATTATTCAAGGTGGGATCAGCGGCTCTCACTTCAGTGGGAGCCATCACGACAGAAGCATCGGTATCTTGCTGACTTACGTCGGTTTGAGACGCATCATGAAGCTGAGAATCGGTCAGCACATCTATCGCGGTGGCAACCGCAGCACCATCCAACAACAAACGCGGCTCTAAAGCAGTAATCAGCGGCTTACGCGCCTGTTTTTTATTGCCTAGAGAGTAATGACCTGACGCTTTTTTGCCTGATTTGTTGGAATATTGCTTTTTCATGATCACCACCTCTATGGGTATATTTTTAGCAACTCATGTATTGTTGCTAAAATTCATTCAATCTGTTGTAAACGCTGCTTTATTTTTTTTAGCAGCATTTGTTACTGTTCTTTAAAAATACTGCTCTTTAAAAAAGTACTAATATCAAAATTCTATTTTTTTACTGAAACATCGCCACCACACTCATACCAGGTAAAACCTTCACTGGTACTTTTTTAATCGTAGCTCGTATTTGAATAGTTTGGCTCGTTGGGTCGACACTTGGCCCAATATGGCTAACCACCGCCTGCAATGTTTGTTGTGTCTCTTCGACCTGCAATGTGATTGCTTTATTTATTGTCAACCACGCCATCCATTGTGCGGGAACAATTATGTCGGCTTCTAATCGATTCAATCCGACGATTTTCATCAAGGCTTGTTGCTGTTGCACGACTTCAAATGTATGACTATCGAGTTGTTCAACCACACCATCAAAAGGCGCTTTAATATCACAACGCTCTACGTTTAGTTGTGCCATAGTGCGCTCTGCCTGAACCTTTTGTAGCTCAGCTTGTGCAATAGTGACTTCCAATGTTCCAATAGAATTCAGCCGATTAAGTTGCTGAGTGTTATCTAATCTTGCTTGCGCGACTTTCGTTTCGGCATCCACTTTTTCCAATTGAGCCTCAAACAACCGACAATCTAAACGAATAAGAGAATCCCCTTGCTTAAAGGATTCCCCCATTCTTTTGGGCACTGCAATCACTCTGGCAGATAACTCAGTAGACAGCGTCGCCTTATTGGTCGCGACCAATATACCTCGCGCTTTAAAGGTCTCTTGTGCGATAACTGGCATCGTTATTACACAAAAGAGCAGGCACACCACAACTTTCAGTTTTAACATCATCAAAACTTACTTCTCAGCCACACTTTTTGCCGCTAATGCAGATTGCATTTCTTCCGCGGAAATCACTTCAATGTCACCTTGCTCCCAACGAGCAAACATGTTGTTAAAAGCCGTAGATAGATCTTCTAGACTCATATTGCCAAAACCTTCTGGCAATGGGTCCAGACCCATAGAAACTAACACTCTACCGAAGTTATTTTGCAGATCAGCATAAGCCACATCACGACGTAACTCTGCCAACAAAGCATTTAGATCCTCACGAATAACGGTTAAATCACCAATACTTTGTGCTGTGCGGCTAGAATCTACTTGGGCTTTAATACGCTGTGCCACATCATAATATTGCGTAGCCAGTGCATAAGTATCATTCGATTCTTTGAATTGAATATCAGCAATGTGAACCTGAGAGATAACCGCCATAGAGGTTGCTAGAGATCGCTGTTTGCCCGCGGCAATTTTCAAGTCATTCAACTTATCTAACTTGCCATATCGAAACACGTTCATAAGGTTCCAATTCAAGCCCACACCAGCAGACGTCCAGTCGTTATAACGAAGGTAATCAGAATCGTTGTAATTCAGGCCTGCACTAAGGCTTAAGCTTGGAAAAAGAGACAAAAAGGCAGAATGCACTTCTTCTTGAGTAATACGCTCTTGGTATTGCGCTTCTCGTAGTTCTGGACGAAGTACTAACGCAGTGCGCTCCATAGAACTCATGTCGACATTAAGAACGGGGATATCGCTATTAGGATTATTAACATCTGCCAATTCAAAATTAACAGCAGGATTTAGGCCCATTAAAATTGCCAACTCAGTTTTAGCTGGCATCAAATCCTTACGAATGTCTTGAAGGGTACGCAAGGTTTCCAATAGAGACCGCTGATAGGTTAATGCTTCCATTGGGGACTGAGCACGAAGCTTTTCTATCTTAGCTGAGTCAACTAATGCAGCACGAGCCTTAACGATTAAAGGATTGATTTTAGACAACAAGCGTTCCGCAGAAACCGCCCGATAATAAGCATTACGAGACTGCTCCATAATAGAATGAACCACTTTACGTTCACGCTCTTTGGAAATCAGAAAACGATCCGCTTGCTGTTTTGCACGATAGTACGACAAGCCAAAATCGAGAATATCCCAAGTCGCGCCAATACTCGCATTTACCGTACTTTTATCAGATGAAACCGAGTAGCTCGGATTGCTACCTAAGCTCGATGGCTCATCACCGGAGAAAGTAACCGATGCAGAAGCCGCGTAATTATTTCGATGATTGTAGCCTGCCTTGGCAGCTAATTCTGGCAACATATCAAACTTATCGACTGCCAATTGCCCCTGCGAAACTACAGCTTCAAAAGCTTTTAGACGCGAGTCGCGGTTGTACTTAATAGTACGAGCAAAAGCTTCGTTTAAATCGATTGGACCATTAATAGGGGCAACGTCTTTATTTATCTCATCAGCATTTTCAGCCGCCTGAGACAAGATTTCTTGATTAGTAAATTGTTTAGGGGTAACCGAACAACCAGCAACCGACAAAGACACAAAAACAGCCAAAGCAGTTCGACCAAATAGTAGGCGAGAAGTCATAAAACCCCCTTATAAATAAATAATAAAAAAAGAAATCATCGATAGACAAATGGAATAGAAATGAAAATTAGACCAGTCAAATATATAACAGGCAGAAAGAGGGGGGTATTCAAAACGATTTATAACGCCACATTCCATGCAAGCTCACTTTACTGTATCCGTATCCGTATCCGTATCAAAGAATTTGATTGCGATTGCCATCAAACATATAGGAATCGTATAAAAATCACAAAAAAAGTGCAATGAAAATGCAAGAAATTACTAACCAAGCCAAACAATTTACAATCACATAGCTCAAATATAAATTATCCAATTCCTTATTTTATGCACACATCCGTAAGCTGCGTTTTATAAAGCCTGAGTATAATACTCAGCTATTATTAGGACTCGATTTTTGCTTCCTTTCGAAACATCATATTTTCTCTGGATGACATATGGAAAATGCTCACAACAACACTTCTTCTTCCGGTATGGGATCGAAGGAGTTCACGCTTTTAGTTGCTCTATTAATGTCGATAACAGCAATATCTATTGACGCTTTGCTACCAGCACTTGGGATTATCGGTAACGAACTTGGCGCAGTAACAGCGAACCAACCACAATTGCTCATTAGTATGTTGTTTTTAGGTTTGGCAATGGGGCAATTAATTTGCGGACCACTGTCGGATGCCCTAGGTCGTCGCCCTATTCTATTTGGTGGCTTCGCTCTTTATTTGGTTGGCACTGTGGTCTGCTACCAAGCAGACAGTTTAGAAATGCTGATGTTGGGTCGTTTTATTCAAGGCTTAGGCGTTGCTGGACCTTATATTTCCGCTATATCCCTGGTTCGTGATTTGTACCATGGCGCGCAAATGGCTCGTATCATGTCTTTGGTGATGATGATTTTCGTCTTGGTTCCAGCCATCGCCCCAACACTTGGTCAAGCGATTATGTTTGTCGATGACTGGCGCGGTATTTTTGAGATGTATCTTGTTTATGCTGTGTTATTGATTGTTTGGATTGGCTTTCGTTTAAAAGAAACGCTACCAAAATCCAACCGTATTCCTTTTTCGAAAAAAGGCTTTTACGAAGGTTTTAAAGAAGTAGTAACAAATAGAATCACGGCGAGCTACACCATATGCATGGGGTTATTCTTCGGTAGCTTTATTGGCTATTTGAATTCTTCACAACAAATATTTCAGGTGCAATTCAAAACTGGTAACTTGTTCGCACTTTACTTCGGTTTATTGGCCTTAGTATTGGGTTTTTCTTCTTTGATTAACTCTCGTATCGTTGAAAAACATGGCGCAAAATACATCGCCTTCCGAGCTATTTGCGTTGTCGTTATCGCATCCATTGCATTTTTTGCTTTGCACGCTTTTGTGGCGATCAGTTTATGGATGTTTTTAGTCTATGCTGCCGTTTTGTTCTTCTGCTTTGGTTTGTTGTTCGGTAACGTCAACTCCCTAGCAATGGAACCAATGGGGCATGTCGCGGGCATTGCATCTGCTGTTATTGGTTCAGTGTCGTCTATTATGTCGATGAGCATTGGTACTGTGATAGGCCAAATGTACAACAACACCTTGATGCCAATTTCGGGTGGCTTCGTGATTATGGGCTCATTAGCAGTATGCATCATGTATTGGGCCGAAAAAGGCCGTGTTGAAGAAGTAATTGAAGAGCAAAGCGCAGCGGTTTAACCGCTGCTTAAAACCTTATTTAATGGCTATTTTATGATGGGAGTTCATCATCGTTTGAAAGAAAATGGCGTGTCGAAGCCTTTAAAAGGTCGTCCCAATCATCCGGTGGCTGTCCTGACATTAGCATTTTAGAGAAGACCCTGTAAGCGTCATTTTTGCTGCCATAAGCTCTTTTATTTTTTTCATCATTGACCCAAGCATAAACAATAATCTTTGATTCGACGTGGTATCTGAAAAACAAACGATACCGCTGAAAAAACTTGGCGCGAAACCAGTGTTTATGATTATCGCCTAACGTCTTGCCTTGACGATAATCTGAACTGGTTGGATCTTGAGGAATTATTTCAAATGCCAGCTTGTGAATGGCTGCCAATCGCTTAGTCGCATTTTTCTTTACATAACCTGTAGGATCTTGCTGCTTTAATTCCTCCACTTTGTCCTTGAGAATAAGATATTGCTCAGCGAACAAAGGGTGTGCATAGAGTGTCCAACCATTAACGATGGTAGGATGATGATTGCTCGAATATAAAGACAAATTTATTCATCCTCATCAGACAACGGCGCATCCAAATCTAGCTCAACATTTTCAATTAGGCTTTGAACAGTATTGCGCATACTTGTTGTCAATTGCTGCAGATTTTCTGGATGCTGTTGCATGTCATTAGCCAAAAAAGACAAAAACTTATTCATCACAGGATCGTCTTCTGTTTTTTCAACTTTTGTCATTAAAACATTGCCATCTGCTTGAATCACATATCGGATTTTATCTTTTTTACCCAAATGCAAAGCTCGACGAACAGAACTAGGCACCGTTGTTTGAAAACGCTCGGTAAGTGTTGACTCGGTTTCCAAAGCGATATTAGCCATTATTGACAACCTCTATCTTGTTGCAGAATGTATTACAAAAATTGTAGTACCAAAACACAGACAATGCAAACGCATTACCTTAATCAAATCATTACCAAGCTCGCCAGTCTTTTCGCGCTATCACACAACAAAGCCGCGCCCGCGTGAACAGTAGGCATAATAATGCCGGCATCAAGTTCAGCTATTTCATCAAACCATCAAGCTGACTTTCTAGCTCAGTCTTAACCATCATTGCCTGATTCATTAATGCAGGCGTTAAAAGCGCTTCTCTACTAACCGCTTTTAACGCAAAGAAATTCATCGGTGATACGGCAAACTCAGCAATCCAAGCTAATAAAGTCGACTCTAAAACAGCCTCAAACTCAGTAAACAAGGAAAAGGTAGACGGCAACATTTTATGCTGCTCGCCCAATAAAATACGGTACACCGCAAGGCGCTCGGCTTTATTAACCCAAGCCTCCCAAAGCAATATCCAGCCTGAAATAAGCGTGAGATTTTTCTTTGCTTGTAGACGCACCAAGACCTTTTGCATCTCATCTTGTGCTTGCTCAGTTAACGAGGCTAACGCCGTTTCCCATAACACTAACTTAGTAGGAAAATTGCTGTATACCGTAGGCTTAGAGACGCCAGCTGTCACGACCACTTGATCAATACTGGTACTCTGATAACCCTGTTGAGTAAACAAACCACACGCCGCCTCAACTATGTGGGCTTTTTTACTGGGTCTTCCTCTTGCCATAATGTCCTCGATCTAACTATTCGCTATAAATTATATAGTAACCTATTGATGTTCATCTGCTTTCGTTTTCTAACAACGCAATTTGGCTTTGCGTCTGTCTGAAGACTCAATCTCTATCCTCTAAAACTTAATTTCCCATCAACAATTCAAAACACTTGACGAACGTTTATCATCGCATTAAATTAACTAAACGGTATAGTTAAATAAATAGCAATTTTAGGAGCAAGTCATGCAAAGCGAGAACGGTTTCTACGGGCAATACGGCGGTAGCTATATTCCTGAAATCCTTTATTCGAGCCAACAGCAAATTTTACATGCGTTCGAAGAAGCCAAAAACGACCCAGAGTTTCTCGCTGAGCTGAATAAACAATGGCAGCAGTTTTCTGGCCGCCCAACGCCACTGACTTTTTGTGCGAATTTAACCGAACACTTTGGCGGCGCACAAATTTACCTTAAGCGTGAAGATTTAAACCACAGTGGCGCGCACAAGATGAACAACGTTATTGGCCAAGGGTTATTAGTCAAACGTATGGGTAAAAAACGTGTGATTGCGGAAACAGGCGCTGGACAACACGGCATTGCCACGGCCCTTGTTGCAGCGCGTTTAGGACTGGAATGCACTATTTACATGGGCGCGAAAGACATTGAACGCCAGTACCCAAATGTTTTCTGGATGAAACAACTTGGCGCTACGGTTGTACCTGTTACCACTGGCGCACAAACGCTACGAGATGCATTAGACGAAGCGCTGCGTGACTGGTCTTCTAGCCATGAAGAAAGCCATTACCTAATTGGTACCTCTTGCGGTTGCGCGCCCTTCCCTGAAATGGTGGCGTATTTTCAATCTGTGATTGGCAACGAGGTACGCGAGCAAAGTGTCGCTCAATTTGGTCAATTTCCAGACCGTTTGTACGCTTGTGTTGGCGGTGGTTCAAATGCTTGTGGTTTGTTCCTACCTTTCCTTGATGATAAAGAAGTGGAAATGGTCGGCGTCGAAGCAGGCGGTAAAGGTTTGGAGCTTGGCGAGCATTCTATTCGCTTATCTCACAATCTTGGACAACCTGGTATCGCACAAGGCTTTGCAACTATGTTCTTGCAGGATAGCGCAGGACAATTACAAGAAACACACTCTATCGCAGCTGGTTTAGACTATGTTGGCGTATCCCCTATCATCGCCCATTTAGCGGAAATCGGTCGTATTAAAATGACCTATGCCATGGACGATGAAGTCATTGCGGCTTGTACACTTCTACTGAAAAAAGAAGGCATTATTCCAGCTCTAGAATCGTCTCATGCCTTGGCGGGTGCTTTTAAAGATGCGCCAAATTTGCCGAAAGATTCAAAGATCGTTATCAACCTGTCTGGTCGTGGCGACAAGGACATCTTTAACGTAGCGAAAGCCGTACAAGATGAAACTTTTCCGCAATTCTTAACCGACTACCTAGCCTCTTATCCAACCACTCAAGAGAACAAAGGGGAAAAAGCATGAGCCAGTTAGCGACCTTTATTAAAGAAAAACGCCAACAAAAACCTATTTTGTCGATGACTCACGTGGTGTATGGCTACCCAAGTGTGGAAGAAAGTTTGGATTGGATGGCACGATTAATGAAAGAAGGTGTGGACTTCATCGAAGTGCAATTTCCTTTTTCGGACCCTGTCGCCGACGGCCCAAGTATAGTTGCTGCTTGTCATAAAGCATTAGAGCAAAAGCTGGACGTGGAAACCTGTTTATCTCAGTTAGGCAAAATAGCTAAAAACTTTCCTGACAGCCGCATTGTGTTGATGAGCTACTTAAATCCAATGTATCGCTTTGGTTTAGACAAGCTCGCTAAACGTGCAGCAGAAGAAAATATTCTAGGTTTAATTCTTCCAGATCTGCCGATTGAACAAGCAGCGACCTATCAAGCAGCTTGTAAGGCTAATAACATCGATCCAGTTTGGTTGGTGACTCCAGTGACGCCACCAGATCGTTTAGCGATGCTAGCAGGCCAAGCAAGCGGTTTCTTATATTGCGTCGCTCGTTCTGGTGTTACAGGTCATTCTGTCCATGAAAACAAAAGCCATGAAGGCAAAGCCAAGCAAACATCACTTGATGATTATTTAGCGCAAATTAAACAGCATGCTAGCGCACCAATGGGCGTCGGTTTTGGTTTACGCGAACGCGCTCAAATAGAGCAACTGATCGGCAAAGCTGACATCGCAATCCTTGGTTCAGCATTATTGGATGCATATAACAAAGGTGGTCAAGAAGCAGGCATTAAGTTGATAAAAGACTTGTTCCACTAAACGCTAATCAATAAATAGCACTTGAAAAGCCACACCCCTGAATATATGATCCATATACACTTTATATATGGATCATATCTCATGGGTATTATTAAAATCTCCGACGAACTTCACGACGACATCCGCAAAAGCTGCCATGTCATGTCTCGCTCTATCAATGCGCAAGCAGAATTCTGGATAAAAATGGGACGCTTAGCCGAGCTTAATCCCAGCCTCACTTTTTCTGAATTGATCGCCAATGAACTGGCTAATGCAAATACAGAAACGCCATTGAAAGCCGTCAAGTAACATGCAAGTACACATCAAAACCCCAGCTGAAATCAAATTCATGCGCGAGTCTGGAAAGTTATTAGTCCGCGTATTTCATATGCTTGATGATTTTGTAAAAGAAGGCGTTTCGACCTTAGAGATTAACAACAAAGTTGAAGACTTCATTCGTCATGAACTCAATGCCAGACCTGCGAGTCTAGGTCAATATGGCTATGAATTTGTCCTCAACTCCTCTATCAACGAGGTGGTTTGCCATGGCGTTCCAAGCGACAACCAAAAACTCAAAGCAAAAGACATCATCAATCTAGACATCACCCTAGAAAAGAACGGCTTTATCGCCGATTCCAGCAAAATGTATGTCATGAGCGAGGCGAACCCTATTGCCAAACGATTAGTCAAAACCACCTATGAAGCGATGTGGGCTGGGATCAAAAAAGTAAAACCTGGCGCAACTTTAGGCGACATAGGAGCCGCGATTCAAACCTTAGCAGAAAGCAAAGGCTATTCGGTGGTAAAAGAATATTGTGGTCACGGCATTGGCCGCGAAATGCACGAAGAGCCGCAAGTACTACATTACGGTAAAGCAGGAACAGGGATGACATTGGAGGAAGGGATGACCTTCACCATTGAGCCAATGATCAACCAAGGCAAGGCCAAAACCAAGATTAAAAAAGACGGCTGGACCGTAATAACCGCTGATAAAAAACTGTCCGCTCAATGGGAACACACCATCCTAGTGACATCGACAGGTTATGAAGTACTAACCATAAGAAATGAAGAACTAACCTGACAAAAAAGGCCCAGTCAAATAAATAAACTGAGCCTTTCTTTCAGATTACAACATTCAAAACATCATTTAATTGACCATAAGAAAACTACTCGTACAGAGCCTTCAATGGTAAGGAATAACGTTTAACTGTCTTTGGCTTTTCACACGTGGGCGTCATGGCACTTTCATCAAGCAAAATCCATTCTTTGCTATGAGCTCGATCTAGCTCTTTAGCTTTGCTTAAATCAAAGCATTCAATTGAATTATCTTTAGCTGTCATCACATAACGATTAGGCTTCTCACTCATCCACAACCAAGCATTTCTATCTTGTTCTTGAGTACTACTCAGATAACTAAAATGGATTAAAGGAACTGGAGAAAAAAGCAAAAACTGCTCTTTAAAACGAGTCACACCAAGCTCGCCATCAGGGCCAATATCTTGCGCTGCTTCAGCCATTATTCCCTTTGCTGGGGTTCTTTCGGGGTTAAACAACATATAGCCAGCCGTACTATATAACACCCAAGTGATCGCAAAAGCGGCCCAATAGATGTTTAGATCGACCTTATTACGCTTCCATAACAAGATAGCAAACCAACCCAAAGACATGACCAAAAACAAAATACCAAATGGTAAAGTATGCTCACCAATTTCTTTGGTAATTGCATGTGATTTAGTAAAACAAAGTACTGCAGCAGTAAAAAACAGCATACCAAAAGCAACAAAGCCCACCTGCAATACGCGCCTAAACCAAACCGTCAAGCCGATATTAGTAAAATGAGCCCCCATAATTAGAGCCAGCATAGGCAAAGCCGGTAAGATATATAGGCCTCGTTTTCCAGGGCTAATGCTAAAAAATAACACCAGCAGTGCAACCCAAACCAAGACACTAAACATCACCGGAGAGACTTTAACATCGCACCAAAAGGCTTTCGTAAACAAAAAACTATAAAGAGGAAACCACAAAGCAGGAATCACGCTGACCAAAAAATAATACCAAGGGTTAATATGCCCCCAAGAATCCGCGTAGCGCTCACCCGTTTGCTTAAATAAGATATTGTCACGATAAGCCATAAAGTCAGGATTATTACTGTGCTCAGCAATATACAACATAGGTAGTAACCAAGCAGCAAGGACCAATAACATGGCCAACGGCCCTAACCACAAAGTCCAGTTTACTTGCGTTTTTTCGAATCGATACTTGCCACTAAAATGCAAAAACAGCACAGGCAACAAGAACAGCAGTGGTAGAAAACCAACCCCTTTCGTAATAATACCCAATCCCATAAAAGCCCAGCTGGCGACATACCATTTAAAGCTGGCTTGGTAGAAAAAATGACGTAACAGCCCATACATGGCAATCGTGATCCAACAGGCGACTGTGGCATCTATCTGAGCAGATTTTGATTGAATAATAAATTGCGGTGCAATAAGCAACATTAAGCAGGCATTACGTGCTGTTTTGACATTCCAAAGTTTTGCAGCAATATCAAATGTACAAAACAAAGCAACCAAACTCGCCACAGCATTAGGAATTAAAAAAGTCGCTTTCAAACTTCCTGTCAGCCAATATAAAGACGCCAGCAACCACATAAAAACAGGTGGCTTATCTGGGTATAATTCACCGCCACGCATAGGGAAAAACCAGTTTCCAGAATTCACCATTTCTCTGGCCACCTCAACGAAACGAGGCTCATCGGCAGGCCAAGGATCACGAAGTCCAATACCCGCTAAAATAACTACAGCAGCCACTAAAAAAATCAGCCAGAAGGTACGCTTATAATCCATACTATCTATCGGTGTTGTAGACATCATGCGTTATTTTCCAAATTAAGTTTTGAGAGTTTATGCTTCAAATGATCTCGATAAATGAGAGCAGTCAAAACAAAGCTTAAAAGAGACAATCCAATACTAAGGTAAATCATCGCGTGATTAGCAGAGCCAATACCACCACCAATCAAAGCAAACACAAGCGTTTGTGGAAAATACCCCAACACACTAGCGCACAAAAATGCAGGCAAAGGCACACCAACACTGCCAGATAACAAGTTGGTCACTAAATTACTGCCAACAGGTAGCAGCCTTAGAGTAAGAATTTTCATGAAAGGAGCACGGCTGGCAAACTGATTAAACTTATGCATACGAACTGGAAAATGATGTGCAAGAGTATGAGCAAATACCATTCTAGCAGCCATATAATTTGCCAACGCGGCTAATGAACAAATAGCAATCGCCACGGCAACGCCTACAACAGCGCCATACAAATAACCAAATATAAAAGATATCGCTTGGCGTGGACCACCAATGCCAACAAAAATCAGTGCCGCTAAAGCAATGGAAAAATGCCCTATCCAGCCATATTGTAACAAATAGCCAGTCAACCAATTTTTATCCGATAGATGGGCTAAAACAGGGTTAAGCACGCCCGAAATAAGTAACACAACGAATATAACAAGCAGCAGCCATTTAACCCATTTCATGAATTAATCCTGACTCGAATAGATCTTAGCAATAACAGGATGCTTCGCGCGTTTGTTCAACCAGATCACCCCAACAATATCGATAATCCCAACCCAGGCACGGTTCCAAGCATTATAGTTAGAAACACCTGCGTTTCGATCTCTGTGGTTTACTTGGCAAACTACAATTTCGCCATCGATACGTTTAATTAAAGCTGGTAAGAAACGATGCATATGATCAAAATACGGAAGAGCTAAAAAAGTATTTTTCGGAAATAATTTCAAACCACAACCAGAATCAGGCACGCCATCATTGAGTAATTTTTGACGAATATTATTAGCAACTCGGGATTGAAAACGCACCCAAGCTGTATCAAGACGTTTTTTACGATAACCTGCTACGCAAAAATGCTCGCGGCTTAATAAAGATGCTTGTTGAATTAATTTAGCATAATCATTCGGGTCATTCTGACCATCAGCGTCTGAGGTGATAATCCACTCGCCTTTAGCATGGCGAACAGCGGATAAGACAGCCGTACTTTGACCACAACTGTTAGCGTGATAAATCACTTGTAGATTGCAACCAATTTCTTTGGCGGTATCAATCGCGACCTGAGCAGTACCGTCATCACTTCCATCATCAGTCAGTACCACTTCAAATGCGTACTCAGGAGAAAGGCTTTTATGTATTTCTTTAATTAATAACCCTATATTCCCCTGCTCATTTTTTGCAGGTAATACAACGGATAAAAAAGGTACCATACCAACCCCAAGTTTTATGTAAAAAATAGAAAGATAAGCACACAATTTTATTCATAAAAACGTATAAAAAAGGTGAAAAAAACAATCCCATTCCTTAGGAATTCACGATCTAAGTATTTACCTTACTTGTTACACTTTTGTTATAACTAGGTCTTATTTGCTACAAAATGCTCCACCATAAAATCGATAAACACGCGCATTTTATTGGGCATAAAGCGCATAGCAGGAAACTGCATATGAATACCGCCTTGAAAATCACTGTTTAATTGCCAGTCTCCCAATACCTGTACCACCTCCCCTTTATCGAGTGATTCTCGAACAACAAAATCAGGAAATTTGCCAATACCAAAGCCTTGCTTAACGCCTTTCAAACGCATCTCAGAATGGTTATTGATGTAACGCCCATCAACTTTAATATCTAGCTTTTGCTCACCTTGGCTAAATGACCAAAGGTTATCACCATCAAAAAAGCCCAGCGGCAAACAATCATGCTCTAATAAATCACTAGGTAATATCGGCAAGCCACGTTCTGCCAAATAAGCTGGACTGGCACAAAGAATAGAGCAAACACTTCCTATGGTTTTACACACCAAATGCTCATACGGCCGATCCGCCACATGGAATACTAAATCCACATTTTGATAAGCAGGATCTATACGCAAATCAGTTACTTGAACTTGCAACGAAATCCCTGGATACAAAGCCATAAACTCTAACAAATACGGCTCCAGCACCTGCTTAGCAAAGGCTTTAGGAGCGGCTATTCGTAAACGTCCTGTTGCTTCTGTGGCGTTATTTTCAGATGCGATGACGGCTTCTTTTGCGCTGTCTAACATTTGTCGACATTGCTCATAAACCGCCATACCAACCAAGGTTGTGGTTTGGCGTCGAGTAGTACGTTCTATCAATACCGCCGATAAAGCCGTTTCCATACGTAATACTTGCCGACTAACACCTGAAGGCGTCACGCCAAGCTTCAGCGCTGCCTTGGTAAAACTACCAGTTTCAACCACCGCAACAAACGCAGCCATGTCAGGTAACAATGCAATGAGCTTATTTATGTCCATGAGTCACAAGTCTTTTGATTAATCTGCCAATTATTATTTATCCAAACACAAGTTAACATGTTTTTCTTTATAAAGGTCACGAGATCATCATGCTAATGTCTAACATCCAATTCCCATTTCGACGAATTCAACTACCTCTCCCAGAAATAGCATTACTGCTAACTGCTTTTTTCTGGGGAACCAGCTATGGCATTACTAAAGAAGCGCTACTCTATACGGGCGTACTTGCCTTTATCGTGATCCGCTTTGGCTTAACATCTATTTTGCTCGCCCCTATTTTTATCAAAGAGCAGCGCATGGGATTAGCAAAAGACTGGAAATTTGCCGTTCCAACAGGGGGCATTTTACTGTGTATTTTCCTTGCAGAAATCTATGGCATATTCTATACCACAGCATCTAAAGCCGCTTTTTTAATCAGCTTATGTGTGCTAATCACTCCATTTATAGAAGCCATTACAGACCGTAAATTGCCTAGCACACAAATCATTTTATTTGCTTTACTGTCGTTATTCGGTGTTTTTCTACTGACAACACAAAGCAGCGGCCAGCAAACAGTTGACGCATTGTCCTTTGAATTTTTGTCTTTAGACCTTCTATCTTTAGACATGAATAAAGGAGACTACTCAATCTTGTTAGCCGCTTTTCTGCGAGCCTGCATGATAGTGACAACAAAAAGCTTACTGAAAGGAAAAACGTTATCGGCGCTTAGCACCACGAGCATTCAAGCCAACGTAGTTACCCTTGGTGCATTATTCATTTTTATTACAAGCGATAATCCAATTGAGCAATTATTCCCAACAGATCTTTCTTTTTGGATATCAGCTTTTTACCTCGCTATTTTCTGCACTATTTTTGCCTTATTTGCACAGAACTTCGGCGTTAAACACACTACACCATCACGGGTTTCCTTGCTCACTGGCTCAGAACCTGCCTTCGGGGCGATTTTTGCTTACTACTGGTTAGGAGAATCACTCAATACAATACAAATGATAGGCGGTGCCTGCATTTTATTGGCAACCATAATGGCGACTTTAAGAAAATGAAGGTCGCTGTTTCGAAATGAAAAAGGGGATGGAATAAAAAAAGGCTTAGGCTCTATATTAACAATAGAAGCTAAGCCTTTTTTAAACTAATTCAACACGCAGTCACACTAAAATGTAGGATTATTGCTTAGGAAAAAGCACGGTATCAATTACATGAATCACGCCATTAGATTGTTTAACATCGGCAATAGTTACGTGAGCAACACGACCATTTTCATCTTCAAGCACAATTTTATCACCCATGTAAGTGGCCATTAAAGTACAGCCACCGACAGTAGGAACTGGGTGTTTCCCCATATCATTATCGATCATAGTTTTAATCGCGCCAGACAGAGCATCAGCTTTTACAACGTGACAAGCTAAGACCTTAGTTAAAGTCGCTTTGTTTTCAGGTTTTAAAAGATCTGCTACAACGCCCTCAGGTAATTTATCAAAGGCCGCATTAGTAGGAGCAAAAACAGTAAAAGGACCTGGACCTTGAAGCGTGTCAACCAAGCCAGCCGCCTTAACCGCTGCGACTAAAGTGGTATGATCTTTTGAGTTAACGGCATTTTCAATGATGTTTTTGCTCGCATACATCGGAGCACCACCTACCATTGGATTAGCGGATTCATCAGTTGATTTCATACCACCAGAAGAACAGCCGGCAAGAGTCACAATTGTTGCAGCAGAAACAAGACTTAATAATTTCATTGTTATTCTCCAGTTTGTTTATCCATAACAATTCGCCATGGTTATAAAGAAATACGGGGTAAATTAAAAATGGTTTCAAGTTTTTAAAAAAAATAACGTTAAAAATATCTAAGCTGGCTGAAACACCAAAGAAATACCATTTAAACAATGGCGCAATCCTGTTGGTTGCGGACCATCGTCAAAAATATGCCCCCAAGTGACTCCCACGTCGACGACAATGAACTTCTGTTCGCTTCATAAAAAAGCCATTATCCTCTTTCGTTCCAACTGCATCTGGTAAACTTTGATAAAAACTTGGCCAACCGGTTCCACTTTCATATTTAGTATTACTAGGATAAAGAGGAAGATCGCAGCCCTTACAAAGATACGTACCCTCTCGCTTTTCATTAAGCAATGCGCTACTGTCTGCTCGCTCTGTTTTCTCTTTTCTCATTACCTGGTATTCAAAATCGCTTAGCTTTGCTTGCCACTGTTTCTTGCTAAGTACCACCTCAAAATCTTCATCAGAGGTTGAAGTGGCAGCCATAACAGGCGCACTAAACGAATGAGCACCACCGATGACACAAGCGGTTTTTACGAGAAAGTTTCGGCGATTCATAACATTACTCCTTATTATTCTTAGGTTTTTGCTTTATAGCGACAACGCAACAGATATTAATAAGTACGTAAAAAACTAAAGAATAGTTTCAATATTATAGGCACATGGCTCAATTAGAAGTACAAAGGGAAGGTTAGAATTCTCCAACGAAAAGGAATATATTTTTTAAACGCAAAAAAAAAGGGTAAGTTCCGAAGAACTTACCCTTTTTTAAATATTCTTAGTAGCTAATTAAAGTACTGTAATATTTTCTGCTTGAGGACCTTTTTGGCCAGCAGTAACAACGAATTCTACTTGTTGGCCTTCAGCCAAAGTTTTGAATCCTGAGCTAGCAATAGCGCTGAAATGTGCGAACACATCAGGGCCAGACTCTTGCTCAATAAAACCAAAACCTTTAATTTCGTTGAACCACTTAACGGTTCCTTTAACTGTATTAGACATAAATAATCACCTGAGTTTGAATAGCCTTTTGGGGGCCGGTTTTGCAAAAAAATAGACTTGTACTTAGAAACTTTCAGACGAGGATTTTATGAATAAAACAACGTATTGCAGAGTTAATAATTTAGACTTCTTTCTAGCTTGTGCCGCCATAGTATAGAGATACGCTTTGGATAGATAGCTTTATTCCAACTTATTTAAAATAAGTTGTTACCTACCCCCACACTTTCCGCCCATCGATCCATGTTGATTGCACAAAAAAATCTTCACTTAATGCTACAAGGCTAGCTCGGTATCCCGCTTTAATACGACCAAAATGATGCTCTATTCCTAAAAACTCAGCAGGTCTTAAAGACGCCATTTGTAAGGCTTCCGTAGGTGTTCGGCCGATTAAAGAAATAGTATTACGTACGGCGGTTGCCATATCTAAATCGGAGCCAGCTAACGTGCCATCTTCGGTGGTGACTTTACCTTCGCTGCGCAGTACTTTTTTACCTAAAAATGGCATTTCTTTTTCATCTGACCCCACACTCTGAATAGCATCGGTTACTAAAAGCATATGCTCACAGCCTTTTGCGGCAATAGCGACTCGCATACTGGCAGGATGAACATGATAGCCATCGGCAATTAAACCACACCAAGTTGGTTTGTCGGTTTGTAATGCCGCACCAACCACACCGGGCTCGCGACTTACCAAGGGTGTCATGGCGTTAAACAAATGCGTAAAACCGCGAGCACCACTCATCACAGCTTGCCTTGCTTGATCATAACTCGCCGCAGAATGACCGATACAAACAATAGCCCCTTCGGAAACTAACCATTCGATAAAGCCTTCTGGCACTTGCTCTGGTGCTAATGTCACCATGAGCTTTCCACTTCGACTCACTTCTAGCAACGTCGCTAATTTACCTTCTGTGGGTTTGCGCAGTTTAGATTCATTATGAACACCTTTACGAATAGGGTTAAGATAAGGACCTTCATAATGCATCCCTAAAATACCCACCATGTTTTGTTTCAGTGCTTGGCAAACCGTTTGGTGAGCTTGCGACATGATCTCGTAATCATCCGATATCAATGTCGGCATCATCGCAACCGTACCGAATTGAGCATGCACAGCAACCATACGCTCCAATGCTTCTATAGTCGGCGTATGGTTAAACAATGCACCACCACCGCCATTAACATGAACATCAATAAACCCAGGCGCCAGAAAATCAACAACTTCCATGTGGTCTGCTTGTGCATCCGAAATACCTTCTATAGACACAACGGACTCAATAATTTGGCCTTTTAAGGTCACTTTTTGATTCGTTAACCAGTTTTCGCCATCGAACAGACGTTTAGCAAATATAGTTTTCATCATATGTTCCTTCATATTGCCTTCCTTCCTATCTGAGCTTTGGCCATCAAAATCGCGCCCGCCATGGCATCGCCTTCTGGCTGGCAAAAGTATGTCGAAAATCGCTCCGGCAAATACGCTAAAATGGCTTCGGACACG
Source organism: Marinomonas sp. ef1 (assembly GCF_002806845.1). Classification (NCBI taxonomy): domain Bacteria; kingdom Pseudomonadati; phylum Pseudomonadota; class Gammaproteobacteria; order Oceanospirillales; family Oceanospirillaceae; genus Marinomonas; species Marinomonas sp. ef1. The sequence goes on along the minus strand of NZ_NHTT01000001.1, from coordinate 369,839 downwards.
CCACCAACTAAAACTATCTTCTGCGCGCCTTTGGTGATCAAAGCGTCTAAATATAGACTTACCCATTCTACTTGCTGCTGGATGATTTTTAACGCGATAGGATCTTTTTGCTGAGCAAACTGAAACACTTGAACAGCAAAAGCCCCGTATTCTTTCGGAAGTGGCACACGATTTTGATACAATACATATTCTTCCGCAGAGAGAGAAAACTCAGCATTAATACTGTCAGTAAAAGGTGTCGATGGTGAAATACCATCTAACGCAGCTAACGAATACTCAAGTGCAGATAGGCCAATACGTGCCCCACTACCTTGATCAGATAACGGAAAACCCCAACCCCCAACAATGCTAAACCTTTCATTTTTATAAACCACACCACAGCTGCCAGTGCCCAATATCAATAACGCGCCATCTTCACCGTTAAACGCCCCCAAACAAGCCGCATGCGCATCGGTTAATAAGTAGCGTTGCCCAAAAGGGGATTTTTGAGAAATCACCTGTTCTTGTTCTAACGGCTGATTGGCACCCGCCAAGCCTAAACCTAACGTGATTTTTGAATAGGCTTCGGGAAGAATATTGCCTTGATGGCATGCTTCAAGACAGGCATTAATAATATTCTGCCATGCCGCTTCTATCCCTATTCTTGGATTACCCGAGCCACCTACGGCCTCACCCAATACATTACCATCACTATCAACCAAGCGGGCTCGACAGAAGGTTCCTCCTCCGTCCACTCCTATATATAAGCCGCTCATGATACATTCCCCTCATGTAATTGTTGTCGTTTTTGTTCACACCATTGGTAGTACTCTTTTAGAGCTAATAAGCTAGCCGCCTCTTCATCCAATACTATGGTTGCAGTTTCATGTAGCTGCAGTGCTGACGCTGGACACATAGCAGAAAGCGGTCCTTCTATCATGGCTTTTACCGCCTCTGCTTTCGCTTTTCCGGTTGCCATTAATAACACTGCTCGACTATCCAAAATAGTACCAATTCCCATGGTGAGCGCTAAATGGGGCTGAAACTCTCCGTCTTTGAAAAAACGTTTATTCGCTACAACAGTGGATTCAGACAAGGTTTTTATACGAGTTCGTGAGGCAAAGCTGGAGGTGGGTTCATTAAAGCCAATATGACCATTTAAACCAATACCCAAAATCTGCAAATCAATACCACCAGCTTGCTGAATACTTGCTTCATAATCCTGTGCGCTTTTCTTTAAGGTGCCTGCATCTTGGCTTTCGGCCAATGGAACATGCGTGTTCGTAGCAATGATATCAATAGCATCAAACAGATGCCGATTCATAAAAGTGCGATAGCTCTGCTCATGAGAGTCTGCAATACCAATATATTCGTCCAAGTTAAAACTGGTCGTGTGACGAAACGATACCTGCTTAGATTGATAACGCACCACCAGCTCTTTGTACAAAGCGATGGGCGTCGAGCCAGTCGCCAACCCTAAAACGGGATTCGTTCTGGCATCAATCACATCTACAACACAATCAGCCGCATACAAGGCCACGTCACGAGCAGATGGGAGAATGATAACTTGCATAAGAACCCTCTTTAGTAACCAGAATCAACATAGAACCAATATAGAACCAATTAAAGCGTAAGATCAATTTATTTTCCACAATTCTGTCATATTTATTTGCTTGGACGAATAATTGGTGCTAATTTTTAAAACTTAGCAATACCTAAAAAATACCAATATAGTTTTAACGGAAATTATTTTACGGTGTTACGAAAGCTGTAGCAGTACAAAAGGTCTACGAAAAAACCTAATAAAAAAAGCAATCACATCACAATTGGAAAACACAATCGGAGAGTACTCATGTTCAATGTTCGTTCCGCTTCACCTGAAACAAAAATGGCAACAAAACTTACTTGCCTAGCCGCAATCCTGCTTAGCAGCACTGGCATAGCGCAAGCTGCAAAAGATTTGTCGATAGAAAGTTGGCGCAGTGATGATGCCAATATCTGGTCTGATGTCATCATTCCAGCTTTTAACAAAAGCCATCCAGATACAAAAGTAAACTTTGCCCCAACCCCTCCAACGGAATACAACTCAGCCTTACAAGCAAAATTAAAAGCAGGTTCTGCTGGCGACTTAATCACTTGTCGTCCGTTCGATACGGCATTGGATCTTTATAAAGACGGTTATCTTGCAAACTTAAATGATCTAAAAGGTCTAAAACAATTCTCTGACGTGGCGAAAAGCGCATGGGTCACGGACGATGGCAAAGATCAATTCTGCATGCCTGTTGCGTCGGTTATTCACGGCTTTATTTACAACAAAGAAATCTTTAAAGAACTGAATTTATCCGTGCCTAAAACCCGTGATGAGTTTTTCAAAACGCTTGATACCATCAAATCAGAAAGTCGCTATATACCGTTAGCAATGGGAACCGCTGATCAGTGGGAAGCCGCAACAATGGGGTTCCAAAATATCGGACCAAACTATTGGGAAGGTGAAAAAGGCCGTAAAGCACTATTAACAGGTAAAGAAAAACTAACCGACAAAGCTTACGTAGATACTTGGAAAGAACTTGCCCAGTGGAAATCGTATCTAGGTCGAGGATTTGAAGCGCAGAAATATTCTGACTCACAGAACCTTTTCACATTAGGTCGTGCTGCTATTTATCCAGCGGGCTCTTGGGATATTCAGACGTTCAACAATCAAGCGGATTTTGAATTTGGTGCATTTCCACCTCCAGTGGCAAAAGCAGAAGACACTTGCTACATCAGTGATCATACCGATATGGGTATTGGCATCAATGCAAGTTCGACTAATAAAGAAGCCGCTAAAGTCTTCTTAAATTGGATGGCAAGTAAAGAGTTCGCCACACTTTACGCGAATGCGGTACCGGGCTTCTTCCCATTATCCGATCATCAAATCGACATTAAAGATCCTGTTGCACAAGAGTTTATGAGCTGGCGTCAGCAGTGTGAATCGACCATTCGTAACTCCTATCAAATTCTGTCTCGTGGTACACCAAACTTGGAAAACCAACTTTGGAACGTGAGCGCTCAGGTAATCAATGGCACCATGACACCAGAAGCCGCCGCCAAAGAAACACAAGAAGGCTTGGAGCAATGGTACAAACCTCAGCAATAAACTAAACCATTAAAAGGTCGTCGATTAGGGCGACCTTTTAACTAAATGAAATTTATCTAGATAGCACGTTACATTGAGATAAACTATGACTCCATCCAACCAACATGACGAAAAGAAACCGTTCCCATGGCACTTGGTATTTTTCCTCGGGCCGGGGCTGCTTATTTACGTTGTTTTCAGTGTTTACCCCTTGCTCGATACACTTGTCTTAAGTTTATTCAACGAGCAACAAGGGCAAAGTAGCTTTGTCGGTCTGCAGAATTTTATCACCTTGGTAACAGACGAAACTTGGTCACAGGCTTTTTGGAACGCACTCGGCAATAACTTCAAATTTTTCGCGATTCACATGCTTGTACAAAACCCGATTGGTTTGCTTCTCGCGGTTTTATTGAGCTCGCCAAAGCTGCGTTTATCCGGTACTTACCGAACACTTATCTTTATGCCTACCATGCTTTCTGTAGTAATCATTGGTTTCGTTTGGCAGCTGCTGTTAAGTCCTATTTGGGGAATTTCTGAAAACTTCCTTTACAGTATTGGTCTTGGTCAATACTTCGATGCTTGGCTTGGTAAGGAAAGTAGCGCACTAATCACTTTAGCTTTTATCTCAGTGTGGCAGTTTGTCGGCATTCCGATGATGTTGATTTACGCAACCTTGCTCAACATTCCTGATGACATTGTCGATGCCAGTGTGGTTGATGGCGCGAATTCATTTCAAACCTTTTGGCACATTAAATTACCGTTAATTTTGCCAACTATCGCCATGGTATCAATTTTAACCTTTGTGGCGAATTTCAATGCATTTGAACTGATATATGCGGTAAAAGGCGCCCTTGCCGGCCCAGATTTTTCGACCGATTTAATGGGAACTTTCTTCTACCGAACATTTTTTGGCTTCCAGCTACAACAAGGTAGCGCATCCATGGGTGCTGCGGTGGCAACACTGATGTTTTTGATCATTTTGGTGGGCGTCATGCTGTTCTTATTCTTTATTCAACGCCGCATTCAGCGATTCCAATTTTAAGGAGGCCATGATGAAACTATTTAGTCGTCTTATACCTTCCTCTGGAATGAGGCAAGTGCCCAAAAGTGTCACGGTACACGCTGTGTTATTGGCCTATACCGTGATTGCTCTGTTCCCAATTATTGTCGTTGTGATCAATGCCTTTAAAGAACGTCGTGCAATTTTCCGCGATCCACTCGGCTTACCAGACAGTGATTCCTTTACCTTAGTGGGCTTCCAACAAGTGTTATTGAGATCAGACTTCGGCTTGTATTCTTGGAACAGTTTGGTCGTCACTATCTTGGCAGTAGGTTTGGTGCTTTTACTTGGCGCGATGGCCGCTTGGGCTCTGACGGAATACAAATTTAAGGGCAACTTGCTGATTACCTTTTTGTTTGCCATGGGCATCATGATACCGATCCGTCTTGGCACGGTGAGTATTTTGAGCCTGATGGTCAATCTGGATCTTGTGAATACGCTTACTGCGCTAGTTTTGGTGTACATAGCCCAAGGCTTGCCCCTTGCTGTGTACATATTATCGGAGTTTGTACGCACCATTCCAAAGGAACTCACCGAAGCTGCTCGTTGCGATTCGGTTAGTGAATACAAGATTTTCTTTTGTGTCATCTTGCCACTACTGAAACCCGCGATGGCAACCGTTGCCGTATTCACCATGATTCCGATTTGGAATGATTTATGGTTCCCACTGATACTCGCGCCGGGTGAAGATACTCGCACTATAACTCTTGGCGTACAGCAATTTGTTGGTCAATACGTCACTGACTGGAACTCGGTTTTGTCAGCACTAACCTTGGCGATCGTTCCTGTACTGATCCTATACACCATTTTTTCAAGACAATTGATCCGCGGCTTAACCAGCGGAGCGGTCAAATAATAGTTTATATCTTTGACCGTTGGAGGTTTATTTTATGGCTAGTGTAAAACTTAACAATATTAAAAAGCGCTTTGGCGATGTGGACGTACTGCATGGCATCGACCTTGATATCAAAGACGGCGAGTTTGTCGTGTTGATCGGCGAATCTGGTTGCGGTAAATCAACCTTATTACGTTTGCTATCTGGATTAGAAGACATCACCGAAGGCGATTTGTATATCGATGACGAGCGCGTCAATGGACGCTCTCCCGCCAAGCGCGGCATCGCTATGGTGTTTCAATCTTATGCTTTGTACCCTCATATGAACGTGTTTAAAAACATGGCATTTGGCTTAAAGATCTCAGGCAAAGACAAAGCGTTTGTGAACAACAAGGTTATGGAAGCCGCGAAGAAGCTGAAGATTGATCACTTATTGGAGCGATTACCGAGAGAATTGTCTGGTGGTCAACGCCAACGTGTTGCTATAGGTCGTGCCATTGTACGAGATCCGAAAGTCTTCTTATTTGATGAGCCTTTATCTAACTTAGACGCCTCACTGCGAGTTCAAACACGAGTCGAACTTGGTAAGCTTCATCAAGAACTAAAAGCCACGGTGGTTTATGTTACTCACGACCAAGTAGAAGCCATGACATTGGGTGATAAAATCGTCGTGATGAACAAAGGCCGTGTCGAACAAGTTGGCGCACCGTTGGATTTGTATCATCATCCAAAAACACAATTTGTTGCTGGTTTTATTGGCTCACCAAAAATGAACTTTTTGAAAGCGAAGATCAGTCAATCCGGCGCTGAAAACACGCAACTTGTGCTAGAATCTGGCCGTGTTATTGAAGCCTCGGTCGATACTTCGTCTTTAAATCAGGGCGATATAGTACAACTGGGCATGCGGCCAGAACACATGGCGCTAAACTGCGAAAGCAACATCGTAGAAGGCAAAGTCACTCTCATTGAACACCTTGGTGAACTATCTTATTTATATGTCGATATCGGTCAGGAAGGTGAAATGGTGCTTAAGGTGGATGGTGACAACCAACACCAAGCAGGTGATAAAATTACCTTTGGTATTCAACCTAATCGCTTGTATTTATTTGATCACCAAGGCAAGGCTTTAACGAGAGTAAACGCGCATACGTCAGCGGCTATTCTCCTTTAGAACTGACATACTTAGCTCTTCGAAAAAACGAGTACGAATACGGGAACCCCTTCCCGTTCAGGACACTGATATGAACCAAAATCGGGTTAATGAGTTATTTGGCGCGGCCCAAGCATTGAGAGAAAAAGGCATTCCTCTTTATATGCAGGTAAAAAAAGCCATTTTAGCGTCTATTTCTGCAGGTCGAGTACTTGGTGGAGACACGCTTCCACCAGAGCGTGATCTGGCCAAGTATCTTGATGTTTCACGCGTCACCGTGCGCCGAGCCATCGACGAGTTGGTAAAAGAAGACGTATTGACGCAACGTCAAGGCGCAGGAACTTTTGTGAGTGAAAGGGTTGAACAACCGCTGAACCACTTGCGTAGCTTTACCGAAGTCATGGAAGCACGTGGCAAAACCATTACGTCCAAATGGCTAGATCGCTCTTTGGGTATGCCTCATGAGGATGAATGCAAAGCACTTAAACTGTCAGCAGAGCAAGAAGTGGTACGCTTTTATCGTTTGCGTTATGCCGATGGCAAGCCAATGGCGCTTGAGCTGGCGACGATTCCAAGCCGTTACATTCTCAACCCTTTTGCGATGGAAGGATCATTGTACGATTTGCTGGAACAACAAGGCTGCCGCCCTGTTCGTGCGTTTCAGCGTCTTCGCGCCATTAGCATTGATGAACAAAGAGCTCATCTACTCGACATCCCAGCACTTAGCGCTGTACTTTACATTGAACGTACCGCTGTAACACAAGATGGTACGCCCATTGAGTTTACGCGCTCATGGTTCCCTGGGGATTCTTACGACTTCGTTGCAGAGATTCATAATACAGTTTGATAAAGACCCTAATAAAACAAACCTCTAATCACAAAAAAGGCTTTCTACGGTAACAATAGAAAGCCTTTTTTATGTGTGTTTGAAAAACAAAACAACGACTACTTTTCTTCTTTGGCCTTAGCCAGCAACAAAAAGCGTTTATGTATTTTTCGCGTCGCTAACCATACACTGCCAACAACAATAGGCACGGACAAGCCAATCACTAGGCTTTTATCAAAATGGACACCTTTGTCGTAAACCGCCTCAATCAAGAACTTCAATAAACCCACGCTATAGTAACTGATCGCAGCAACAGACAAGCCTTCGACCGTATGCTGCATGGCAAGTTGAATTTTTGAACGACGATCCATGGAAGTGAGCAATTGTTGATTCTGAGATTGAATCGACATCTCTACTTGAGTACGCATCATATCCGACACTCTGTCGATACGAGTCGAAAGGCTTTCTAAATGGTTGCCAGCTGTATTACAGGTCCTCACTGCAGGTGTTAAACGACGAGTCATGAATTCGGTAATGGTTAAATGACCGGATACTTCGTCTTCTTTTAGCTCATTTAAACGTTTTAAAACTAATTCGTGATAAGCCCTTGTGGCACTGAATCGAAATGAGGTTTTTGATCGTGTGGCTTCAACCCAAGCGGCCATGTCTATTAGTTCGCTCAACAAGGCTTGCTCATCAAGTGGTTCTGTCGCGTCAGACAAGCTGGCGGTGGTTTGAGCTAACTCTTCGTCCATGGCAACAAGTTCTGCGTTGTATTTTCGCGCCATGGGTAACGCTAATAACGCCATCAAACGGTAGGTTTCTATCTCGACTACGCGCTGAACCATACGGCCCAGTTGGCTATCACTCATGCGTTTGTTGTAAATGAGAAAACGACCACAGCCATCACTGTGCAACTGAAAAGTGGTCCAAACCTGAGCATCGCCATTTTGAGGACGACTACCGACTAAACGCATACCTTCAAAATGGCTTTTTACTAGAGCGAGATCTGGTTCAGGAATGGTTCGAGCATCTTCAACGGCCACATGAAACGCCGCAATAACAATACCAGGAATTTTAGATAACCAATCAATTGGCAAACAAACCAAAGCATTTTGATCGAAAAAACCTAGGTTAGGATCAATCTGCGAATGAGTAATCATGTAAGAAGTAAATTCAAGGTGCTTATCACGACGTATTTTAAAGTCGCCAAAATCTACTTCAAAGCACACGCCATCATCTTGTGGTGGCACACCATTAAAATGATTATAAAGTGAACAAAAGTGTTCAAACTCTGCTTGCTTCTGATCTGAACCGACAATAACCGCGAGATAACTTATTCGGGCTGGACTGGGCAGCACCTGAAAAGGGCGTGAATGTAGCTCTGCATACAGTGCATCTCGTAATGGATGCATCTCTAACCCGTATGAGTTATTAACCTTGTTCATTACAAACCTTATAATAAGAGTGACTTAAAAAACAAACATCACTCAGCTATTGTGTGCGGATTACTCGGTAATTTCCATAATATTTTATTTTTACCGCTTTTTTTCGCGAGCCCCAGCATCTCATCTGCTGTATTAAAAAGGTCATCGCTGCTGCAACTTATATTAGGTAATTTTGTACTTCCTCCCACACTAACCGTTACCTTACCGCTAAAATCTTCATGACTGTAAGCTAAATTTAGGGCCTCAACTCCTTGCATACAAAGACGAGCAACCTCAACAGCATCTTCTTGAGAATGGTCAGGTAACAAGATAACAAACTCTTCACCACCATATCTTGCAACGAGTCCTTTATCTAAAGCTTGCTTAGCTAATACCATTGCGACTTGTTGAAGCACTTTGTCACCAGTAGCATGTCCGTAACAATCGTTATATTGCTTGAAATTATCTATATCAATGACGAGCAAAGAAAGACATCCTTGATGAGTAATGGCTCTTTGCCATTCTTGCTCAATAACATCTTGATACTTACGACGATTGGCAAGTGATGTTAAAGGGTCAATATTGGCTAGTTTTTCTAACATTTGACGCTGTTTTACAAGCTGCAAATGAAGGCGAACGCGAGCCTGTACTATATTGGTATGTAGTGGTTTTTGAATATAGTCGCTGGCACCCATTAATAAAGCTTTTTCTTCATGACTCGAGTCATTTAAAGCAGTAATAAAAATAACGGGGATGGCACTTGTACGCACATTATGACGAAGGCGAGCCATGGTTTCAAAACCATCCATTTCTGGCATTACAACATCTAATAAAATCAAATCTGGCTTATATTCTATAGCCTTTCTAATACCCTGCTCACCGCTTTTTGCTAGCATAATGCTAACCTCATCACTGAGTATATCGCTGATTATTTTCAGGTTGATTTTTTCGTCATCAATGACTAAAACACTTTGCACTTCTGTCATCGTCTCTAATCACCTTGGAGCTCTAAAACAAGCTGAGACGCTTTAACAGCAGCCGTCTCAAACTCAATATTTTTAACATCATAAATTAAATTTTCGATATCCAGAACGTACTTGCTACCGCGAACCATTTTGCGCAGTAAACTGAAATGATTTTCTACAAAAAAATCTGACTTTTTTAATAGAGGTACTATTTTTTTCAATTTATTCACTAAATCACTTTCGCTAAACCCTTCTATATCTTCACTTGATTTAATTAAAGAAAAATAGGGCATTAAAATACATTTCAATTTATCAACTAACACCTTAACCATTCCCACAAGATGGATAATTAGCTCAGAACAAAAAGCCCCATTTTTAATATTGCCTTCTAATTCAGTACAAAACACTGATATATTTAACGCCCCTATGTAAGCAGCATTAGATTTTAATGAGTGAATAACCCCATCTAAATCAATACCAATACATTCAGCCAAAGAAAAATCTTTGTATCTATTATAAAAAGACGATATTAAATCAAGATATAAGTCTTTTTTTCCACTAAGATTTTTTATCGCTTTATCTATATCCAATGTATCTATTGAGTACAAATTAGACAACACCTCAGAATGCAGTGCGTCTTGTTCATGCATCACAAAACCCTTCATTTGCAAGGAGTTATGATGCTTATTTGTAGCTAGGTGTTTTTGTAAAATTTTGTATAAATCAAACTTTTTAATTGGCTTATCTAAATGCGCATTCATACCAGCGTGTGCTGACTGCTTTTTTGCTTCATCAGAGACATGAGCTGTCATTGCAATTATAGGAATATTACTATAATGAGAGGATTGTCTAATTTTTTTAGAAGCGGTTAACCCATCCATAATCGGCATTTGAATATCCATCAAAACCAAATCGTATTTCTTGTTTTCTAATTTATTAATAGCCTCTTCACCATTACCAACAACATCCACCTTTATCAAGGTATCATCTAAATACCCCAAAATAACCTTTTGATTAATAAGATTATCTTCTGCCAGAAGAATGTTATATTGAGAAAAATTCGGGATGCTTTTATTTTCTCTACATTCTTCTTTTAACACTTTTTCATTTAAGGTACTTTCATTTAAAAGCAATAAATCAGGGGCGATATTAAGAGGGAGAACAAAACTAAAAGTAGAACCTTGCCCTAATTCACTGTGTACCCAAATATCACCGTTCATCAACGAGCAGAGTTGGCGAGAGATAGTTAAGCCTAAACCGGTTCCACCAAACTTGCGAGTAACACTATCGTCAGCCTGATGAAATGATTGAAATAGTTGATCCAAATACACTTTCGATATCCCAATACCTGTGTCAATTACATCGCACCTTATTAGAACACCTTTATCATTATTTTCATCAGCATACATGCGTACACAAACACCACCACGTTCGGTGAACTTAACAGCATTGGTAACTAGATTGACCAACACTTGCTGTATACGTAATGGGTCACCTAATAGCATGGGCGGCAACGATGGAGAAATATCGACCGTCACTGCCAATTTTTTTTCTTCAGCTTTGATAGCATTCATATTGATCGCATGCTGGACAATCAATTTAGGGGAAAAAGGCACTTTTTCTATCCCCATTTCCCCCGCCTCAATCTTCGAAAAATCCAATACATCATTAACGAGACTAAGTAGGTTTTCACCGGACGATAAAATGGTGTTGATATAGTCTTTTTGCTCATGATTTAAAGACGTTTTTAAAGTCAGGTGGCTTAATCCAATCACAGCATTAATTGGGGTGCGTATTTCATGGCTCATTCTGGCAACAAAGGAAGACTTTGCCTCCAATGACTCTTCTACTATGCGTTTCGCATTTTCTAATTCTTTGGTTCGCTCTTGTACCTTACGATCCAATTCTTGGTTGATCGTTTCCAGTGCGGTGCTGTATTCCAGAAGTTTTTCATTAGCTTTTAATGCAACGGTTTCGGCCTCTTTTATTTTCGTAATATCACGACTTACGCCACATACAAAAATCGGCTTACCTAATGAATCAAAAATAGGGACAAACAAGGTATCAAAATAAATCTGACTACCGTCACCTCGCATACCAGCTTGTTCGATAGAAACAGGTTTTCCACCCTGCAATACTTGACGATAGGTAGCATAGACTTGCTCTGCCATTTCGTCACCAAACTGCACTCGTAAGTTAAGGCGATGTATCTCTGCTCCCTTTTCAAGACCCATTACTGCCTTAGACGCTGGGTTATTGTCGTATAAAGAAAACTCATCACCATCTTCTACTGCCATGATGAACATTAAATCGGCAGAATAACGCCACATTTGTAGAAAACAATCGATTATAGTTTGATCATGCTCTTCTTTATTGAATGCATTACCTAAGCTCATTTGTTTTCCCTCACAATTTGATCATGACTCAACTATGATTTTTTCGTTAATTCCCAGTTTTCAGAGTTTGCCTGAAAGTAGGCTGACTCAGCCTTTGTGGAGTTAGCCAACCAACGAGAAAGAATCAAAGTATTAGCGTCTTGGCTTATACGACCGATAAGTGATATCGGTTGATATGTATATAGCATATATCCACTTAAGCTAACACTCTGTAATATATTGTTATTATCTAAGGTATCTGTGAAACCAAGCATGCTTATTAGTTCACCTTCATATGCTAACCAGCCGTTAACAACCCCATATTCTTTATCCTGCAAAAATACCGTTAGCTGAATACTTTTTTCTTGGTTTACCCAAACGCCATTAATAGAATTAGCAAATTTTGCTTTTTTCTGAGCCATAGGCTCAATGTTTTTTGTCTTGATTTCATTAGAGCTAGAATGTTTCGTGAAGATCAACTTGTCGATGTAATCTCCTGGAACAAAAGCTTGATATTTAGTTGTCGTTACCAATGAGTTCATTACCGTAATTTGGCCATCACTATCAAGCTGGCCACAGTAGGTAGAAACCCAGTGAGAGCCATCGTCAGGTTCTTCACCACCAATTGAACGCCAATAAATAGACAGAACTAATGGTTGCCCAGCATCATTAGTAGGGTCACTTGGCCGACAATATCCAATCACAAGATAAGTACCAGTAGAGCCAGTATGAGATCCGTACTCTCCAAAAATAAAACCATCTTCATCGACTTCTAACGTCATCGTTGAGCCATAGCTATTTTCCCATGAGCCATTCAACATCAAAGACATGCATTACTCCTTTATGGTTTAAACATTTTTATCTGTTCACTAAAATTGGTAGACATTAATTGAAAATACGTGCTGGCTTATTTTGAGTTGTCGTAATCACTTTGGGCCCCTCTTCTTTATTGAATATCCACATGCCAACAGGAATAACGCAATTCTCGCCTTCACGTTGAACTACTCTAAATTCATACACCGTATACAAATAATCCATCAATACAGAACCTACCAACGCGATATAATCAGCATTTTCCATTGGTTGAAATTGCGTAATAACTTCTCCTTTATTCTCACCAGCCTCAATCAATACATCGTACATGTTAGAGGTAACCACCAACTTTCCAATATTTCCAGAATCCGTTTCTCCGATCTCAATCACCAGATTTTCTTTTGTTTTAGATGCTATGTTGTAAAGCGTAGCCATTACATCCAAGTCGCCTTTGAACTGAGATGAGCCAGAATCCAAAGCAAGAAAGTATGGCGTGCTAGTAATTGATTCAGGTGAAATAAGCTGAGTATCACCAATAGATAAAGATGTGATCTTGCTGGTCCATAAATAAGGTGCACTGTATTTATCCCAAGGCAAAAATAGATACTCCCTGTTCTCTCGGTAATCTTTATTCAGCTGACCAAATTCCACTTGACCACTCTTGTTATCGATATCTGTTAGAAATGTTACATAAGGACGTTTCGAACTAACCACTCCTTGATCAAGCAAACTCTGAAAGAAATGAAATGATGCCGGTTCAGTTTTATTACTCGGTGTTATGCCTCGAAAAGACCGATAAACAAAAAGAGAATCTGACAATTCCGTTGTACTAGGAATACCGATGCCGCCATCCCAATCAAGCTCTCGAAACTGAATACCTTGATAAGACTGCGCTAAATACACATCTGACAGCAAAGACACAGAACCACTTGTTGATTGTCCCAAGGCTTCAGGTGTTAAGGTAAAAACATCCTTGCCCGTTTTTACCTCCATATTTCCCCATGGCCCAAAATTAACCTCAGTTGTCTGCTGGTTAACCCAAGAAAAACTGGATGATATTTGATAAGCAAACTCTTGATCACCATAATGATGACAAGTATCTGCTTTGCATAAACTAGATGTCACCCAGATAAAGTCACTGCCGGTATCAAAAGAAAACTTCAATGTTTGCTCTGGCGTGCCAACTCCAACATAAGCATACCAAGGTGACGCACCATTATTCTGAAAAGGCCCTCGATCAAGAGAGATAGAAATCCCCTTCCCCTCACCTATAACTGATAACAATTTTTCCATACTTCCTCCAGAAAAACACAGTGTATACTTAAGCGTAATTACGATGAACGTACACTAAATGTGTAACGAAAAACAAACAGGACCTACAACCTAATGCACATTTCGACCATTAAATACGGCGTTCTTTTACTAGGATGCTCTTTTGTAAGTCTAGTACATAGCAGTGATTTAATAGCCTTCGGAAAAGAGTGCTTGGCAAAAGAAGAGCGCTTGAATAAAGCAAAAAATAGATTAGAAGTGCTATCGCTACAGTCTGAAAGAACACAAAGGAAAAATAGCCAATCGATAAATTACTTAGATCGCTATCAAACCGAGAAAGCCCAGCTTGAAACATCAATGATAGAATGTGCTGAAACCACACCGAATAGCGCATACTGCCATCAAATTCGACACAAATATAATGAATTAACGTATCTGATTCAGCGAGTAAAAGCAGAAGCCATGGATAATAATTTTGGCGATAATGACGCAACAATCAATTATGAGATAACAAGAAACAATTTCAATCAACGCTATGACGACTTTCTCGCCTTATGTAGAGACTCCAATGTGCACTATGCTCTTATTCAAAGCCCCACAGCTTACACTGAAGTTTGCTCAACTCCTGAAGCAAAAGAGTCGATTACTTGCTCTCTTTTCTAAAATTGTAACGCAGGAAAAGCTAACTGGCTGGCACATTGCTACTTTGAACTACGTTAACCAATTTATCCATAGGGAAGCCTAATGCTTCCGCTTTGGCTAATAATCGACGTTTAACGTCTTCAGGCATAGTTGGAGTGCGAGACAATAACCAGAAATAGTCTCGGCTAGGCCCAGATATCATGGCGTATTGATAGTTTTTTTGATCCAGCTCAAAAATCACATAGGCACCATAAAACGGCCCAAAAAACGACACTTTTAGATGCCCAATATCCGACGAATTGACAAAATAAGCGCGGCCTTCAGCTTCTCGCCACTTTTTATCTTCCGCAGAATAACCACGGTTCAACACTGCGACGCCTTCATCATCACGCATAGAATAAGTCGCTGTGACATTAGACAAACCTTCTTCAAAAGCATGATCTTGACGCACAATTTCATACCAAGTGCCTAAATAACGCTCTACTTGAAATTGTGTTACGGGATCAATATTTTTTGGAGCACTAGTACAACCAGTTAATAAAGTGCAGCCTGCCAACAAAATCGTCATTATCCAAACCGGTACTTTCATCTTAGTGTCCTTTATAAAAAATCGGGGCATTTAGAGCATCATACAAATGTCACACTTTTATTGCAGTCTAGCAAAACCTTTTGTGAGAGAAGAAACCTCTTGTTTTATTCTAGATTGCAAAGACAACACAACATTCGCCAAAATAAATTGCTTGTCGTTAATCTTAACAGCACGACACCTGTTACAACCATAGAACCAAGATACTTATCTTTCTCGATTGATATATCCGTATTGGCTGGCGGTTTCTGGTGGGAAGGAAGTAAAGGCACGCAACGAGGACTTGGTACTCAACGGGTTGATCCTCTCAACTTACAACAGGAAAAACTCGATTTATTAGTTCAAGCACTCGGCCCCGCCTATATTCGAGTAGGCGGCTCTGAAGCGGATAAAGTACATTACTTTACGAGCGCTAACGCCCCAACTAATAGCAATTCAGACGCACTTACTGTCACCAAAGACATGTGGCACCAGCTTCATGACTTTTGCCAACGCAATGGTTTAGCCCTTATGTTTACCATGAAATATGGTCTGTTTGAACGACGTCAACAAGGCACATGGCAATCAACCGAAGTTAAAGAATTATTGGAATACAGCCACGTTCATGGGCAAAGTATCCATATTTGCGAACTGGGTAATGAGCTCAACGCCTATTGGGCATTTCATGGATTAACCTCACAACCTAGCGCGAAAAATCTCGCAAAAGACTATGACTCTTTTATTCGCTGCGTTCGACTGTACAGTCCCAATAGCAAAATCGCCGGCCCTGGCAGTGCATTCTGGCCGAGAATCGGCGAAGCCATCAAACCCCTTAGCAATATTTCCGCTCCATTTTTAGATAATCTAGAAGAACCTCTCGATATTGTTGATTGGCATTATTATCCATTTCAAAGCAGTCGTTCTCCGATCAAAACTCGCGCAGCAACAATCAAAAACATTCTATCGCCAAGCTCACTCATGGATTATGAGAGATATTCGAGACAACTGGAAAAGCTCCGCGATCAATATCAACCTAATGCTCAACTTTGGACCGGAGAAACTGGATCGGCTCAGTGCGGTGGGCAAGCCAAACTATCAGATCGTTTTGTATCCTGTTTTTGGTGGGCAGATCAACTCGGTCGAGGCGCAAAAAACGGCCAGAAAGTCATGATAAGACAAAGTCTAATCGGCGGTGACTACGCCCTTATTAATCGACAAACGTTAAAACCAAATCCAGATTATTGGGTCAGCTGGTTATGGGGGAAGCTCATAGGAGAACACGTTTTTGACGTGCAAAGTAACGACCCATTTGTGCAGATTTACTGCCATAGCGCAAAAAAAGAAGGCAAATGCACCCTACTCATTATCAATATGTCAGCCAATCCAAAAATTCTTCACTGCAACGGCTTTGGCTCAAAAAAGAAGCGCTTTGAAATTACCGCAGACTCCCTCACATCAAAAAAGATCCGCATCAACGGAGTCAAACCCAAATTTAGAAATGGAAAAATCAAACTTAGTGATTTCCCCAAGCTTTCTAAACTTAATCTAGTCAGCCCCTATAGCATTAATTTTTGGTGTTTTAGTGTGTAGTTTTTATCAACACACAAAACAAACACAATATTGATAACCATTATCAATAACGCTATTATTAGTCATTATATAACCGATCTACTAATCAACAATCTCATAACAAAGAAAAAAAACATCTTCTTAGAATGCTGCTTAATCTTAATAATTTGGCACCAACATCAGCCAAACCTAAGATAACAGAGTTAATAAAGATAAGGTTGTAAACCTTATGAAACAACTAAATTATGGACAATTGAGGCTAACATGAGCAAACCAAACTTACGCTGTCTTATTACTAACCCATTGATAGGATTAACATTACAACCAGCATTGCCTAAGCTTCTTGCTGGGACGCTTTTATCATCCTTATCTGGCTTAGCCACGCTCGCAGCCTTTTGGTGCATGGTTCAATTGATTAGCGATATATCTGCTTATTGGGTTATTACTGCGATAATATTGTGGCTTTTAAGTGCTGCATTTTCAGCCTCAGCTTCATGGCTTGCACACGATGCCGAGGCCGCATTTTCAGGAAAGTTACGTCGTCAAGTTGCCAATCACCTTACTCGCTTACCTGCATCAACACTGTCTGGACAAGGTGACCAGAGCTTAAGAAGCCTTGTTTCAGATGATATTGCAAAATTACATCATATGGTGGCTCATTTACCTTCAGAAATTGCTAACTTAGCAGTCTTACCGCTAGCCTCTATTACTTTATTAATTAGCATGGTTGGTCCTGAAACACTCTGGGTGTTATTACCAGGCCTTATTGCCTCATTATATTATCTCGTAGTAGTACCACGCATTACTGCTCGCGATGGAGCTGCACGCATGAAGGTTATGGCTGAGGTGATATCTGCAGTTGACGATTACGCGCGCGGCATTAGAGTAAATAGAATATATGGGCGTCAATCTGGAGCTTTAGCCACTTATCATGATTCAGCGGAACGTTTTACTAACAGCATGGTTATGTGGGTAAGTAAAGTCGCAACATTTGCAGGGATTGCCGTAGCATTGCTACAAGCTGTCGCGACGTTTGCTATTGCCTATTTAGTGTCTTATGACCAAAACACTATAATATTAGCCGCAACATTATTTTTCAGCTTAGCAATTGTGACACCCGCTTTGCGTCTCGGACATGGACTTGATTATGTAAGTACGGGGAAATCAGCAATGGGGAGAATAATAAAGCTGCTGCAGACGCCTACATTACCAACAGGTCAATTAACACAGTTAGGTACTCCACCTATACTTGCAATTAAAGATGCTGAATACTCTATAGGCAAAGTCAAGACTCTTGATAAACTAAACTATATTTTTGAACCCAGCACTATGACTGCAATCACTGGTCCAAGTGGTGCAGGAAAAACAACCCTCTTGCGCATTTTAGCAGGGCTTGAACCTCTGCAAAAAGGGCATATCCAGCTAGCCCAAACAGACATTTCTCAACTAGATGAACAAGTTCGACACCAAACCTTTCTATTCATACCACAAGGTGCAGATGTACTACCCGCAACCGTAGAAGAAAATTTAAGATTATCAGCCCCAAATGCTACTGATGAACAACTAAAATCAGCCCTTCTAACAGCACAGTTAGACATCGATTTAAATACAGATGCTCAAATACTATCAGGCGGTGAACGACAACGAATAGGTATTGCAAGGGTATTTCTATCTTCAGCACATGTGATATTACTTGATGAACCAACCAGCGCTTTAGATCAAATAAAGGCAACTAAATTAATTGAATCGCTAGAACACTTAGCTCGAAATCAAGACAAAACTATTATTATAGTTACGCACGATAAAGCCTTAGCAACCAAAGCAAGTGCTCACCTTGAATTGAAGCGTAAAACTACATCAGGAGAGTTATTATGAGCATTGCAGTAAACACACCACACAAAAAAACAATACCTGCATTGCCACCTATTGCGCGTAAGCGATTAATTATTGTTAGCATTGGCTGGATATTAGTAGCCGCTTTAGAAGCAATTGCTTACACTATTTTGGCACTTGGGATTATCAACTATTGGTCACCAAAATGGATTTTAATCAGCGCTGGCGTTGCTGTTTTCGCAACAGTTTTAGTGAATCGCATAGGCTATTTAACAGGAGTTAGACTCGCTGGCGACTTATATGCAGCATTAGGGCAGTCTCTTGCTCGCACCAAGTTATCTTGGTTTACTAATGATCATCGTGCACAAGTAGCTAACATTGCTGGGCAAGGTATTCCTAGATTTATGAGCATTCCAGCTCACCAACTTCAAAGTTTTCTTCACGCTCCATGCATTCCTCTATTTCTAATATTCGGCATATATGTTCTTGTGAGTCTAGATGTAGCCCTAGTTGCCGCCGCATTACTTACATTATCATTGATCGCACAATTCTTATCACAGCAAGCACTTGGACATGCAGATGCAAGGCGACATGATACAGAAGCAAAAACATCAGAAGCAACTATTGAATTAGTTGATCATATTGAGCTATTACGCACAGCAGCAGGACCTGTGCGAACAATAGAACGAATTGAGCATCGCTGGAAAAATCAGGAAAGGGCGTTAATCAAAACTAATAAAGCGGCTGCTTTCGCCGTATTTATTTCTTCGTTAGCAAGCATAATGCCTATAGCAGGAATGGCTGCATATTTGATATTTACTGGATTTAATAGCCCTACAGTCATATTAGCACTCCTAATCATGGTTAGCCGTGCCGCAGCCCCTCTTGGCGACTTGGCAACAGCAGGATTAGGCATTAATGACCTACGAGCTTCATTAAATAATTTTAAGGCAGCTACAAACACACCGATATTACCCGAGCCTACTACTGCACAGGCAAACGTACAAACTGCATCAGATAGCCACCATATTTTAGTTCAAGGTGTAAGCTATGCTCCTATGCTAAACAATATCAATGTAGACATCCCGATTGGCAGCAGAGTATTAGTGACGGGACCTAGTGGTAGCGGCAAGAGCACCCTACTTGAACTACTAATGAGATTTGATGATCCCACACAAGGTCATATTACAATTAATGGAATTAAACTAAATGAAATGACCTATGATGGACTGGCTTCTAATATCGCTTTTGTGCCGCAGGATCCTATCGTATTTACAGGAACTTTAGCTGAAAATATTCGCATTGGTAAGCCAGATGCTTCAGATAAAGAAATTGAAGATATTGCGAGAAAATCCACACTCAGCTCTATAATTGATCGTTCACCTGATGGCATACATCAATCAATTGGCCAGCAAGGTAGCGCGTTATCAGGGGGTGAACGCCAACGTGTAGCATTGGCTCGCGCCCTAATCAAAAACGCTCCCATCTTAATATTAGACGAAGCAACAGCTGCGCTAGATGAGGCAACAGAACAGGAAATTATTAACGTAATTCATGATCTATCTGCGACCATCATTTTTGTAACTCATAGAGACCCATCTATTTGGCAACCCACACAGTCTATTTATTTAAATAGTTAATGCCATTTATTCCATGAAAAAGCACTAATACTTTTTAAAAAACGCCTCTTTCAAGTGAAGAATACTTCTCATGATATTACGCTTATCAGCTTTGTTTGTGATGCTATGTATAGCATCACTTATGATTGGAGCCCAGCAATTGATACGACTAAACTAATGATTTGAGTTTCATTGACCACACTTCCATGAAGCTAGTACCAGCAGTAAAATGATATTTACTATTGCTTTTTGCTTTGCTACAAGCCTCATCTTCATTACCATCATTAACCGTATTGAATTCAAAAACACCTTACTCATCCCTGTATTAAGCCTAATGTATGGCAGCATATTGAGCTCAATAGCTGAGTTTTATGCCTATAAAAATAATATCCTCCAAAGCATGCAAGGATGGTTATTAGGTGACCGCACCAAACTCACTAAACTCAAAGTTATCAGTCCCTAGAGCATTATTTTTTAGTGTTTTACTGCATAAAAGCAGCGAAAGATTAAAAAATAAATACAAATGATTATCAATAGTATAAAAAACCCATTCTCATCTATATAATAACGCGTTCTTTTTGGTCTACAGGATTTTAGACATGGTTCGTTTTATGACACACTTCAAACAAGTTTTCGCTCTTCTTTTTTTAAGTCTCACTTTAGCAAGCTGTGATCAATCACCTCCAGCCTTACCAGACAAATCACAATTAAAAATAGATCAGGTAGAAAAAAGCTCATCGGGTTGGCCAAGAACAATCATGACCCCTGAAGGTTCACTCACCCTCAATAAAAAACCAACCAGAATTGTGTCCACCAGCGTCACCTTGACGGGTACTTTACTCGCCATCAAGGCACCACTTGTTGGTTCTGGCGCCACCATGGCGAATACCAGCGTTGCATCTGAACAAGGGTTCATGCGCCAGTGGGCAGATATCGCAGAAACTCGAGGTATCATCCCCCTATATCAGACCGAACCCAATGCCGAAGCGATAATCAAAGCCAACCCAGATCTGATCATCATTTCTGCAACAGGTGGCGATTCCGCCATCAAGCTTTATGAGCAACTTAAAGATATCGCACCCACATTGGTCATTGCGTATGACGACAAAAGCTGGATGCAATTAGCAAACATCTTTGGCGACATTCTTGGTTTAGAAGAACAAGCGAAAACCATGATCCAGCACTTCGAACAAGAAGTGAAACACACCAAAACTACAATTAATCTACCGCCTCAACCGACCACGGCCATGGTCTACTACCAAGACGACACTGGTGCCAATATTTGGACCTCAGAGTCAGCACAGGGTCGATTATTACAAGAACTTGGCTTTACTCTAGCTGACATCCCCGAGAGCGTAAAAGGCAATATCAGCATGGGGATTCGTCATGACATTATCATCGCTACTGGGGAAAGGTTTCCTGATGCGGTAACTGGCAACACCACACTGCTGTTTTCAGCCAGCTCAGATAGAGAACAAGCCTTTATAGATAACCCTTATTTACATGAAACAAGCTCAGTACAAAACAAACAGGTATTCTCTGTTGGCGATGATACCTTTCGCTTGGACTATTACAGCGCAACCAATTTATTAAAACGATTACAAGCACTGTTTGGACGTGAAAAGTCATGACCAATAACACAATGTCCGCGTCAAAGAGCAAGCGATATGCTTGGTTATTCGCATTGCTGCTATTTTTATTCATTATTATGATCGCCAGTTTATGCATTGGGGCTAAGCCGATTTCCATGGACATGCTGTGGAATATCTTCATGGGCAAAGAACATGGACTTACCAAAACCATTGTTATTGAAGGTCGTTTACCACGCACTTTAAATGGGCTTTTTGTCGGTATGGCGCTTGGAACGTCTGGCGCACTGATTCAGGCGATAACCCGAAATCCTTTGGCGGATCCCGGCATTCTTGGCGTTAACTTAGGCGCCAGTTTAGCCATAGCAATTGCCATCGTCTTTTTAGGCGCAACTCAGCTGACTCAATTTTTTGGCTACGCGGCTCTGGGCGCTTTTTTAGCCAGTTTATTAGTATATTTCGTTGGCAGCATTGGCGGCGGTAAAACCGACCCTCTGAAACTTACGCTAGCAGGGGTTGCCATTGGCGCCGTATTTGGCGGTATTAGCTCTGGCCTTACTCTTTTTAATCCAAGTGCATTTGATCAAATGCGTTTTTGGGCAGTTGGTAGTCTAGATATTCGGTCGTTATCTGTCCCATTATTTATCGCCCCTATTGTCATCGGTGGCTGTTTATTAGCCATATCGATTACCCCAGCTCTTAATGCATTTGGATTAGGCGATTCTTTGGCCTCAGCACTGGGCAGCAAGCCCGCTCGGATTCAGTTGTTAGGGCTAATAGCAGTTACATTGCTCTGTGGCGCTGCCACTGCGGCGGCTGGACCCATTGGTTTTGTCAGTCTTATGATGCCGCATATTGCTCGCTGGATGGTGGGCCCAGATCAACGTTGGATCATCCCCTTTTGCTTTATCCTAACGCCTATATTGCTATTAATT
The DNA here is from genome assembly GCF_002806845.1 of Marinomonas sp. ef1. Classification (NCBI taxonomy): domain Bacteria; kingdom Pseudomonadati; phylum Pseudomonadota; class Gammaproteobacteria; order Oceanospirillales; family Oceanospirillaceae; genus Marinomonas; species Marinomonas sp. ef1. The sequence goes on along the minus strand of NZ_NHTT01000001.1, from coordinate 347,270 downwards.
GCTGACATCATCGGGCGTGTATTAATTGTTGGGGAGTTACGGGTTTCTATTGTGACCGCGTTTATCGGCGCACCTATTCTGATTTATTTAGTGCGCAAAAAAGGAGCTTCTGGACTATGAAGATCTATCGTACCTACACACTGACAATAATCAATGTTATCAGCCACTACCCAAAGCAAATCATTTGTTCTTTTACTCTTGCGTTGATCATTGCCACACTTTTTTTTGGCCAACACATTGCCGAAAATACTCAAGATATTTGGCAACTTATCACAGGCCAAGCAGACCCATATCAATCCATTGTTGTGTGGCAATGGCGAGCATCTAGATTGTTTGCCGCCTTAGTAATCGGTGCGGCGCTAGGAATCAGTGGTGCCGTATTTCAATCACTGGTTCGAAACCCTTTAGGTAGCCCTGACATCACTGGCTTTAATGTGGGCGCCTTTACGGGTGTTTTACTGTCTATTGCATTGTTCGGCAATATCTATTGGTTAAGTGTATTGGGCGCAATTCTGGGCGGTCTTTTTTCAGCATTGCTCGTTTATATTTTCGCCTATAGAGATGGCCATTCTGGTTTTCGATTAATCATTGTAGGCATCGCGATTAGTGCCACCCTTTCTGCGTTTAACCAATGGCTGATACTCAGCGTTTCATTGGAAACAGCAATGACAGCAGCGCTATGGAGTGCAGGCACACTCAATGGTATGACCTGGGCGCGCATATTGCCAGCAGCGGTACTCATTACGGTCTTTATCCTTTGTGCTTTTTTGCTTAATACTCGTATGAAATTACTCGAAATGGGCGACGATACCGCGGCGGCGCTGGGCGTTTCAGTGAATAAAACCCGTCTCGCCCTAATGTTTGTTGGCGTTGCTCTAACCGCTGTAGCCACCGCCATCACAGGCCCAATAGCCTTCATTGCTCTGGCCGCGCCTCAGATAGCAAAACGTCTTGAAAACAGCGCGAGCACCTCATTAGGATCATCCGCTCTAGTCGGCGGCTTGTTATTACTTAGCGCAGATTTTATCGCGCAACATGGCTGGGAAGGCTCGACATTACCGGTAGGACTCATCACCGTGAGCTTGGGTGGTATTTATCTAGTGTTTTTAATTATTCGTGAGGGAAGAAAATGACAGCAACAGTCACAGAAATTCAGCAGAACAAATCAAACGATACAGACTATCAAGCTTTGCCAGAACTTTCTTTGTCGACCCAATCTGTTACCCTCGGTTACGATCAAACAATCATCGCCAACAATCTCTCGGTTGATATTCCTGAAGGTAAGTTCAGTATTATTGTTGGCCCAAATGGCTGTGGAAAATCCACTTTACTAAGAGCACTGAGTAGATTGCTGCCACCAACATCTGGCCAAGTACGACTAAATGGCCAAGACATTCATAGCTTACCAACCCGTGAGGTAGCAAAAATACTGGGGCTCTTACCACAAAGCGCAATTGCTCCTGATGGCATAAAAGTGGTCGATTTAGTCGCTCGTGGCCGTTTCCCCCATCAGAAATGGTTTCAGCCTTGGCGCGAACAAGACCAGATAGCCGTAGAGTCTGCAATGAAAGCAACGGGCATAATGGAGTTCGCTCAGCATCATGTTGATCAACTTTCTGGAGGGCAAAAACAACGTGTATGGGTAGCAATGGCATTGGCTCAAGAAACGCCATTACTGTTATTAGATGAGCCAACAACGTACTTAGATATCGCTCATCAAATTGAGCTGATGGATTTATTTCAAGACTTAAACCGCCTACAAGGTCATACCATGGTGGCGGTTCTGCATGACCTTAATCACGCTTGCCGATACGCTGACAATCTTATTGCTATGAAAGCAGGAAAAATCATTGCCTCTGGCGCCCCCAAAGACATAGTCACTGAAGCACTTATTGAAGACGTATTTGGCTTACCCTGTATGATTCTGGAAGATCCTGTTTCGGGTACACCATTAATCATTCCCAAAGGCCGACAAGTATAGTTGAACAGCAAGCTATAAATAAAAAAATGGCGATGTCCTGAGACATCGCCATTTTTTAGACTGCACAAGTAAAAGAGCGATTATGCCGTAGCATCTTTTGCTTGAAGAGTTTCTTTTTTAGCAACGTCATCATCAGGAAAGAGCGTCGTATCAATCAAGCTGACACTTCTTAATGAACGCACTCCTGCGCTTAATAATACAGTTGCTGCTGCACAACCAAAGCCAAGCGCGACCAAGCCCATGACTGGCGATAGCATTTTTACAATCACACCAATGCCTAATGCACCAGCAGAATCGCCTACCACATCTTGCGCTGTCCAGAAGCTACCAATTCGCCCTAACATATGATCGGGAGTATGACCTTGTACAATGGTGTATTGCAGCAAACCACCAATCGACCCTAGATAACCAAACACCGCCAAGGCAAGCAGCATCAACACTAAATGTCCCATAAACCCCAACGCAGAGACACACAAAAAGGAGAAAAACGCCGTGAACAGCATAACCATACCTGGCCTCTTCGCATGACGAACCCAACCGCTAGTAAGTGCTCCTAAGGTCGATCCTACAGGCACCGCGGCGTACATGAGCCCCACCTCAAACGCCCCGCCACCAAACGCGGTTGCCGCTAAAGCAGGAAATAAAATACGAATTGATTTGGTGACTGCTTCTAGCGTACCCAAGGCAACAACGGCACGAATAACTTTATGCGTAAATACAAAGCTAAATCCGTCCATTAAAGAGCGAATCGGGTGTTCTTGAGGCCCACCTTCTTGCGGCTTCATGTTTGGCAAAGTAACCAAGGTAATTAACGTACAAAGCGTACCTATCGCAGCCAAGGTATAGTTCCATGTCACCCAAATGACACAATTACCACACCGGCAATGGCGGGTGAAATGACGGAACCAATTCGCACAATCAACATGCTCAATGCACCCGCTGTTGGCAAATTTTCTCGCCCGACTAAATGAGGAATAGACGCCATTAATGCTGTCATTCCAATCGCACTGAAAAAACCGTCCCAAAGGGAAATGGCATAAACGGCCCATAGACTTGGCTCTGACAAATACGCATTGGCTGCAAGCAAAACAAAACCAACACCGCAAATAAAGCGCGAAAATAGAATCAGCCATTTGCGGTCCATTCTGTCAGCTAAAACACCTCCTAGCATCAAACCGACAAACATACCCATTCCATCTAACGCTACGGCAAAACCAACCTGTAAACTTGATCCCGTTAACTCATATATTTGTACCGGCACGGCAACATTTAGCATTCCTATGCCCAGTACAGACATCAACCGCGCAATAAAAATCGCCCGAAAATGCCTATTGGTTTTTAGTAAACTAAAGTCCAACATAATCTTTGATTTAGACATAACAACTCAGTTAATCCGCCATGTCAGCAGGAATCAAAAACAACAATCCCTTTATCAAGCCAGAGCGCCACGAGAGCCAATCATGGCCACCACAGAAGACCTCATATCGCACACAGCCCCCTTTTCCTTTAATGGCCTGGCGAGTCTGCTCATTGTAAACACACATATCTTCTTCGCCCGTTCCAACACTTTGATAAACCTTTAAGTGCGAAACACTTACTCGGTCATTCAATATTTGCTCTGCAAGACTATCGGCTGGAATAGGTTTAGACGCGATAACATTATCAGGATCAACCATTCGGTCTTTGTCAGGCCACCAAAAAGACCCTGATAAGCTAATCACCTTCGAAAAGACATCTGGAAAAGTAATACCGGCGTACAAAGCAGAAAGCCCACCTAAACTCTGGCCTGCGACAAGAAAATCAGTAGCAGAGCAATCGTCTTTAGCAAGTATTGACGTTACTATTGGCAAAAGCTCATCTAACAAAGATTGCCAAAAAGGGTGATGACAACTCAGCTCTTTCCAGCGAGTTAGCCCATCAATTGAAGGCACCAAAAGATAATGAGCAGGTGCTATTTTAGAGGTATCTGTTAAATACTGGAGAACCGATAGTGTGCCACTTGGCGCTCCCCATTTTTGTCCATCAAGCAATATAACCAATGGTGCGTCACTCGTTGCAGTCGAGAAAAGCCAAGCTGTTCGCTGGTTACCCAGTTCTTTTGAAGACCAATCGATAGAATTAACACGACTCGCTGAAATAGCATTCAATTCTCCACGATCCCATTCTTGCCAACCCAATTCAGTTGCGGCTTTAGGAAGGTGAAGTGGTGAACTTATCCCCCAACCAGAGCTCAGTACAGGCAATGGATTTAAAGGATCAGGAATTTGGTTACCAGCAACAGACATCCACCAAGCGCGTTGAGCTTCTCTTGAGCCATCGCCCGCTTGTAGCACAAGATCTGGCAACTGGTTCTCTTCTATTGGAATGAAGGAGTAACTGCCTCTCCATTTAGAATCCACAGTTAACTGACCAAACCACACATCCGTACCACTTATTCGATGCAGGCAGACTGGTTCCCAACTGTGATGATCGGTGATTGAGTTCACATCCAACAATACGCTCGCTATTGAAGATTTCTCATCCGTTCCGTGTGGATCCTGCCAAATAAATAGAACAACACTCGTTTGAGGGTTTTTAACTTTAATAAAAGGCGCTCCAATCGCGTGAACATCTTTCCACCACTTACTACTACCAATCTGACTTTCAGGTAAAAGAAAACTACACAATAGTTGTGGTAAACCCGTACTTTCGATCAATTCTATTTCCTCTACAAAAACATTCATGAATTAAGTATTTATAAGCCTTGTAAGACACATATGATAATGATTATCATATGTGTTAATTGAATCAATATCTACTTAAAGACATCATTTGCATTAGGAACTCTGATAATGACGCACAGAACTCAACGCCTTTCCCTCTGGGCTAGCCTACTTTCACTATGCATTTTAATGACAGCTTGTGATGATGCATCCAATAAATACGTTAGCACTCAAAGTACCACGCAGCTAAAAATTGATGAGGTAAGTAAAGGTGTATCAGGATGGCCAAGAACGCTTATGACGAGTCATGGCCCTGTCACCCTCACCAAGCAACCGACACGAATCGTCTCCACTAGTGTCACCATGACTGGAACATTATTAGCCATTGATGCTCCCATTATTGGCTCAGGTGCAACAATTCCTAATACCAACATCTCTGATGACCAAGGTTTTTTCACTCAATGGAGTGAATTTGCCTCGAAGAAAGGCTTAAAGGTGCTTTATCAGACAGAACACAATGCGGAGGCGGTTATTCGAGAAAATCCTGATCTTATACTCATCTCCGCAACAGGTGGTGATTCAGCCCTTAAGCTCTACGATCAATTAAAAGACATCGCACCGACAGCAGTCATTAACTATGGAGATAAAAGCTGGATGCAACTTGCCAAGGTATTGGGCAACTTCATTGGTTTAGAAGAAAATGCAAACATACTGATCGATACGTTTAATCAGCAAATAGATCAGTTCAAAGAAGTGGCAACACTCCCACCTCAACCAACAACCGCACTGGTTTACTATCGAGACGGTACAGGGGGCAACATCTGGACATCCGAATCGGCTCAGGGTCAACTTTTAACCCAGTTAGGATTCACCTTGTCACCTATTCCAGATTCGATGCGCGGCGATTTAAGCATGGGAAAACGCAATGACATAGTCATCGCTAGTGGTGAACGTTTCCCCGATGCGTTAACCGGAAACACATTGCTCTTGTTTGCTACAGAACCGCCTCAAGAAGCAATGGTAAAAAACAATGCTTACCTTGCTGAAACTCCAGCCATCCTTAATAACTCCATCTACGCAGTAGGAAATGATACTTTCAGGCTCGATTATTTTAGCTCAAGTAACATGATTCAGCGTTTAACAAACTTATTTAAAAAAGACAAACATGCACTGACTTCCAACCCTTAAACACTAATTGAAGACACTCGCCTATTCTAAGGTGAATTTAGACAAATCTATTTCACTTTAGAATGGGCGCCTTTTAATAAAGGTGCCATTATTAAAGTCAACACTATGCAGAAAATACAACCTATTAATCCTTTGTTCCATCATCAAGATGTAGGCTCTCATGAGTGGTGGCAGGATATTAAGCAAGCAGGGACACCTTTAATCGTAAAGGTCGATGAGAATAAAAGCCTTGTCTCCTTTATTTGGCGAGACCCAGATGGAAAGCGCTCTGATATCGATACCGTTTATATTGATATCTATTCGAAAACGCCTCATCCCACCCAGCAGCTGACAGGTTTCACCCGACTTAAAGGTAGTGATGTTTGGTTCTGGGAAACAGAACTTGAAAACGACTGGCTTGGTAGCTATTTTTTAATGCCAGCCACACACAATCAACGCCCACCACTACACAAAAATCATCAATATATTCGCCGATGGTGGATCCAATTAATGGGCTTAACTGCGCAGTCTGATCCATTAAACTTATTACCCGCCCATAGTAACGGAAACGGAATAACACTCTCAGCCCTTTGTCTAAGTGAAGATAAAAAAAACACGTTCAAATATTCAAATGTAGAAACACAGGGCATCCTAAAAGAATGCATATGGCAAAGTGAGCGACTCACTAATGAACGCCGCATTTGGCTCTACAGAACAAGTAATAACACTCAAGAATCACTGCCTGTCGTACTGTTATTCGATGGACAATATTGGGCAAATCACCTACCAATTTATGCAGAGCTAGACGGACTAACCTTATCTGGTCAGCTTCCGAAAGCCCAATATGTCTTCATCGATTCGATTAACACTTCTCATAGAAATATTGAGCTTGCTTGTAATACCGATTTCTGGATCGCCATCCAGAAAGAATTACTCCCATGGGTGAATGCTCAATACCCCATTACGGATAAACCTGAAAAAACAACCGTTGCAGGTCAAAGCCTTGGTGGCCTTTGCGCTATTTTTGGGGCTTTTCACTGGCCTGAATACTTTGCTACAGCCATCAGTCAATCGGGTTCATTTTGGTGGCCTGATGTCGACTCTCAACCAGGAGAAGGTAGGTTAATTCAAGAGATTTCAAATGCAGATTTAACCACAACCCCTCTAAATATTGTGATGGAGGCCGGATGCTATGAGAAAGACATGCTAGAGGTCAGCCAAATAATGGCAAAAGCACTCAAAAGCAATGGACATCATGTTCGCTATCGAGAATTTAGGGGGGGTCATGACTGGCTATGCTGGCGCCAAGGTCTCATTCACAGCCTATTACAGGCGCTTAATAGCTAATTATTAACAACTATATACCGCGTCATAAGGACCAAACACCTATGGACAATAACCAATACCTCAACCCATTCGACAATGAAAAACTGTCATTCCTTGTGCTTCTAAACCAACAGGGGCAGTACAGCTTATGGCCAGAATTCGCCTCACTCCCAAAAGGATGGGAAGTAGTGCTAGGTCCTGTACCTAGAAGTGAATGCGTAACGTACGTTGAACAGCATTGGAAAGCGATTAATCCATTTGATAATACAGTGACAGAAAGCCGATAAGGAACCCTATTATGCGATCTAAAAGACTCCCTCTTACCAATACACAACAAGGGATATGGCTAGCTGATCAGGTATCAGAAGACAAACACCTCTACACTATTTCGCACTGCTTAGAAATGAAAGGTAATATTCAAAGTGGATATTTAGAACAAGCCATCCGTTTAGCACTTGGTGAAGCCGATACAGTTCTCGCTCATTACGGAGATGGAAAACAAACACTTCTTGACCCGAAAGAAGCTAATAACATCCACATAGAAAAAATCGACTTAACGCAAAACAATGCAGGTCGCGAACAAGCGCTGGCAATCATGCAAGCAGACACAGAACAAGACCTTCCACTCACCAATGACGGCCAAAAACCGCTGCAGAAACAGATATTAATTTCCATCACAGAGAATGGTCATAGTGTCTGGCTTTGGTATCAGCGCTACCATCATATTATGTTAGACGGATTCAGCTTCACCGCTATCACCAAACGAGTGGCCGATATCTACAATCACTTGTTAAAAAAACAACCTATTTCCGATTCACCTTTTATTTCAGTCACCCAGGTAATAGATGAAGAAAGTACATATCAGGCATCCGAAAGATATCAGAACGATAAAATATTCTGGACCGACTATTGCATTGACATGCCATCCCCTGTCAGCCTTTCAAATACACCCACTATAAACGATCTAGGTAAATCAAGCTTAATACGCCATATCACGCCAATAACACCTCATCAACTAGAAAAGCTGAACGTACTGGCTGACTCAATTAAAAGCAGCAGCGCTGAGCTATTAATGAGCCTTATAACCACCTACCTCTTCCGAGTAACTGGTCAAACTAGCCAAGTCATTGGAATGCCTTTTATGAGGCGCTTAGGCTCTGTATCTGTGTCATCCGTCGCGCCCATGGTCAATGTGCTGCCGATGAAAATAGACTTAGAACCCCACATGCAATGGCATCACATCACAAAAACGTTTAAGCGTTCTTTAAAAACGATTCGTCGCCACCAAAACTACAGCGCAGAACAAATTCAGCGAGACATAGGTAAGGTCGGATCGTCTGGGCTTTATAACACGCTCATCAACTACAAACAGTTTGATTACGAACTCAATTTTGCAGGCATTGCAGGCATTACCCATCATTTGGCCACAGGCCCTGTGGATGATTTTGAGTTCAGTATTATTGTCGAAAAAGAAAAAACATATTTCGAGCTAAGAGCAAATGCACATAAATATAATTCCGCGATTCTAGAGCAGCACGGCCTACGCCTTTTTACCATGCTAACGCATTGGCTGAAAGCTCCCGAAACCCCATTAGCCCAACTATCCATTCTACCTGAAGAGGAACACAAAGCTCTTATCGCATGGGGAAAAGGGCGCCAATTCAAACCCGAAAACGTATCCAATATTTTAGACGTTTTCTGGCAACAAGTAGTAGACAAACCAGAAGCGACAGCGCTTGTCTGCCGCCATCCAGACGAAGACATTGAAACACGCTTTACGTTTCTCGAACTAGGTCAAGCTATCAACCGCTTAAGTCATTTTTTACTAGCACACCCTAGTCTTCAACAGGCCGAAGGCAAAACTGTCATTGCCTGCGCCATGCCTCGTAGCGCTCAATCTGTTATCGCGATGATGTCTATTCTAAATACAGGAGCAACCTACTTACCACTGGATTTAGGATACCCAAAAGAACGCATGGAAATGATGTGTGAAGATACATGTCCCGTTTTGCTATTGACCCATTCCAGTGTCTCGCTAGGGTTAAATCTTCCTGTGATTAACCTAGACGATGAATCATTTGTCTCGTTACTCGCCACCCATCCAGACACCCACATTACAGAAGCAGATAGACCAACACCCAGCAAGGACGACATCGCCTATGTAATCTTCACCTCAGGTAGCACAGGTCGACCAAAGGGTGTAATGAACACCCATGCCGCCATGCTGAACCTACTGTTTTCTCACCAAGAATCCATTTACCGTCCAACCCAAAAAGTGGTTCAAGAACGTCACCCAGGGCGCGCTCTACGAGCGGCGCACACCCATTCATTTTCTTTCGACTCTTCGTGGTTGCAGATTTTCTGGCTGATTCAAGGAGAAGAACTCTATGTGTTTGATGAAGATACGCGACGCGACGCCTATGCCATTGTAGAAGAGGTTCATAAGATCCAAATTGATGCCATGGACTTGCCGCCGTCTCTGTTAGCGCAACTGCTTAACAATGGTTTGATGGCAGATCAATCCGGCACATCAAACCATCAACCAAGCCTAATATTGATTGGTGGCGAAGCATGCCCAGCGGCACTTTGGCAGCAACTGAGAAGCTACCCAAAACTAAAATCTCATAATCTTTATGGGCCAACAGAATACACAGTAGATACACTGCGTGCCGACCTAACACAGCATGATATGCCTATCATTGGCCGCCCTATTGCAAACACACATACTTATATTTTAGATACTCAGTTACAGCTTGTTCCCATCGGCGTCCTAGGTGAACTTTATATATCAGGCGCAGGTTTAGCCCACGGCTATTTGGCACGATCGGAACTCAGTGCTAGCCGTTTTATTGCTGACCCTTTTAGCGACCAAGCCGGCACCCGCATGTATCGAACCGGCGACATCGTACGCTGGAATCAAGCAGGCTACGTAGAATTTATGGGGCGTGGAGACGATCAGGTTAAAATCCGTGGCTACCGAGTTGAAATAGGCGAAGTAGAAAACGCTCTCTCAAAATTAGAGCATGTCGAAAGTGCAATTGTCATTGCTGAAGCGCTAAATAACAGCCACAGACTAATTGGCTATTGCGTGATACCAGGCTTATCAACAAAACAACAGCAAGACCACGGACAAATATTATTAGCAGAATTACGCAATAATCTACCTGATTACATGGTGCCATCAGGCCTTTGTGTTATGTCAGCTTTCCCACGTAATGTCAGCGGTAAAGTAGATAAAAAGGCCTTACCTAAAATAGACATTACAGCTTCCTTAGAAGCCCAAGCATTACCTGTGAATGAAGATGAAATACGGCTCTGTGATTGTTTTTCAAAAGTATTAAAGATAGACAAAATTGGCGCGACGGACGATTTTTTTGTTCTCGGTGGCGACAGTATTAGCGCCATTATGCTTTGCACAGCAATACGAAATACAGGCTATGCATTGCGTCCAAGCCAAGTTTTCAAACTACGCACTCCACGAGAGCTTGCCGTCGAGATGACGCCCACATCAGACGCTTTACCCTCTGATCACATCAATAAATGGACTCTATCACAAGATCAGCTAAGTACACTGTCATTACATTATGAGCCAATTAGTGACGTTGCACCGCTACTACCATTACAAAAAGGCATATTATTTGAAACCATGATGAATTCGGCTTCTGGTAATTACAACGCATATACACGCCTAAATTTTACCGGTGAAATGAACCTATCCACTTTACAGAATGCACTAAACGCCCTGCTAATCCGCTACTCTCAATTAGCCGGTGCTTTTGATAGCGAACACTTTGCAGAACCTGTATTCATCATTCCCGATACTAAACAACAAACTTGGCAATGGCCTCTGAGCACTCATGACATCAGCTTATATCCTGACGATAAAAAACCAGCCGCATTAGAAGAACTAGAGCAAACCTTCTTAAAAACCCAACATAAGACAGAGGCATTCTCCGGCATGATTCACGCCGCTTATGTATATTTAGGAAAAGATGGAACAACAAGGAAACCTAAATCGGCGCTGATCCTAATCGTCCATCACCTTATTATCGATGGTTGGTCTACGCCCCTTCTATTACGCAGCCTACTTGATGCCTACCAGCAACAAACTCACTATCTTAGCCCTACTCCCAATAGTTACACCGAGGTAATCAAGCAACTATACAATCGTGATCAGAAGGCGAGTTTAGAGAAATGGCAGGATGTCATGCATCAAGTACAACCTTGCCTATTATTTGAACAGCGCCATGATGAAGTGAGCGAATTTGAACTCTCTTTAAGCCACACCACAAGCAGACAGCTAACATCTCAACTTAAAGAACGTGGTGTGACCTTAAATGTTTTCATGCAAGCACTTTGGGCCCAAGCATTAAATCTATTATCAGGTAAAGAGGACATAATTTTCGGTTCGCCCGTCTCTGGGCGAAGCACCAATATCGTTGGTATTGAGGACCAAGTTGGCCTATTTCTAAATACGCTGCCAATTCGCGTGATGATAGACCCTACTTTATCGCTCTGGGAACAGTTGCCGATCATGCAAGAACGTCATATCGAACTCTTAGAACATGACGCAATTGGTCTTGCGGAAATACAAAATATAACGGGGAATCAAACCTTGTTTGATACTTTATTAGTGGTGGAAAACTACCCGGACAGCGGATATCTAGACACCAAATTACAAGGTAAAGACGGCAACCCACTGACGGTCAGCGACATTCATAACCGCGGCTACAGTCACTATCCATTGGCTTTATTAGTATTACCCGGTGAAGAAATTACTTTCCTTATCGAAAACCGTGGTGCATTAACGCATTTTGAAGTGGAAGCCTTAGCACATAGATTGCAGCAAACTATTGAAATCTGTCTTAAAGACCCTCGACGACCACTGTGCCGATACGAAAGTCTTAGCTCTCAGGAAGTTCGCTTCATTACCCGTATTAACGATACGAAGCAATCTGTTCCTGAATTAACCTTACAATCGGCATTAGCAATACAAGCACAAACTACGCCGGAGGCTCTCTGCCTTTCAGATCAACAACATCAGTTGAATTATCAAGAAGCTCGATATCAAGTGCAAGTCCTGGCATCAAAGCTGCGCAATGAAGGTGTTACTGAAGGTCATATTGTTGCCGTCGCCTTACCAAGAAGCTGTCACTTAAGCTTGGCCATTTGGGCCATTATTGAAGTGGGGGCGGCCTATTTACCTTTAGACCTTGGTTATCCTGATGATCGCCTCGCCTACATGCTCGACGATGCCTCACCTGTATTGTTAGTCACCCAGAGCTCTCAAAAAAACCGTTTTCTTAACATAAATACAAACATAAAACGCCTTGCCTTTGATGAGCTATTTGACCAGTCTTACGATAAAAACTCGGCACATCAATACAAAAACACCAAGCCAATAGCGGCCAGCGCGATTACAGGTGAACATCCTGCTTATTTAATTTATACGTCAGGTACCACAGGTCGTCCAAAGGGCGTATTGGTTTCCCATAAAGCAATAATCAACCGTATTTTATGGATGCAGCATGAATACCACCTCACCCCTGACGACGTCGTCTTACAAAAAACGCCCTGCAGTTTCGACGTTTCTGTTTGGGAGTTTTTTTGGGCGCCAATGGTTGGTGCATCTTTAGTCATGGCGGCCCCTGAAGCTCACCGCGATCCAGAACTACTCATGCAAACCATCGACCAATATGCTATCAGCACCTTGCATTTTGTTCCTTCTATGCTCGCTATTTTTACGGCAAGCATGCAAAGCAAGGACGATAATTCGCCTACTTGCAAATCACTTAAACAGGTATTCTGCAGCGGTGAAGCATTGCTAAAAACACAAGCCATTGCTTTCAAAGACTGCTCTAACGCTCAACTGCATAACCTTTATGGGCCAACCGAAGCCGCTGTTGATGTGACTTATAAACCCGCTTTTGAGGATTTGTCTTCACATGGCCAAGGCGTCGCGATTGGAAAACCCGTGTGGAACACAGAACTAAGGGTGCTAGATCAGTACTTACGGCCCGTCCCTATTGGTGCAACAGGAGAGCTTTATTTATGCGGTACTCAGTTAGCTATTGGCTATTTAGATCGCCCAGAACTCAATTGTGTTCGGTTTGTCGCTGACCCTTTTGGACAAGCCGGAGACAGAATGTACCGTACAGGCGATATCGTCCGCTGGTTAGAAAACGGGGATATTGAGTATTTAGGCAGAGCGGACAATCAAATCAAAATCCGTGGCCAACGCATTGAACTAGGAGAAATTGAAACGCTTCTTCTACAACAAAATACAATCGAACAAGCGGTCGTCGTAGCCCGTACATTGAATAATGAAACCGCCAACAATACGGGACAAGATAATCGCCAGTTAGTGGCCTATCTCACATTAAATGCTTCAACAAACTATGATGAATCAGCAGTTAAACTTGCGCTCTCCGAAGAACTACCAAGTCATATGCTGCCTGTCGCTTATGTCATCTTAGGCAGCCTACCACTCAGTGCCAATGGCAAACTTGACCGAAATGCACTTCCAGAACCCAACATAGCAAAAAACACGCTCACGTCCAACGTGTCTAGAGCACCATCGATCGGACTAGAAAGTCAGCTGGCACGCCTGTTTACAACGCTTTTAGGAATAGAAAACATCAAAGCTGAAGATGATTTCTTTGCACTAGGAGGTCACTCTTTACTCGCCATGAGGCTAGCTGCGGATATACGTAGAGAAGTGAAACGACCTATTACAGTAGGACAAATAATGGTTACCTCTACGGTTGCCAAACTCGCCCGACTCTTAAGCAAAGACACAGAGCAACATAGCCGCGAAAAGCTGGAAGCCATGATGGATGGCAGCAATGCAATGACTGCCAGTAACGCAAATGGCTTTGACCATTTGATTTACCTTCGTGAAGGGCAAGGTGAACCACTGTTTTGCTTCTATCCTGGATCTGGCTTTGCTTGGCAATACAGTGTGTTATCCCGCTATTTAAAAGGTGAACACCCTATTATTGGCTTACAATCTCCCAGACCCAACGGTTTAATCGCCAGTAGCGCAACGATGGAAGAACTAATCGACCAACAACTTCATGTCATTCGTCAAGAACAAGCACACGGTCCCTATTATTTATTGGGCTATTCCCTCGGAGGAACCGTTGCTTATGGCGTCGCAGCTAAGCTTAGAGAAATAGGGGAAGACGTTAACTTCCTCGGTCTATTAGATACTTATCCAGCCGAAGTTCATGATTGGAATGACCCGCAAGGAGAAGAGGCCGCTATGTACGCGGAGCGTGAACAAACACAACTTCTAAGCACTGCAATAACAGATGAAGATCCTAGTGAAATGACACTTTTTGTCAAACAAGAACAAAATCAGATGCTTGAGCAAATTCTTGCCAATTATAAAGATGCAGTTCGCTTACTGAAAAAAGCCACCACTCCGACCTATGATGCAAGAGTGAATATCTTTATTGCACAGAAATCGCTGCCTGATTACATCAATCCAACCATCGATTGGCCACCTTATGCAGATCAAGTGTGTTTTCACACTTTGGCTCATTGCAGCCACGAAGACATTTTATCTCCTGAGCATCTGAAAACATTGGGGCCATTGCTCAATCAGCTTATTCATGACGCAAAACAAGATCCATCATTAAATTTAAAAGATCGTTCTGATACATCATCAGAATTAGCTTAACCATTTCAAAAAGAGAGTGAATGTGAGCGATACCAAGAAAAAATCAATATTTGTGGATTTCAGTTTATTAGCAACCCACAGGAATTTTCGCAATATATTTATTGCCCGTACTATTTCTATACTCGGTTTAGGCATGCTTTCCGTGTCCATTCCTGTACAGGTGTATTCTTTAACCAACGACAGCTTGCATGTAGGCATCGTCATGGCACTAGAAGGAATAGGCCTGTTTATTGGCCTACTTCTAGGTGGTGTTTTAGCCGACATGTATGAACGTAAACGCATAATCCTTTTTGCGCGAACTATTTGTGGGTTAGGTTTTCTCGCTATGGCCATTAATGCATGGTTACCAGAACCCTCTTTATGGGCCATTTATATTCTCTCTATTTGGGACGGCTTCTTTGGTGCATTGGGTGTCACTGCATTAATGGCGTGCATGCCTTTTATTGTTGGCAGAGAAAATCTCATGCAAGCTCGCGCTATCAGCATGGTAAGTGTGCGTTTAGCAACAGTCATTTCACCAGCTATTGGCGGCGTTATTATTGCTGTTTCTGATGTGGCTTGGAACTATATGATTGCTGCTGTGGGTACAGGCATAACTCTTATGGCTCTTCTATCTTTACCAACAATGCGACCCAAAGAAGTAAAAAGTCACAATCCACTCAAATCATTATGGGACGGCTTTACATATCTATGCACCAATAAAATTGTTGCCAGCGTGGTAATAATGGGAACCTTAGTCACCTTAACAACAGCGATACGCGTGCTCTTTCCAGCCCTTGCTGATAGCGTCTACGGCGGTGGCGCCTGGACAGTTGGCTTGATGTATTCTGCCGTTCCATTAGGTGCAACGATGGGCGCTATTATTAGTGGCTGGGCAAATCATGTAGCAAAACCAGGCTTGGTAATGATGCTTATCAGCCTTGCTGCTTTTCTCTGTTTAATGGGAATTGGCAGTACAACCTATTTTCCTCTTACCCTTATCCTTCTGGCAGCCTTTGGTTACCTTGTGTCTATTACCTCATTACTGCAATACAGCTTTGTTCAAGGTCATACCCCTGACCATTATTTAGGTCGCATAAATGGCATATGGACGGCTCAAGATGCTTCTGGTGATTCTGTAGGAACACTTTCTATCGGAGCATTAGGAAAACTACTCTCGTCATTAGGTAGTATCTTTGCTTTTGGTACCGTCGCAATGGGACTTGGATTGATACTATTGGCCAGCTTAAAAACGCTAAGAAGTAGTACACTGAATGATCCAAACCTAATTAAAGAAAGTTAAGCCTATTTTCAACCCATGCTCCTAAGCCTCCCTATGCGGAGGCTTTTTCATACCTATAAAACCCACACATAAAAAAACGTACATGTTTTTAGCATGTACGTCTTTTCAACCAGTTCATAACACTTTAGAAGTTATAAGCTGCACTTACAAAGAAGTTACGACCAAGCTCATAAGTTGTATAACCCGTATCTTCTTCATCTAAACGAACATCTCCAATATTCTTAATACCAGCTCGAAGTGTTAAGTTTTCGGTAACGTCAGCGGTCAAACCTATATCCGTACGGTAATACGAAGGCAGCGTGCTATACACATTGCCTGCACCTGAGTACTGCATACCAGATATATAATTAACAGACAGGTAGGTTGCCAATGTGTCCGTCACTTGGTAATCGAATGACAAACTTGCTTGATGTTCCGGACGTCCAGTTAAAGAGGTTTTTAAACCATCAGAATCTTCAGCTTCCGTATCTAAATAAGTGTAATTTGCTTTCAATAAAAGATCATCTGTTAAAGGAGTTGAAGCACTCAATTCCAAACCTTGTGTCATCGCTGTAGCAACATTAACCCACTTAGCTGAATTAGCTTTGCCGCTACTATCATAACCGACCTCACGCTCTATCAAGTTATCAATATCATTACGGAAGACAGCAGCGGTAACATTTAAACTTCTGGTATGATAATCCACGCCAAATTCATAACTAATACTGGTTTCCGCTTCTAGATCAGGATTACCAGACAAAGTACAAGATCCTCCACAACTTACGGTACGATACTCTTCGCTTAATTTACTAACTTCTGGTGCTTTAAAAGCCTTGGTGACACCACCTTTTATAGTCCATGAATTACTGGCGTTGTATACAAGATAAGCTTTAGGAGAAAAATTATTTCCATAGATATCGTGATTATCTACACGTCCACCTAAAGTAAAAATGAGCTTATCTGTTAAAGCTATTTCATCTTGAGCAAACAAACCATACTGATCTATGTTATATTCACCAGAATCTAAAAGTGTATAGCTATTTTTTAGCTGCTCATTTTGGTAATCCACACCAGCCATAAGTGCATGCATACCAATTACTTTGTTAGCATAACCTTTTGCATAAGTGTTATTTGCTTCTAGGCCAGAGTGGGCTTTAGGCTCGCCATATTGAGAGTTATAGTCGTATATATCACTTTCTTCACGTTTAATATAAGCAGTAGTATTCGCCCAATCCCATCGCCCCTTATGAGTGATAGCCAAATCGGTACGAGTAATTTCTTGCTCGCGCGTAGCACCGCCTGTATTAAAAACTTGGTAAGGACGTTCATCGTGGTTATAACCAAAGTCAACATCGACCTCCTGATTATCCGCAACCTGCCAAGTCAAAGTAGAAACTAAGTTTTGTGCATTTTTCTTTTCACGCAATGGAGAAATGTCACTCTCATTAGCAAACCAAGCTTTTTGTCTTAAATCTTCAACGCTAACGGAAAGAGCTACTTTATCACTGATAGCCCCCATTCCAGACACACCTAAACGATATTGGTCACCACCTTCCCCAGATTCAATTTTGCGCATTTCTGCACTTGCAGTACCAGTCCAGCCAGCATCAGCAAGCGGCCTTTTAGTAATAATATTTACCACGCCACCAATAGCATCCGCACCATAAAGCACAGACATTGGCCCACGAATAATTTCAATTCTTTCTATAGAATTCAACGGTACACTATTGAAATCGGTATCACTGCCTTTATCAAAAGCACTTCCAGCAGAAACACGTTTGCCATTTACTAATAAAACTGTATATCCGCCATCCAAGCCGCGAATCTGAATCGAATCACGACCTGTTTCATCACTAAAATTATTAACACCTACTGTTTCTCTAAGTAAATCGGCCACACTGTTTACTGTAGATTTAGCGATATCATCCTTAGTTACTACTGTTGCAAAGGCAGGAATATCCTCAATCTTTTTAGCTTCCATTGTTGCTGTAACAACTAGCGTATCTAACTGCTCAGCATCTTCAGACAAATTAACTTCATTATCTTCACTTGCAGCAAAACTCATCATTGGGATAGCTGCCAGCATGCTGACTATTAGTTTTTTCTTGGAAAACATAAAGCTCCATCACTCCTCAAGTTATTAAACAATCAAAAAACACCAGTTAATAGTATTGCGAAGCATTATCATTATCAATAAGATTAACAAACTCTTTATCTAATTTATGCAAAAAGGGATAGCATGTCTCTCTTAAAGATAAATCCATCAGTTCAATTCCCAAGCAACCTATCTACCGTCGCCCTAGCGGTCATTAGCATTAATGCGGCTTGTGTTTCATCAAATGCATTCGCGGAAGAGGTTAATGCATTACCAGCTTTGGTCGTTACTGGTGAAAAAATAGACAAAGACATTAAAGAAACAACAACAGCCGTTACCATTATTCATGGCAAAGATATTGCTAGTGGCGAAACTAAAGATGTAAAAGAACTAGCAACGCAGGCACCAAACGTCGTCACTTCTGCATTTGGTAATGTCGCGATACGAGGAATGAGTGGTAACGGAGCTGCTTCCGGTGGTTACGCCTTGATCACTGGCGCACGCTCTCGCGTTTCTACCGTAATAGATGGTGGTACCCAAGATTGGTCTGGCTATAATTTCACGCCAAGTGGTGTCTGGGACGCCCAGCAAGTGGAAGTCTTACGTGGCCCACAATCTACAACTCAAGGTACCAGTTCGATCGCAGGCGCAGTTGTAATAAAAACCAATGACCCAACGTTTACCAATGAATCCGCTATACGGACCGGACTCGAACATTACGAAAACGGAAATCTGAAATACAACTTAGGAGCGATGTCATCAGGTGCCTTAATTGACGATGAGCTGGCATATCGCATTACACTCGATGGCACTAAGGGCGAAGGTTGGATGAACTACGCTCAAGAAAACAATGAGCTAGACACTGGCCCCGACGTCAACGATGCAGAAAACTACAATGTACGCGGAAAATTGCTTTGGGAGCCTGCAAGTAATCCTAACTTAACTGCTAAATTAACCGTTGAACATCATAAGTATGAAGGAGAGTACTTAAGCTGGGCAAATGATGAAAAAAATAACTTTTCTGGACCACTGATGACTTTAGGAAGTGGTGGTCGCAATACACGTCTGCAAGATTCAACAACAGACGCAATTGCAATAGACATCGATTACGATCTAGGTGATGGGATCAGTAACGCTTTATATATCGCCTATAGCAAAAGCAAAGTAAGCTTTGATGAATATCCTGGGACGACACTACTCGACATAACAAAAAATACCACAACGATTGAAAACCGTATCATCTTCAATCAACCTGACGCGACGCTAACAGGTGTCATTGGCTTATTCGTATCAAAAAAAGACACTGATACAGACATCACTTACCGTGGTCAAGATTGGTACACTGCCAACGACACCTCCACCACTACATTGGCATTCTACGGTGAAGGAAGCTATGCATTAACTGAGAAAACAAATTTGATTGGTGGTGCTAGAGTAGAAAGAGAAGAGGCAGACCGCTTTATTGTCAATGATGGCCGTACCGATGTTGATCACGACGATAGCGAAACAAGCCTCCTACCAAAAATCGGTTTAACACATGCAATATCAAATACCACAACATTAGGCGCCAACATTCGTAAAGGCTACAGCCCTGGTGGTTCTGCTTATCAATGGGACTCAACACGCGAGTTTTACACTTATGAAAGTGAAGAGGTTATTGCTTACGAAGTGAGCAGTAAAAGTCAATTCAAAAATGGCACCACACTAAATACTTCTTTGTTCTATAACGACTACTCTAATTACCAAGCAATGTATAATGATCGCATCAACAATATTGACGCAGCACACACATACGGTTTAGAAGTGGAAGCCACCGCTTGGGCTACCGATGATCTTCAAGTACGCGGTTCTATTGGTTTGCTACGAAGCGAAATTGACAATTATGAATCCTCAAAAGGAAATGACCTTCCTAGCGCCCCTGAAACAAACTTAAGCCTAGGGTTCACTCAATATATTGGTGAAAACTGGTCCTTTGGAGCAGATGCAACCTATGTTGGCGAGTACTATTCTGACCTAGATAACACAAAAGACTACAAAGCTGGCGATTACGTCCGCACCGATGCTCGCATACAATACGTTAATGGCAGCCTAACTATCGATGGTTATGTTAAAAACCTAACCGACGAAACCATAATTTACGAAATCAATGGGGGAAGATCTGTACGTGCCTCTGTGGGCCAAACTCGCACTATCGGCTTAAGCGCTACCTACCGCATGTAATAATTAGGAATAACGCAAAAAACCAAAAAGGCGAATCAGAAATGATTCGCCTTTTTGGTTCTTCTATAAATAGTCCAATCAATTGTTATTCAATTATAAATTACGCATTTAACGTCGCACCACCATCCGCAACAATATCTTGCATGGTGATATGGTTCGACATATCAGAAGCAAAGAACAAGACCACTTGGGCGATATCGTTAGGTTGGGCAATTTTCCCCAAAGGTATGCCGAGTTTATATTGCTCTGGAAAGCCTTTGATGGTGTTTTGCTCGGCGTCATCACTTGTCCACAACATGCGTTGCATGTGTGTATCAGTAGAACCCGGACAAACCAGATTACAACGGACTCCATAAGGTGCTAGCTCTAGTCCAGCAGTATGACTGAGCGCCGATAACGCGGCTTTTGATGCACAATAAGCCGCCATATTCTGACGCGGTACTTTTGCGGCATTCGAGCTAATGGTTACTATCGCCCCATTTTTCTGACGCTTAAACGTCGGAGTCGTATGCTTAATCATTAAAAACGCACCACCAGCATTGACGTTAAAGCAGTGTTTGAAACCCTCAAAGCTGGTTTCTTCAAGGCTCCCTAAATGTAATATTCCTGCACCATTAACCAGCACATCTAAGCGTGGAAAATCTGACAATACGTTTTGAATCGTCTGTAAAACCGCACTTTCATCGCTAATATCAAGTATCACACAATCAAAATCATAAGACTGATTATCAAATGACAAGTCAAAGCCAATAACCTTTGCGCCAAATTGGGTAAATTGGTTCGCAACTTCTAACCCTATTCCTCTACCAGCACCGGTTACCCAAACTGTTTTCCCTGAAAAATCGAGCGGATTGATCATGCTGCACACTCTCTTTTGCTTTGAATAAGGTGCCACCAGCCATTTAGCGTTGCAGCACTGGCCAATTCCTGAAAAGAAACCTCAATTCCCTGCGCTTTCCATTTGGTAACCAATGACATGATTTGAATCGAATCAAGGCCATAATCCATCAACTCTTCATTGGCATCAAACTCCTGGATATCTTCGTCATCAAGGAAGGCAAAAACTTGCGCTTTTAACTGCTCATAGCGAAAGCCAGTATCCACAATATCGGTTGCAATCAACACCTCTTTTGTTGAAATCACTCGACCAGTTCTTCCACCTGTAAAGGTTAGTGCCTGTCTATGCTCTCCCTCACTAAAATCCGCCAATGCATCGCCTATCATGAAAGGCTGAATATCACGCATAAACGCATCAGCTGCCGTAATCATGCAGCCAATGTGTGCATAAACACCACCAATCAATAACTGGTCGCGTCCCCAGCTCTGCATAAGTTCTTGAAGGTTAGAGCGATGAAATGCGCTATAACGCCACTTCACCAAGACTGTATCGTGCTCATCTGGCGTTAACTCTTCGACAATTTTTTGCAATTCAGGGAAATTGTTTAATCCACTTCCCCACATATCATTCAGCAAGGCTCTATCTTCAGGCTTTTGATCATTGGGTTGCGCCGTATATACAACAGGAATGCCATTCGCTCGGCAGTATGCTTTTATGGCCGCAAGATTTTGTTTAAGGGTTTTAATTAGCTCGGAATCCGCATCATAAAAGCGCAAAAAATAAGCCTGCATATCATGGATTAAAAACACCGCACGCTTTGGCTCCAATACCCAATTTACTTTTTGATTTGGGAACGTATCAGATGTTGGCATAAGGTAAGAAGGTATCGTTGGAATGCTCATATAAAGTCCTTTTTATAGTGTTTTATCTAGTTGAGAAGTAAGTTGTAAGCGTTGACGTATCAACTCGCGCAATGCAACCTTGTTAGGCTTGCCAACAGGAGTAAGGGGAAGAGAGTCAATAAACTCAAAGCGATCAGGCACTTTATAATCCGCCACACCCAGCCCTCTTAAATATTTACGCAAAGTGAGACTTTTCATGCCGTGACTAGCGATTTTCGGCACAATAAAAGCACAGCTCTTTTCTCCCATCATGCTATCTGGCATAGAGACAAGGGCACTGTGCATAATCAGCTCATGCCTCAATAAAAAGTTTTCTATTTCTTCTGCAGCGATCTTTTCACCACCACGATTGATTTGATCTTTATCACGCCCGACAACCGTCAAATACCCTTTATCGTTACGACGCACCAAATCACCTGAATGATAAAAGCCCTCACTATCAAACACCTTGGTGTTATGTTCTGGCGCCTTGTAATAACCACGAATGGTATAAGGTCCACGAGTTGCCAATTCACCAATTTCACCCACAGCCACCTCCTCACCGGCCTCATTAATGACTTTTACTTCGTCAAGCGAGCACATTGGTCGACCTTGTGTCGTGACTATTGTGTCAAGGTCATCGTCTAGTCTGGTATAGTTCACTAATCCTTCAGCCATACCAAGAATCTGTTGCAACTGACAACCCAATACATCAGGCACTTGTCTAGCAAGACTCTCACTTAGTTTCGCACCACCAACCTGCACCAGCTGCAAAGACGATAAAGCGGTTTTATTAGTTGGTGCTGCTTGTAACCACAAAGCCAAAGCGGGAGGAACCAAAGCGGCAACCGTAACTTGATGACGTTCTATTAGCTTAAAACAAGTACTAGCATCAGGACTTGGCGACATGACAACACGTCCTCCAACATGAAAAATACCAAATGCACCAGGAGAACTCATAGGGAAATTATGTGCACAAGGCAGCGCACACAAATACGTTGTAGCAGATGTAAAGTGACAGATTTCAGTACTACGACGCACACTAAAAAAGTAATCGTTGTGGGTTCTTGGGATTAGCTTTGGTGTACCTGTACTGCCACCAGAAAGCTGAAAGAATGCCACCTCATCAGCCTTGCTCGGTATTGCCGTTAACAATGTACTTGTCGATGAACCAAGTATATTTTCAAGGGTCTCAGCCCATTCTGATTTGCCAACAATCAAAGCGTGCTGTAGCTCTTTTGACAATGCGCTCAACGTGTTGAAAAAAGCACCATCATGAAACAAGGCGTGTTCTTCACTGGCAATAATAATCTTAGGTTCGATTTGTGTGGCGTAAGCAGTTAACTCCATTTTGTTATGACTAAACAATGCGTTAACAGGAGCAATACCAAGACGCATAAGCGCAAAGAACACCACATAAAACTCGGCAATATTAGGCAGCTGAACTAATGCGGTGTCCCCCTTTCGCAAACCTAATTCCTGTAGATAGATAGCCAATCGCTTAGATTGCAAACACAGGTCTCGATAACTAAACGACTTTTCACCACAAATAACTGCAATGTTCTCGTGTGGCGCGTTATCAATTAAGTCCAACAACGGTCGATCTGTCCAATAGCCTTTTTTACGGTATTTTTGAGCAAATGATTCTGGCCATGGTGTATAGGCAATACTCATATTACATCTTCCTTTATTCCAAATGCATTTAGCATAGTGCGCATTTTCGCGCTAGTTTCTAACCACTCGCTTTCTGGGTTTGAGTCTGGCACAACACCAGCCCCAGCGAATAAGGTCACCTTGTTCTCCGACACTTCTGCACAACGTATCGCAATAGCCCACTCGCCATTGCCTTCTGCATCACACCAGCCAACTAAGCCACTAAAAAAGCCACGTTGGTGTGGCTCTAGAGCCTCAATATGACGCTGTGCTTGTAAGGTGGGTGTGCCACACATTGCAGGTGTTGGGTGTATTTGCTTTATAAGATCGAATACAGAGGGAGGGTTTACAGTAGGCAGCGTTGCTTCAATATCAGTTGATAAATGCCACATTGTTGGCGTTGAAATCAGGCTAGGCTCTTCCCGTACGTTAAGGCATTCAACAACAGGCAATAAAGAGGCTAGAATCGCGTCAACAACAAGCCGGTGCTCATAGTGGTCTTTCGCAGAATTAAAGAGGCTTTTCGCAGCTTGTCGATCAGCATCGGCATTACCAAAACGTTTAGCCGACCCTGCCAATGGATTGGAAAATATCTTATTACCTTGTTTTCTAATCAGTAATTCAGGACTAGCACCAATCAAAATACTGTTTTCAAGCGGAACACTAAAATGGTAAGCACTTGGATTTTGCGCCATGATATTGGCCAATAAACGAGGAACGTCTACATTTCTGTCTAAGGTTAATTTCAGTATTTTGGATAACACCACCTTTTTTAAAGGACCGCGTTCAAAAATAGACAGCACCTGCTCTATCATGTCTAAAAAATCCACATGGCTTGGAGCAAAACTATGCTCACACACATGATGAACAAAGTCCTTATCTACAAATGATGACAAGGTACGATCTAGAGGCTTTACTATCTCGAACCATTCTGGCACCACCAGTTGTGCAGCTTGATTCATATCGAATGGAATAGCTCCAACCAAAATTGGATTGCTCTTCCCTTGAGCTTTCTCTTTTTTAAAAACAGCTTGAACTTCTTTATGAAAGGTATTAGCAAGAACTGGAATGGTAAGTCGCTGACGAATGCCATTTGCACGTACGAGATTGAAATTGGAATTAAATAAAAACAAATCATCTTGAGATTGATTCAATGCTAAAGAACTAGCATAGTCTTGAATGGTAGCGTCCATAAAAACTCCTGTAATGATAACCATTAGCAATAAATATAAACGTAATGATAATCACTTGCAATTGATTAAAGGAGTGATTGACTTGTAAATTATCCGTAAGCGTACTATTAAGAGTAGATAGAACCTTAAAAAGTTAATTCATTGTTAGTCCGTACAGAACACACAGAAACAAAAATCATTCTTAATAAAAGAGCCTTTTATGAATCGATCTACAATGCTTCTTCTTATGTTATGGATGTCTTTTTTTACTGGATCAGTCCAAGCAAAAATGACCGTCATTAATGACGTTTTAGGTCGAAAAGTGGAAGTGGATTTACCTGCACAAAAAGTAGTCTTAGGGTTCTACGCCGAAGATTACATGGCCATTGGCACTGAAAACGCCTTTGATAAAGTGGTCGGAATTTCTCGTGACACATGGAAAACCTGGCGCCCCGCAAATTGGAGTCTTTATACAAATTATCGCCCTTCATTAAAGGACATACCTGACGTTGGTGAAGTAGAGGCACAAACTTTTTCTATTGAAAAAGTCATCAGCCTTAAACCTAACGTGATTCTATTAGCCGACTGGCAATATAAAAGCTTAGGTACCGACATTAGCCGTTTAACAAACGCTAATATTCCAATAGTGGTCGTTGACTACAACGCACAGACATTGGACCGTCACATTAAAAGCACGAAGATTATTGGCCAACTTACAGGACAAAATGAACGAGCGAGAAAAATCGCAGGCGAATATAAGCTGGCTATAGAAAACACCTTACAACGCATAAAAGAGGCGAACTTAGTAAAACCACGTACTTATGTAGAATACGGCAATAAAGGCCCAGGCAAATTCAGCTTCACATATGGAAAAAACATGTGGGGCGCAGTCGTAACCATGTTGGGAGGCAATAATATTGCTACGCCATTTGTTGAATGGTGGGGCACGATGAGTCCAGAGCAAGTATTAGCATCAAATCCCGAGGTAATTTTCCTTTCAGGCACCGAGTCTGGAGTAAAAGGAGATGCTATGGCTATGGGGCAAGGCATTGACCGAAAACTGGCTGAGTCTCGTTTAAAAGGCTTCACAAAACGTGCCAGCTGGGAGCAAATGCCAGCAATAAAAAACCAGCGAGTTTACGGAATATACCATGGAGCTGCTCGTACTATTTTAGGTGCGCCTATGGTTCGCTTTATAGCAAAGTCTATGTACCCAAATCTATTTGAAGACATCAACCCAGAGCAAGAATACCTAGATTTTTATAAACAATATTTACCTGTCACGCCAACAGGCACCTTTACCGCTCAAGTAGCAAAGTAAAATTTATCGCGAATTTTGCAGGAAATCGAAAACGAAGTCTCTTAAATATGAGTAAAAGATCCTCAACATTTTAACCTAATATAGCCCTATTTTTTACAACACATAGAAATGAATCTTAAATGTACCTTCTGTCTCAATAAAACCCTTGATTAATTCTCCTCTATCCGTAAGATGCCAAAAAACGAAAATCATTCTCAATAGAGAGACTTTTATGAATCGATGTGCTGTGTTTATTTTGATGTTAGGAATGTCCGTTTTTGCTGGATTAGCTCAGGCAAAAATGACTATCATTGATGACGTTTTAGGCCGAAAAGTGGAAGTTGACTTGCCAGCCCAGAGAGTAATTCTAGGGTTCTACGCCGAAGATTACATAGCAATAGGAACAGAAAGCGCATTAGATAATGTGGTAGGTATTTCTCGTGATACATGGGAAGGATGGCGTCCAGCAAGTTGGAACCTTTATACAAACTACCGCCCTTCATTAAAAGAAATTCCTGACGTTGGTGAGGTAGAAGCGCAAACGTTCTCTATTGAAAAAGTCATTAGTCTTAAGCCTAGCGTTATTTTGTTAGCCGATTGGCAATATCAAGGACTTGGTACCGATGTTGAACGCTTAGAGAGCGCAGGAATTCCAATAGTTGTTATCGATTACAACGCTCAAACATTAGAGCGTCATGTTAAAAGTACTCAAATTATTGGGGCATTAACTGGACAAGAAAAACGTGCTCAAGAAATAGCAGATGACTACCAACATACGATAGAATCGACCCTACAACGCATAAAAACCGCAAAATTACCAAAGCCACGCACTTATGTTGAATTTGGCAATAAAGGCCCAAGCCAATACAGCTTCACTTATGGAAAAAACATGTGGGGTGCTGTTATTAACATGTTGGGAGGCGATAACATTGCCACACCATTTGTTGAATGGTGGGGAACAATGAATCCTGAACAAGTGCTAGCCTCACGACCTGACGTTGTTTTCCTTGCAGGAACAGAATCTGGCATGACAGGTAATGCGATAGCAATGGGCCAAGGCGTAGATAGGAAGCTAGCTGAAGCTCGTTTAGCAGGTTATAAAAAACGTACTGGATGGGAACAAATACCAGCAGTGAAAAATGGCCGAGTATATGGCATATACCAAGGTGCCTCTCGTACTATCTTAGATGCTTCCATGGTTCAATTCATGGCTAAATCTATGTACCCAAGTTTATTTGAAGACATAAACCCAGAACAAGAATATCTAGATTTCTACAAAAAATATTTACCTGTTGTACCGACAGGCACCTTTACCGCCCAAATAACGGAGTAATATTCATCGAGACCATGATGAATTCATACCTATGCAATCAGCCTTAATTTCTGATGCGGTTTCAAGCCAACGACGTAGCGAAAAGCGTCGTTGGTCAGTTATAAGCATCCTACTGATCATTCTTGTTTTTTCTTTTATTTTAGATGTCGCAACTGGCCCGTCTTTACTCAATGTAAAAGACGTCGCCAATGCCTTACTAAACCTTATTGGTTTCCCTGTAGAAGTCGATCCGACAACACAAGTCATTGTGTCCAGCTTGCGTCTACCTATTGCTATTATGGCCGTCGTTGTTGGTGGTGTATTAGGCGTCGGTGGCGCAGAAATGCAAACCCTACTCAATAACTCCATGGCAAGCCCGTACACTTTGGGGATGGCAGCCGCAGCGGGATTTGGTGCCGCTTTGATGCTGTATTTTGATTCATTGGGATTAAATACTAATATTGCGGTTCCGTTAGGAGCCTTTGTTTGTTGCATGTTGGCGGCGGCATTTTTATTCGCATTGGCAACCATGAGACACATCAGTTCAGGTCAGCTTATATTGGCGGGTATCGCGTTACTGTTCCTTTTTCAGTCTTTGCTGTCTCTCGTACAATTTGTGTCTTCACCAGAACTCAGCCAACAAATCCTATTTTGGCTCTTCGGCAGCTTATCAAAAGCCTCTTGGTCTAATCTTTCAATTATCATAAGTGTTACCGTTGTCTGCATGTTCTTTTTAATACGTGACGCATGGAAACTGACCGCATTACGCTTGGGAGAGGAGCGAGCCAAAAGTCTCGGAGTCAACATTACTCGACTGCGCTTGCGAACCTTGTTAATCGTTGCCGTTATGACCGCAACCGTAACCAGTTTTGTTGGCATTATTGGCTTTGTCGGCATAGTCGCACCCAATATTGCCAAGATTTTGGTTGGAGAAGATCAGCGTTTTTTCTTACCCTTGTCTTTCATCATTGGGGCATTTTTGCTTTCTAGTGCATCAGTGTTATCTAAAGTTATCGTTCCTGGTGCTCTCTTTCCAATAGGCATTGTCACCGCCATTATTGGTGTGCCTTTCTTCTTCTGGCTGATTCTGGGTAAAAGGCGCTAACTTATGCTACAAGTAAACAATCTCAATGTTGTTATAGATGATCTTGTTTTAGCAAAAGACATGTCATTTGCTCTAGAATCTGGCAAGGTCAACGTCATTATTGGGCCAAACGGCACAGGTAAAAGCACGTTATTAAAAACCTTGTTTGGCGATATTCACACCAAATCAGGTGAGATAACTTTTGCAAACGAAACCTTACAACGCAAACAATTATCACGCTGGCGTAAGCAATTTGGCTATATGCCTCAAGACATTCGTCTTGATGTAGAGTTAAGTGTTTTAGAAGTGGTTCTACTTGGTCAATTAAATGCTCTAGGTTTTCGATTAGACGATAGTGTTATTAAAGAAGCTTTATCTGCTCTTGATAAAATTGGTCTCTTGCATCTAGCGAATCGCCCAGTAAATAAGCTCAGTGGCGGCCAATGCCAAATGATTTTATTTGCTCAAGCCTTAATGAGAAAACCCCAAATACTCATGTTAGACGAACCAGTCAGCGCGTTGGATCTGCATTTTCAGCATGTCCTTCTTGATCATCTAGATGCTCAAACAAAGGAACAAGGTTGGATCACCATCATGGTGCTTCACGACTTAAATCTTGCTGCTCAATATGCCGATAATTTACTGGTTCTTAAAGATGGAAAGTTAATTGCCACCGGTCACCCAAACAACATACTCACACCATCGCTAGTAAAAAATGTTTATAACGTTGAGGCTGATATTACAAAAGACGCCGCAGGCATTCCTTTTGTTCGAACCATCCGAAACAATCGCGCAGCTACTTCAATCATCGAGAACAAAGAACCAAAAGAGCAAGCAATAAAAGTCGCAGAAGGTGCTTTCTAAACATCCTAGTCAAAGTGAATCACAACAACCAAACACTTGCTTAACATTATTATTTTATTAAGGCTTAAATCAACCACACCATGCTTTCGAAACATCTGATAAAAGATTGGCAATTACTCTCTCCTGCGGGACGAGTATTGGTGATAAACGGCTTCACTTTCAATCTTGGCTTTTACATGTTGCTGCCTTATCTAGCGGATCACCTACAGCATAACTTGGGTATCAGCGGTTGGTATGTTGGTTTAATTATTGGACTTAGAGTATTAAGCCAGCAAGGCATGTTTTTAGTAGGTGGTACTTTAGGTGACAGATTAGGCTACAAGCGCCTTATTCTATTGGGTTGTGCCGTTCGTATCATTGGGTTCACCTTATTAGGAGTTGGGCAGACTATTCCCATACTAATATTAGGAGCATTTTTTTCTGGTTTTGCTGGCGCACTTTTTACACCGAGCAGCCAAGCTTATTTGGCATCTGAATACCCAGAACAAAAAGCCAGAGATAAAGTTTTCGCCTTACAAAGCCTCACATCAGAAGCAGGAATGCTGCTAGGACCACTAGTAGGTTTGTCTCTACTCTACGTCGATTTTGCTTTAGTTGGTGTCGTTTCTGCAGGGTTATTTACTTTACTACTCATTATTCAGTGGCGTTTTCTACCTGAATTGGAATCACAAAAAAATACGACGCACGCTCATTCGAAATTCTGGAAGCAATGGGGACAAATGCTCAGCAACAAATCCTTTATGCGATTCATATTATGCGCTTCTGTGTATCAATTACTATTCCACCAACTATACATTGCCGTTCCACATGAAATCCGTGTAGTCACTCAGGACGTCAGTATCATTACTTGGGTTTTCGCGACATCTTCTATTATGGGCGTCTTAATGCAAATGCCCGTAAGCCGTTTCGTTGAGTCACACTTGGGAACAGCTCGAGGGATAGGATTAGGCATGGCGATTATGGGATCCAGCTACCTATGGCTCAACCTTAGCCTGCAGTGGCTACCAGCCTTATCTTTCATAATTTGTGCAGTCTTTTTTAGCCTCGGCTCGATGTTAGTGTTTCCACTGTTAGGTGCTTATGTCCCTAAATTTTGCTCTGCTAAGGAATTAGGTAGTCATTATGGTTTGTATTCTTGTGTAGGTGGTCTATACGCTTTTATAGGCAACATCAGCACAGGTTGGCTATTATCTTCGACAAATATAAATCATGGTTGGATTTGGTCAGGGCTAGCAGGCTTTGGAATCCTGTCAGGCGTACTGCTTTTTCTGCAAGTAACTAGTCACATCAAAAACAAAAATATTGCTTTTTCTAGTTAAGACTGCAATTTAAAAAATAAAAATACTTTTCAATTTATATATTCATATATATGTAAATTTTATTTAATAGACTTAATTATAAAATCAACTTATGTTAATTTAAGTAAATATTTAGGACATAATAATCACAGTTCTAACATGGAAGACGTTTTTTGCAGGAGCAAACAAATGATTAAAAGTCATAATAATTGCTATGGTTCAAAAGAACCCATTTCTCAACAATCATTTGCAGTCCCCCTTTCTACCGCCCAGCGTGGACAATGGATCGCCCAAAAACTAGCGCCTCAAGGTGCCGCCTTTAATATTGCCGAATACCTTGAAATAAAAGGGGCAATTGATGCAGTTCATTTTACTTCCGCTATTAAACAACTCATCAGTGAAGCTGATTGCATACGCAGCCGAATCGTCGAAGAAGACGATAAAATCCTCCAGATCATCTATCAAACAGATGAAGGCTATTTCTCTTTATCGGACGTTAGTTCTGCAGAAAGCCCGCATAAAACAGCAATAATATGGATGACGGAGGACATGATGCGGCCACTCACCAAACCAGGGGATATTTTGTGGCGTAGTGCTTTGATTAAGCTCGGCGAAAACCATCATTACTGGTACCACCGTTGCCATCACGTTGCACTCGATGGTTTTGGAGGAAACTTGCTCACTCTAAGACTTGCTGAAATATACAGTGCATTACTAAACAATCTAGATGCAGGCCCTAATCCTTTTGGCTCTCTTGCTGCACTTGTCGAAAGTGAACATGCGTACAAATCTTCCAAACGCTATAAAAAAGATCGTCAGTACTGGCTAGAAAACCTTATCAATTTACCCGAAACCACGTCCCTTTCTCAGAGAATAGATCATTCTCAGAATAAAAAGCAGCTACGCAAACCTCTAACATTATCTCAAGAATTGACTAATAAACTCATTGCCATTGGGCAACAAGTAAACGCCAGCCTACCGCAAACTCTAATAGCTTTAGTGGCTGCGTATTTTTATCGTATGACAGGAGCGAATGATTTAGTTTTTGCAATGCCTGTTACCGCAAGAATCCAACGATTACAACGTGCTACACCTGGAATGATAGCAAACGCTGTGCCTATTCGCTTAAGTTTATCTACTGAAATCACATTGGAAAAGTTAATAACACAAGTATCTAAAGTAGTACTTAGAGCACTACGTCATCAGCAATATCGTTATGAAGACCTAAAGCGTGAGCTGGGGTTAATGTCTGCTGGTCAGCAAATTGCCTCGCTAGGAGTTAACATTGAACCTTTTAATTATGACTTAACATTCGGAAATTGCTCGACCTCGCTGCATAACCTAAGTAATGCCTTGATCGACGATCTTACCGTTTTTATCTTCGACAGACACGACAACAATGGTTTAAAAGTAGAGTTTGACGCTAACCCTACACGTTATACAGAACATGAACTAGAAAACCATTTAGCACAGTTTGAACGCCTGATAGACGCAATGGTATTGGCACCTGCCAACCCTATAAGTAAGGCAACATTATTGTCAGAAAGTGAGCGCTACAAAATTCTGCATGTATGGAACGATACGGCATGCTCTATTCCACAACAATCCGTAGTCGAAGCATTTAATGCTAAAGTAATCAGTACTCCAACAGCCATTGCAGTAGCCTCTGGACAAAACACTTTAAACTATTCAGAACTTAATGCACTTTCTAATGCTTGGGCAAATAAGCTGATACAAGAACAAGTTTGCCCAAGCGATTTAGTTGCTATTGCACTAACACGTAATACGGACATGCTAGTCGCTTTGTTGGGTACACTAAAAGCTGGAGCTGCGTATTTACCACTGGATCCTGACTTTCCAGAAGAGCGCCTTCGCAGCATAGTAGAGGATGCCAATCCCAAGTTAATACTCAGCTGCCATGGTGCTATTGGACAGTTACCCAAAGTTGATATGCCGATAATATTAATCGATGACGCACATTCAGATATTTCCTTAGACAAACATGTTTCTCATCCTACTGGCTTAACAATTCAAGGAAGCAATCCGGCCTATGTCCTCTATACTTCAGGCTCTACGGGTCGGCCTAAAGGTGTAGAAATTTCACATAAAGCCTTGATGAATTTCTTATACGCTATGCAAAAAGAGCTCAACCTTACTAGCGAAGATAAATTTCTGGCTGTTACGACCATTTCATTCGATATTTCTATCTTAGAGTTATTCCTGCCTATTACTGTTGGAGCATCTGTTCTGATTGCGGATAGAAAAACCGTTCGCGATCCACAAGCGTTAACAAAGCTAGCGGTCAAAGAAGGCGTAACTTTGCTTCAAGCTACGCCGTCTCTTTGGCAGGCATTATTACCGACATACAGCAATGAACTAAAAGGCATTCGGCCTTTGGTAGGAGGCGAAGCGTTATCAGGTCAACTGGCTCAAATCATGTCAAACTTGGGGCATCCTGTTGTAAACCTATATGGGCCAACAGAGACAACGATCTGGTCGAGTATTATGCCACTGGTTAAGCCAACAGACCTCCGCCACCCCCCTATTGGTAGACCTCTGCTAAACACTCAAATGTATGTTTTAGACCACGCAATGGAGCCTGTTCCGGTAGGCGTAACAGGAGACCTATATATTGCCGGTGATGGTTTAGCACTGGGTTATTACAATCGCCCTGAATTAACAAATGAGCGGTTTATCTCTAATCCATATGGCAAAAAAGGCAGCCGCCTATATATCACGGGAGATAAAGCACGCTGGCGCCAAGATGGGGTATTAGAATACCAAGGTCGAGACGATCATCAGATTAAAATTCGCGGCTTCCGTATCGAAATTGGTGACATTGAATCTGCATTATTAGCTTGTCGCGAAGTCATTCAAGCCATAGTCGTAGCTCAAACGTCGCCGAACGAAGATAAGCAACTGGTTGCCTATGTAATACCAATAGACAGCAACCTAGATACCAATGAACTTCGTCGTCAGCTAATCAATGTACTGCCTGATTACATGGTTCCAGCACACTTTATGCTGTTAAATGAAATGCCATTAACACCAAATGGAAAAGTAGACCGAAAAGCCTTACCTCTACCAACTTGGCACGCATCTAATAGTTATGAACCACCAAGAAATCAACTAGAAGAAATGCTCACTAGCCTTTGGGCTGAGACATTAGGTCTTACTCTAGTTGGTATCCGAGATAACTTTTTTGAAATTGGTGGCGATTCCATATCTGCAACAAGAATTCTGAATCATATTCAGAAGAACTTATTAATTGAAGTGCCATTAGGTGTCTTATTCAAAGCCTCCACCATTGCCGATCTTTCTGACTACTTAAGTCGAAGTGATGATTGGGATCCTATGATTTGCACGCTACCTATCAAATCTAGCGGTACGGATTCACCATTATTTTGTATTCATCCTGCACTTGGCCTCGCTTGGGGATACGCAGGACTACTACGTCACTTATCTAAATCAACGCCAGTATTTGGCCTCCAAGCAACGGGGCTGCGCCATGCAGCGCGCTTGCCAGAATCTATAGAAGAAATGGCAGAAGAGTATTTATTGCAAATTAAAAACGTGCAACCAAAAGGACCATACCGTCTTCTAGGCTGGTCATTTGGTGGTCTGGTTGCTCATGCTATTGCTGAGAAGCTACAAGCAGAAGATGAAACAGTGTCCTTTTTATGTATGTTAGACAGCTACCCATACAAACTCGATTACCAGCAGCCAAAAAACGAAGCAGATATTGTCAGAGCAGCCCTACTCTTTCTAGGTTATGATCTCAGCACACTGGAAAAGCTGCCTATTAACAAAGAAGAATTAGCGTCGTTGTTATGGCGAGATTATGATGATTCGTCCATGTCTGTGGTTCAAGATATCCAAAAAAGCCAAACAAATATTATGGACAGAGTTCAAACCATAATCGAAAACAACTTAGCACTGGCTGGTCGCTTCAAACCTAGAAAGGTGGATGCAGATTTACTGTTTTTTGTCGCTGAAGATAGTGTGAATGGCTCGATGGGTAATATTCTTGAGCACCAATCCAATGCCTGGGCCTCAAGAATCACAGGTGAAATAGAAACTCATAACATTTCATGTCGGCATCAAGACATGCTTGATTCTGAACCGCTAAATGCCATTGCTCCTATTATAAAAGAACGCCTTGAGCAATCTGCTGAAAAGCATAAAACCAAAGTAAATTAACGGTATCAGTCAAGACTAAAAAAATAACCCCGAGCGTCAAACGCAAGGGGTTATTTTTTATTACCAAAAACTGATCGCTAACTAACGAAAAAACCTAAAGTTGGAACTCACCAGCACGTTCAGGCTGATAGTCTACCTTCATAATAACTACCGACAGCACATCACCATTTGGCTTAGGCCAATCAATTTGATCA
Organism: Marinomonas sp. ef1; assembly: GCF_002806845.1. Lineage (NCBI taxonomy): Bacteria > Pseudomonadati > Pseudomonadota > Gammaproteobacteria > Oceanospirillales > Oceanospirillaceae > Marinomonas > Marinomonas sp. ef1. Next base: position 312,038 of record NZ_NHTT01000001.1, on the reverse strand, counting down.
CCTTCCTTTAGACCAAGTAACGCGCTGCCAACAGGTGCTAAAACTGAAACCGTGTCTTCAGCGCCATTAGCATCTTTTGGATATACTAAGGTTTTTGAAAATTCCTTTTCCGAAGATAAGACTTTAAATGTTACAGTCGAATTCATCGTCACAATATTGTCAGGCATATCTCGTGGCTCAACAATTTCGGCGCGATTAATCTCCTCCTGTAAATCATCTTTGTTGGGGAATTGCGAATAACTTAGTGAATCCAGTATCTTCTCAAGTCTCACAGCATCTAATGATGAAATGGTTATTTGTGGTCTTTGCATCATAATCTACCTATTCTTTATCTTGGTCTAACCTATTGCTTAAAATAGAAAAAAGCCGTAAGTAAACTCATTACCTACGACTTGCTTCAGAAATTTTTCCAGTGTGTAAAAAAGTATAACGGAAGGGGAATTTGCTCTAGCAGGAAACCTTCCTTGTTTTTATAACACTCACTCTTTCCAATTCGAGCGGTGGATTTGCACCACAACGGACCATCATAAGCGAGTTCGCACACAAAGTCAGCAAACAAAAAAAGAGCCTGTGCACATTAATCTCTGAAGTGACCCCCAATAGTTGGACAACCAACATTGGGGGTTCTTTTTATTAAGCTAACTATCAATCAATAACGTAGTTGCTCTAACCCACAGAATGGATCAATAGCAGCATTAGAATTAAAGCTTAACCGTCCTAACAAGCCTTCCACGACCGCCTTCTGAACCTCCAATAAAGGACTATAGGCATTAATGTATACTGGCACTTTAGGTGCGTCGTACAAAAGATAAGGATGACCAAAAGATACCATTGCCGTCGGAATATCGACCCAAGGACGATACATGGCATTACCAAAACCATCGTGTAATGCCATCCAATCAATGTAAATGTGCGACTTTACCAACATAGATTCATCAGCGTTAAGATAGAGCAACAAATCATACTCTTTCACATTTAATGCCATACCTGTTTGAAACTCTGTCACTTCAAAGCCTTCATTTTTCAGCATGGTAGCCACACTCAATGACGCAGGAATAGGACTAAAAACATGTCGAATACCAGTAGAAATAACCAACACGCGCTGATGACGTTCTAAACTGATTGGTAAAATATTATCGCGATTTTTTACCAAATGCACCGTGCGACGATTCAGCTCGGGGATTCGGTCCGCGTAATCTGATGCCAACATATCCTTAAATTTACTGGAACTAATCTCCTCTTGCTTTTCATGCAAGCCCAAAGCGGCTTTCATCGCTAAGATCCGCATAACAGATTGCTCTAAGCGTGTTTCAGATACTCTACCTTCACGCACGGCTTTAAGCATATAAGCGTAATCTTCAACCGGGTCCTTGCAAAACAACAGCATGTCACAACCGTTTTCAATGATCTCAGCAACCACGTTTTCACGTTTCGTCCAGCTACTCAAACCCGCCATCACAGTAGCATCTGAGACAATTAAGCCATTAAAGCCCAGCTCTCCACGCAAGAGTTGTTCATTGAGCAACTTACTAACACTTGCCGGACGCCACCACTCTGCCGGGTTGTCATTATGAGTCTTTACATATTCAGGTAAAGCGATGTGAGCCGACATTATCGACATCACGTTGCTATCGATAGCACTACGGTAAAGTCGTCCATAACGCTCCTCCCATTCAGACATAGTTAATGGATTCACCGTCGTTACTAAGTGCTGGTCTCGGTCGTCGAACCCCTCTCCCGGCCAATGCTTTGCCGTTGCTGCGATACCGTTTTTTTGGAAAGTATTAATATTCGAGAGACTCATACTTTCGATAACATCAACGTCACTACCATATGATCGTGTACCTACGACAGCGCTACGAAACTTAGCGTTGATATCAACAACCGGAGTAAATGACCAGTTAATGCCAAGCAATTTAGCTTCTTGAGCAATTACTTGGGTACAATATTCCACCGCACTCTCATCTTTCAACCCAGCAAGACCAAGCTGGTTTGGTACTTGAGCACCGAAAGGAAAGCTCATGCCACCGCCTTCAAGGTCACCACTCACCAAAAGCGGAATGACAGAATGACTGCGCAGCTGATTCATCATCTTTACTTCGGTATCAAGATCTTGCCCGACAAACTTAGTCACCGCACCAGGTTGAATCGTATAAATAAGAGACAACTCTTCTGCGGAATTTGCTCTAACAATAAGATTAAACAGTTGCCCTACTTTTTGCTCTAACGTTAGCTCTGAATAGGTTTTATTCACCCAAGTAAGCTCGGTGTCACCCAGAAAAAACGGTGCATTACGGAATGATTCATTCATAATAAAACCTCAGTATTCTTTAATTTGCTCGGTTCGCTTCACGAGTCGCACGTAATTCAGATTGCATTGTGTCTTCTACCTCTCGCGTGATCGGATAAAAGTAAGCAATAACAGCAATGCAGCCTGCGCCAAAAGCAGGAATCAGACTCATGAAAAGTAAAATCATCTGAGCAGACTCCGCAGTTTGCTCAACACCTGCTTGATAACCAGCAAAACTCAACCCAATACCGACTAAGGCGCCACTTAACCCCATACCAAATTTATGGGAGAAGGTCGCAGAACTGGTAGACAAACCAACCACACGGCGACCAGACTTCCACTCAACATAATCAGCAGTGTCAGCAACGAGCCCCCATAAAGAAGAAGCAGCAATCCCTTTCGACAACTGATTAAAAAAGATAATGGCGTAAATCACATAAACGTCAGATGGATCAACCCAGTACAAATTACTAATCAAACACATACTCAACAGCGCACCCGCAATAACCAAGTTCCGCTTTGAATAACGCTTAACTAACTGAGACATCAGAGCAGAGCCTACAATCATGCCCAAACTAGCCACCGTAAAAAACATACCCGCTTTACTGGCATCGCCCACAATATAAGTAAAGTAATACATACCCACAGCAAACGGCATAATAGTAAAGGTAAACAGTGGAATGCCCATTAAAATGGTGATCCACCAAGCACGGTTTTTGATCACCACGGCAAAATCATCCTTCAAAGAGGAATGTTGTTTGATCATTGGAACACGCTCTTTAACACGAGAAAAACACAGCCAGAACATTACAATCATGACGGCACTTAGCAATATCATGGTGTACTGAAAGCCCTGCTGTTTATTACCGTCACCAAAAAATTCAACCAGAGGTAACGTACTCGCATTAACCAGCAAAGCACCGGTAAACGCCAATACCATGCGAAATGAAGCCATCTGGCCGCGCTCAACTGGGCTATCCGATATGGTTGCTGGTAAAGAGGAATATGGGATATTGATGGCTGTATAGAGTGTCATCAGTAGAATATAGGTCACAAATGCCCAAATGATCTTGCCGGATTCATCCATATCAGGCGTCGTAAAAGTGAGCACAGCGACAATAGCCAGAGGAATAGGCACATAGAGTAAATAGGGACGGAATTTACCAAATCGAGTTTGGGTTCTGTCACCTATCATGCCCATTATTGGATCGGATATGGCATCCCACATTCGCGTGACAAAAAATAATGTCCCGACGAGAGCCGCAGAAATCCCGAACACATCGGTATAAAAAAACATCAAATAGGTGCCAACCGCAGTAAACACCACATTACTGGCTAAGTCACCAAAGCCATAACTAACCTTATCGAAAAACGATAACTTCTTCATAATGAAACCTTATTTGTATTTATTGTTTTGCTTCATTATGGGAATTAATATCAAGTGTGCTATCCGATTTTTGACCTGCTCAGTAGCCGTTTTTTGACCTTGATAAAGTCACCTTTTATTAAAGATACAAAAATTGCCTATCCAACCACGGCATAATTCGTTGTTTCAAAAGTACTACGTCTACTCCTGCATAGGCTTGCCCCACACTCACTAAACTTACCGACTCCCGCTTAAGACGAAACTCCGTTGGCGTACAGTCATATTCTCGGCGAAACGCCATATTAAAGGCTTTTACAGAAGGAAAACCATGATCAAAAGCGATATCTGATACGGCTTTTTTAGGTTTCTGTGCCAAATCTGACAAGCTTTTTTCTAATCGATAAAGGGTCAAATAGCGTAGAAAAGTCTCGCCTACTTTGGCTTTAAAATACCGGCTTAAATAGGCTTCCGACAAACCTCGCTCCTCAGCTAACAAGGACAAAGAGAGATGCTCTTGGTAACGCAATGTAATCTGACGTAACAGGTCATTCATCAATAAAGTAGATTCAAGAGAGTCCGCTCTAATTGCATTAGTCGAAGGAAAGTAGCGAGCAAACAGCAAGCCAAGTTGGGCAAGTAAACTTGTTTGCGCCTGTTGCCAATGACCCGCCTTGTAGTAGTGTTCCCACCACAAATGCGCCATCAGCCGCTTAATCGTTGGCAGCATATTTTTCTGAACCAAACTCCATGCTTTCATTGGGCAAGTATCCAGAGCCACTCCAGCAAAGTTATGCTGTAGACAAAGTACTAAATTATCATCCTCGGTAGATTGAGTGGCGTGAGGCAATTCTTTATTAATAAATAAAACATCGCCTTCCTGCAAAAGCAGTATTTCATCCATTACCTGAACACGAATACGGCCTTTCACCACCCATAAGCATTCATGTGCATCGTGATGATGCAAATCACATTGAGTCACAGAATGAGCAAATATGCGGCTTTCTTCTTCTAATATTTCCGCTCTGTTCGATAAATACATAACAAACTAACATCCTTAATCATCCAACTAAAATCAACCACGAGCCGTTTCAACATTGATTTGAGTGAGCAGGAATCATAAAGAAGTAAGCGTATAAAGTCACAGACAAAAAAAAGCCCCGCATTCGCGAGGCTCTTTAGAATTCATTATAACCAGTAATTAAACAGAGGTATTTTTCACTGAGAACATTCCGTAAGCAGCTACAACCAAGAAGCAAACGGCAGGCACAACATATGAAAAAATCGCGCCGTACTCATCGATAGTCGCGCCTTGGATCAATGGCATCACGGCACCACCCAAGATAGCCATGACCAAACCCGCAGAACCGAATTTAGTATCACTACCAAGACCATCCAACGCAATGCTGTAAATCGTTGGGAACATCAAAGATAAACAAGCGGAAATAGACACAATCGCCCAAACACCTGTTACATCTGGCACCATCACAGCGTATAGGCATAAAGCAGTCCCCAATAGAGCCAAGATACTTAGCAACACAGCAGGACGGAAAAAGCCCATCAACCAAGTCATCACAAAACGTGACACCAAGAAAATAATCAAGCTGTACTGCAAGTAATCAGAAGCACTAGCTTCGGTTCCACCTAGTGTTTCTTGCACATATTGAATAGTAAAAGTCCAAGTACAAGTTTGTGCGGCAACGTTGAAGAACTGTGCAAGTACACCCCAACGGTATTGTTTTCTAGCGAATAATCGGCCCAATGTCGCCATAAAGTCAATCGTCTGAACTTCATCAACATTTACTGTGTTAGCCGATTTAGGCACGCGCATAAAATAGATAAACGCCCAAATGATCATCAACACAAAAGCCATGCCGACATAAGGTGTCATCACGCTGTTTAGTTCATCTGCTCGAATGCTCAGCAGCATTTCTGGCGCCATGCTGGCTCTTTCTTCTGGAGATGCGGTATTTAGATTAGGAAGAATCAATGTCGCTGCAAGAAATACACCGATGTTGGTGCCAACTGGGTTAAACGCTTGAGCCAAGTTTAAACGGCGTGCTGCACTGCCTTCTGGCCCCATAGTCATAACAAAAGGATTCGCTGAGGTTTCTAAAATAGACAAGCCTGCTGCCAAAATAAACAAGGCAGCTAAAAAGAAACCATACGTCATCGAAACACTGGCAGGATAAAAAGCCAAGGCACCTAAAATAGCCAAGCCTAAACCTGTCAACACACCCGCTTTATAAGAGTAACGAGCGTTAATAAACGCCGCAGGAATCGCCAAACAGAAATACGCGCCATAATAAGCGAACTGTACTAAAGCGGATTCAAACGTGCTCATGGTAAAAATTTTACTAAACACTTTTACCAATGGATCTGTCATGTTGGCGGCAACGCCCCATGCAGCAAAGCAGGTAATTAACAAGATAAACGCAATTTTCATGTTCGGATAAACGAACGGAGCAGAAAGGGATTTTTCAGGAGCTGTATTTTGATTTTTCATAAAGCAAACAACATCTATTATTTTATAGTTGGATGATAGGACGTGCTTGCTACCCTCAAAGAGACAGACTAAAAGCACCTCGCCACCATCAGACATTGATATAGGCTAACCGCAGTTTGGACATTATTTTGGTTGATTTAAAACCACCAAAAAGTGCCTTTTCTACGACCAACATCAAACACAAGGTGCGAGATCCTACCACCAACTTTCTATAAAAATGCGCTTGTAAAATAAAACTTAGCTCTTTGTAAGCGGATTAATCTTTTCTTACCCATTTCATTAACATAAATGAAATATTCATGACTGGCGGTTCATTTTCAGCGACTTTATTAGGTAACAAAAGCCAAACAAACCTTCAATGTCTCACAACCTTTTCGAAAGCAGTCGCAAGGCATTCGCTGTAACCAATGCGGTCGCGCCAGAATCAGCCAATACCGCCAACCATAACCCAGTTATACCCAGCAAGGTCGTCACCAGAAACACCGCCTTCAAACCTAAAGCAATGGTGATATTCTGACGAATGTTGGCATTGGTCGCACGCGATAAGCGAATCATTTCAGCCAATCCTTGCAAGCGATTATGCGTCAAAGCCGCGTCCGCGGTTTCTAAAGCTACATCGGTGCCACTTCCCATGGCAATGCCGATAGTGGATGCTTTCATTGCTGGCGCATCATTGATGCCATCGCCCACCATGGCTGTCGCTTGCTGTTGATTCAACTCAGTGACAGCCATAACTTTGTCTTCTGGTAATAAATCCGCTCGATAATCTATATTCAACTCGGCTGCAATCGCAGCTGCGGCACGGGCATTATCACCCGTTAACATCACGCCATTAATTCCCAAAGCCGCTAAATCTTTAAGCGCCGCCTTAGCATCATCGCGTAGCCTATCCCGCAAAGCGATCAAGCCCGACAATTCACCTTTTTCGAAAACAACAACGACAGTTTTACCTTCTTGCTCAAGACGAATAACTTCCTGTTGTATAGAGTCATCTAACACTTGCTCTAACTTACTTGGCGAACTAATCTTGATTTTCCTACCTGCAAAATCCCCTTCCACACCAACACCAGCCAAGGTTTTGCGATTATCAGCATGCACTAATGCAATGCCTTGTTGTTCTGTGTAATCAACAATGGCTTTCGCCAATGGATGATGAGCCCCCATTTCAACGGACGCTGCAGCAGCCAACAAATCATTAAAGTTAGAACCGTTTAAAGTAACTACATCCGTCACACTTGGTTTACCTTCTGTAAGCGTGCCGGTTTTATCAAAGGCGATGGTTTTTATTCGACCAAGTTGCTCTAACGCTAATCCGCCTTTAATCAAAGCGCCACGACGAGTCGCCGCCGCCAAACCAGACGTAATCGCCGCTGGCGTCGAAATAACCAAGGCACAAGGACAACCAATCAACAACAAGGCTAAACCACGATAAATCCACGTATCCCAAGGTTGAGCAAAGGCCAAAGGCGGAATCAAGATCACCAAGACAGAAATCAGCATAATCACAGGCGTATAGATACGGCTGAATTTATCTAAGAAACGTTCAAGCGGTGCTCGGCGCTCTTCCGCTTCTTCAATAAGGTGTAGAATTCGATCAATGGCATTATTACCCGGTTGCGACACTACTTTGAGTCGCACAACTCGATCAGCTAACAAGCTCCCTGCTGGCACTTTTTCATCTCGTAATCGTTCAACAGGTACAGATTCACCCGTCAACGCGCTTTCATCGAAATTTGCCATCTCGGACAAGAGCTCAGCATCGGCAGGCAAACGTTCACCCGGCGACACTTCTATTTCATCCCCTGGACGTAAATCCGCTATAGCGATTTTTTGACGCACACCATTTTTGATGATTAAGGCTTCTTCTGGTAACAAAGCCATCAAAGCGCTCACGCCTTTACGCGCACGGTTCGCCGCAAACGATTCCAAGCATTCGCCGATCATAAAGAGCAACAACACCATGGCGGCTTCTGCGGTAGCACCAATAAATAATGCACCTATCGCTGCAACACTCATCAAGGTTTCAATGGCAAACGGCGAGCCACTGCGCATCATCCGCCATGATTTTTTCATGATAGGCACTAAGCCAACCAAGGTAGTGACTATAAAGGCGGTTTCGCCAAATAATGGATTGAATTGCGCGATACCCCAGCTCAATAACATCAGCACTGCCAAAGCCGCAATCGGACCGTATTCACTTAATTGCTGGCGTGAAAACCATGACGTCGTTTTTTGATCTGAAATAGTTTGCTGAGTGTTTTCTTGCTGAGAGTGCTGCTTAGAAGCGCTTTCACCAAAAGGCACCAAACTAAAGCCAATACCTTTCACTGTGTCTTGGATTTTGTCAAAAAGATCCGAATCTGCCTGAACGCGTAATTTTTCGGTAGAAAAAACCACATTCGCGCTCACCACGCCATCCAAAGAAGAAACCGCCTTCTCAATAGAACGTGCACAACTGGCGCAATCCATCCCATTGACTCGCCAAGTATAAGTTTGCTTGGCAGTTTCTTGCGCTACTGAGGCATAGTCACTGGAATCAGCGGATGAGCAACAACTGGGGACGTCTTCATCATCAGAAGTACAGCATTGGCTTTCGTTTTGACTGCTATCATTGCTTGCGCAACAAGAGGAAGCTTCACTTGGCGTCGAGCAACAAGAACTGCTCGTCTCTTGATGTGAGTGTGATGAATGGTCTTTTGCTTGATGACACTGACATGAAGAATGAGATTGGCAATTTTCTTTATGTTGACCTGATGAATGATGCATATGGCTCTCCTGTTTTTAAGCTATAAGGAGAGTGTAGACCTTAGAGCACACTCCAAGGTCAAGCACCAGTTTCATATTATTTAAATAAAAAAGAGCCTTAGCTCTTGATCGAAACACCTTCTACTTCTAATACTGTTTTCGCATCTGTGCGTTCCATGATTTTCACCAAGGCGGATTGAATCACTTCGTCTTCACGTACATCACTTTGGCCCGCAAAACGCTGATCTTGTGGCTCAGCGCCTTCTTCTGCGGTAAAGGTGACAATCACTTCTGTGGCGATGTCTTCAGTATCGCCGAAGTAAGCAATGGAAAGTTGCGGATAACCTTTGAAACCCATTTTAACTTTCTTTGCGATACGTTTTTTAGATTTATCTATGTTCATGCTGCCTGCCTAAAGGGAAAGGTATTGAGTCTCAATGAAAAACTATTGCTGGATTAAACCACAAAGCAGACCGTTCAAGATAAATTAAATCGATATAACGAGCCGCAATCGTACAAAAGTTTTTACTTAATTAAACTCAACGCACTTCTAAACTCATCCGCTCGACAATCACCAATCAACTCAAACAAACACATTTCAAGACTAGTCACTTCTGCCCCTTTGCGAGCTAACTTGGCAAGCGCCATGTCTTTATTCTCTATAGCTCGTGACGACACACAATCGCTCACCAGTTCCACTTCATAACCCAAATCTAGCAAGCCCAACGCCGTTTGATAAACACAAATATGCGCTTCAATACCGCTCACTAACCAAGTATTCACCTTGGTTTTTTTCACGGCATAGACAAAAGTAGGTTCACCACAGGCGCTAAACGAATACTTAGCAATTGGCTCAACCATATCCAGAACCTCTCGTAATTCTGGTACGGTTGCGCCCAGTTTTTCTGGATTTTGTTCCAACCACAGAATGGGCAAGCCCAATAACTTTGCGGCCTTCACCAATTTAACGAGATTGGCGATAAACGCCTCGCTGTCATGAACAATAGTTGCTAACTTTCCTTGAACATCGATCACGACCAAACCCGTTTTATCTTTTCTTAACATGCCATTTTCCTTTTTTATTTTTATCCGTTACCTTTAAACCAATTTGATCCCCAGTGACGTCAGCAAACTTACCGCTTCATAACGACAAAATATCGCGTTCTTGATGGTGTTCTTCTTCACATCAATATCGTAGTTGGTCGCGCCGTTAAAATCCGCGCCAGTTAGATTAGTATTCACAAACAAGCTATTGGTTAAATCGGTTCCAGTAAAACGCGCACGAGACAGTGTCGCTTCTCTAAAATCCACATCATGAGCACGGCACTCTTCGAAAACAATTCCTGATAATTTCAAGTCATAAAACGACGAGCCATTAACCATACATTCTTTAAAAAAAAGCGGCGCGCCAAGCTCCAAGCCTCGCCAATAAGCTTTTGTCCAATCCACACCCAAGACTTTTGATTCATAAAACTGTACATCTGAGAACTTACTATTTCTCACATTCACCGCGGTCAACTTGCATTTACGGAACTGACAATCTTTAAAAGTACAAGCATCAAAAAACGCTTCGGTAAAATCACAAGATTCAAACACACAAGACTCAAACACCTTACGGCTCACACTTTCCTGCACCATAGCTAAATCAGTAAAGGTTTTTCCGTAAAAAGCCTCATCGTTCGGCAATACATGTTCCATTGAATACTCCCACTAGTAGTGAAGCTAAAGTAACAGCAGAAATACAGTGGCTCAATCTAAAACACGCTTAACCTCGAATCATGCCATTTAACCTCATCAAAAGTGCGTTAAAAAACTTTTTTTGCACATATGTGCAAAATGTCATCGGTTTGTCATAGACGAAGATTATTGTTTAGAAAATTAAATGTTTTTCTAAGGAATAACTTATGACCACCTTGCTCACCGCAGCAGAGCAAAAGAAGCCAAATCTTTGGCGACGCGCAAGGCATTCATTTGCTGTTGCCAGACATGAACCCGCTAATTTGATTGGCCTTGTTCTGGCTATTTTCTTTGCTTATTTGATTCTTGCACCTGTGCTCTCGATTCTTGTAGATTCCTTTATTGTGCAATCCGGTGATGAAGCAAGAACCCATCAGGACGAAGGCAGTTTCACCTTTTACTATATTGTACGAACTCTGTATTCACGCATTTCTGAAATCCTATTATGGCAACCGCTGTACAACACCTTAGCCATTGCCGCTGGCACTATGGTATTTTCAATGAGTATTGGCGTGGTGCTGGCGTGGTTAGTAAATCGCACTAACATGGCGGGACGCGCTTGGTTCGCCACGGCGCTGATTGTGCCTTTTATGTTACCGACGTGGACGTTCGCCCTCGCTTGGACGACAATTTTTAAAAACCGCACCGTTGGTGGACAACCCGGCTGGCTAGAATCCTTAGGCATCACTACATCAAACAGTGTGGCTTACGGTTATTTTCCTATCGTTTTTATCTTGGTTTTGCATTACACGCCATTGGTAATTTTGATTGTGGGCAATGCGTTACGTCGTCTAGATACACAAATGGAAGACAGCGCTCGTGTGCTCGGTGCGCCATCACGAGTCATCGCCTTCTCTATCGTATTACCCTTGATTCGCCCTGCATTAATGTCAGCGGCTTTATTGATATTTGCCGATTGTATTGGCGAGTTCGCGGTTCCGTATATTCTAGGTTTACCAGTGCGATACGACACATTAGCAACCGGACTTTATCGCGCCTTAGACACTCGTCAAAACGGCGTGGCAGCGGTGATCGCTGCGGTTATTATGATCATCGGTGTGATTACTTTGCTGATCGATGTTCGCATGATGAAAGAAGCTCGCCGCTTCGTAACCGTCGGCGGTAAGGGCAACATGGACAGGCTACGCAAACTGGGCCACATGCGTTTGCCTGCTTCTGGATTTGCTGGGGCCTTTGTTTTAATCGGTGTGGTGCTTCCATTACTGACATTATTCCTATCCACCATCATGATTTTGCCCGGTCGCTTTACGCTGGAGAACTTCACCTTTGATTATTGGATCGGCAGCAATTTAGACACGGTTGCCCTTCGTAACGGCATCTTGTTGACGCCAGAGTTTTGGCAAGCCGCGTGGAATACTATTGTGATTGTCGGTTCGTCTTCGATGATATCTGGCGTCTTAGGGTTGTTAGTCGGTTATGCAGTATTACGCTGCTCATTCAAAGGTGTGGGTTCTTTCTTACGCCAAATTACCTTCTTGCCTTATTTGGTTCCCGGTATAGCCTTTGCGGCGGCATTTTTATCTTTGTTCGCTGTGGCTCGCGGCCCAATTCCGGCGCTGTACGGAACACCGCTGATTCTCATCATCGCCCTCGTCGCAGAAAAAATGCCCTTTGCAAGCCGGTCAGGTATTGCAGCTATGACGCAACTGGGCAAAGAACCCGAAGAAGCTGCACGTATTGCTGGCGCCAATTGGTTTAGCCGCATGGGCAAAATCATTATTCCAATACAAGCTGGACCATTGGCAACGGGCATTCTGCTGCCTTTCATTTCCGGCATTAAAGGCGTCAGCCTGTTCATTATCTTGGCGATTCCATCCACCGATGTACTCACCACGTATTCACTGCGTTTACTCGATTACAACTACGACCAAGCCGCCAATGCGGTGGTCTTGATGATTGCGCTTATCGCTTGGCTTGGTACCGTATTGATCCAAAAGATCTCCGGTACGGGTTTGGCTCAAGGACTGGAGAATTAATATGCCTACTATCACATTAACCAATCTCACAAAATGCTACGACGGCAATACTGAACCTTCCGTCAACAAGGTTTCACTGACGGTAGAAGATGGCGAATTTATGTGTTTGCTTGGCCCATCTGGCTGCGGCAAAACCACGATTTTGCGTATGATTGCTGGTATCGAACATTCCACCAGCGGTGAAATTGCCGTAGACGATTTAGTTGTCGATTCTGTGCATCAGTCTTGTTTCATTCCGCCTGAACAACGTCGTATTGGATTGGTATTTCAGAACTATGCTCTGTGGCCGCACATGACAGTAGAGCGCAATGTGGATTTTGGTCTGCGCTTACAAAAGGTGCCAGCCCAAGAACGCAAAGAACGTTGTTTAGATGTGATGAGCAAGTTACGCATTCTTGAATACGCAGACCGTTATCCGTCTCAATTGTCTGGCGGTCAGCAACAACGCGTTGCCTTAGCACGCATGCTGGCGGTGAATCCGGGGGTTTTGCTATTAGACGAGCCATTATCGAACCTTGATGCGACCCTTCGCCTCGAAATGCGCGCCGAGCTGCGCCGTTTACATCAAACCTTTGGCACAACCATTATTTTTGTCAGCCACGACCAATGGGAAGCCATGACGCTTGCCAATACCATTGCGGTCATGAACAAAGGTCAGCTGCAACAAATCGGCACGCCAGATGAAATTTACGCCGAACCAAGCAATCGTTTTGTGGCTGAATTTATTGGCAACCCGAAAATCAATCTGATCAAGCTAGAAGATTCTAATGCCGAGGCAATAAACATTGCGAAGCACATTCAAGCGAGACGACTCGAAGTCGACAACGCCAAAGTGTGTGCCATTCGTCCGGAAGAAATCATTCTGACCGACAGCGCCAACATTAATACCTTGCCCATGACCATTGAAAACATCATGCCCACTGGCGGCAGCTGGGTGATTGAACTTAGTTTCGGTGAAGACAGATTATTCCACTCCACTCAGTCTCGCCCGAGATGGCGTGAAGGCGATCAGGTAAACGCTTATTTACCAACGCCATCACTGCATTTTTTTGATCACCATGGCAACCGACTTGTGCTCTCCAGTAATGGTAGAGACTTCGACAATTTACTGCTCAGCTCGTCTCGATCTAATTCAAGAGACGCTAACCAGAAACACACCAATCAACCCTACGCTAAACAAGCATAAGCTAAACTTAAAAAGGAAACTGTTATGAACTTCCCGATGAAAAAAAGCCTTCTTGCACTGAGTGTTAGCTTAACAGCCCTCGGTTCTATTTCAGCTTCAGCCGCAGACTCGTTTGATCTTCAAGCATTAATCGCGGCCGCCAAACAAGAAGCACCGTTGACTGTGTACGATTCAACAGGAAAAATCGTTAAGCAAGCCGAGTCCTTTAGCAAAAAATACGGTATTCAGGCTACGGGCATCAAAGCCAAAGCGTCGCAAATTCTAGAAATCGTCAGCCGTGAAGCCAAAGCCGGTAACGTCAAAGCTGACGTCGCTATTCTTGCCGATGCGCCTGCAGGTATAGAACAGCTTTTATCAAAAGGTTACGTGACTAGCTGGGTGCCGACCGATTTGGCGGAGCACATTCCAGCCACCTACCAAAGCCCACTAACCGTGGTTTTGGCACCCAACATTTGGGCCTATAACACAGGACTTTACGACACCTGTCCAATTACCAATATTTGGCAACTTACCAAGCCTGAATGGCAAGGTAAGATCGCCATGCAAGATCCGCTTGGCAAGCCATCTTACACAGATTGGTTTAACCAGCTAGCCACACATCATGACAAAGCCATGGCCGATGCGTATCAAGCAGAATTTGGTAAGCCATTAAAAACCAAAGAAAACAGCGCCACCGCGGCTTTCATAAAAGCCCTCGCAGAAAATCATCCACTAGTCACTAGTTCTGATACAGAAGCCGCTAACGCTGTTGGCGCACCAGATGTGAAAGACAGTTTTGTCGGCATGGTGAGCGCGGCAAAATTTCGTCAAAACGAAAATGGTATGAAGCTGGGTCTTTGTGCCGATATGGTGCCATTTAGCGGCTGGAGCTATCCAGGTTTAGGCTTTATTACCACGGGAACGAAAAGCCCGAACGCAGCAAAATTGTTCATTCATTACATGATGACAGCCGAAGGCATCGCGCCACAGGGTGTTGACGGTAAAATGTCGACCAACCAAACCGTTAAACTACCTGATAACGAGCCAGCAGGTATCGATAAAGTCCGCGACCAAATTATGGGGTACGATGCTTCTACGGCAAAATCTGACTGGGAAAGCCGTCAAGACTGGCAAGACCTATGGAGCTTAAGCTTTAAAAAGTAAGCTAGAGATAGCTTCAGTAATAACTAAAAAAGAGATCAGTTAGGACAATAAAATATCTAGCTGATCTCAATCCAACATTTTAGAAAAGGATCCATCCTTGACACCCAACAACATCAAAAAAAGCGAACTAGAAAAACGCGAAGCCGCCCTGCACTCTATTACTCTAACCGCAGGAGCATTAGCACTAGAAAGCTATCGCGCCAGACAACCCGGCGATTTTACACTGAAGGGCCAGCAAGACTTTTTGACCGAAGCCGACGCACTGGTCGAAGAACACATTCGCCAAGCTATTTATAACCTTTTTCCTGAAGATGGATTACTTGGGGAAGAAACAGGAGGATCAACATCTAACCCCTCGCTTTGGGTAGTTGACCCGATTGACGGCACCGCCAACTTCGCTCGGGGCATAGATCATTTTTGTATTTCCATCGCCTTTGTGCATAACGGCGATACGTTACTCGGCGCGATTTATAATCCAGCGACGAACGAAATGTACTTGGCTAGAAAAGACCAATACGTCACAAAAAATGGTCAAGCTCTACGTGTTTCTAGCATAAGGGATACTCATAGCTCATCCTTTGAATTAGGATGGTCTACACGTGTTCCCCAAGATATCTACTTGGCAATAGTTTCTTCTCTTCTGGAAAGCGGTACCAATATACGACGTGGTGCCTCTGGTGCATTGGCATTGGCTTGGGTAGCCGAAGGCCGAACCGACGGCTACGCAGAATCGCATATGAATGCATGGGATTGCTTGGCAGGTTTACTTATGGTGCGAGAGGCTGGTGGACGAACTGGTGTCTACCCTAAAACTCACGAGGAGATAGCGCATGGTGGACCGATTCTCGCTGTCGCTCCCGGTGTGGCAGAACAGTTTGCCAATGACACCATGATATCGCTTGCAGCTGAACATAATGACCAAAAAGAGACGAATAACCAACGCGCGACTGAGCTTGAACTTACAGCCTAACACCTTGGCTCATTTGTACTTTATAAAAGACAAGCGCAAAAAAGAGAACGAAAAACCATGACATCTGAAAAAGTAAAAAAGCATTATCCACGCCCACCGGTTAGCTTAATCGAAAGCAATATCCCTGGCTGGGGCGTCGACATTTATATTGGCGGTTCCACCGGTGTAGCTGACGCGGAATTGCTTGAAAAACACAACATCAAAGTCGTGCTGAACTGTGCCGTAAACTTAGACATAGACCTTGTGCATTCAGAAGAGCCAAACACACCGGAACATCTGCTAAAGCATGGCTCAGCTCGTGTTCGTTACTATAAAATTGGCCTTATTGACGGCCCTGGTAACCCAGAATCTATGGTCTTGGCAGGTTATCATTTAATGCGTTCAGCACTGGATCAAGAGCTACCCGAGAAAGCCTCTTATAAAGTTCGCGAAAAAGGCAATATCTTAGTGAATTGTCGCGGTGGACGTAGCCGCTCCGTCACCATAGTTGCCTTGTTTTTACATCTAGAATACCCAGATCGCTATCCTACGTTGGATGCAGCCATCGCGCACATTCGTAAAACACGAGAGCTTCATCCTGATGAATGGTTCGAAACCCCAAAACCGGCTTTGATTCACTTAGCAGAACGTGCCGCAAGCATGGAAAAATTATTGCGAGACGCTGGCTTTGGTCAGGACATGAAAAAAAAATGACACAGCAACGACCGAAAAACATCGCCAGCGCCGCAGAGGTTGCCAAACTAGCTGGCGTTTCTCGGTCTGCTGTTTCTCGCACTTTTACCCAAGGTGCGAGCGTTTCCAAAGACACTCGTGAACGTGTGCTGGCCGCGGCCGCAGAACTGAATTATCACGTAAATCATCTTGCTCGTGGCTTATCCAGCGAAAAAAGCCGACCTGTTTGTATTCTAGGCGCCAATCTTAATGCACCTTATCAAGCAAGCTTGCTCGATGCTCTCACCCAACGTCTGCAACTGGCTGGTCGAGCCGTGATGGTGATTAACACGTCAGGCGGCGAAGCCAGTGCCGATGCAGCGTTACGTCAAACGTTAAATTACCGCGCCTCGGCGACCATCGTTTTATCAGGCACACCACAAACTACCTTGATCGAAACCTGCGTGCAAAGCGGGCAACAAGTCATTCTGGTGAACCGTGCCGGACAATTTGAAGGCACAGACCACATCAGCATAGATTACCAATCTGCTATGGCTGATGCCCATCACATGCTGCTACGAGCAGGCTGTAAAAACCTTGCGGTTGTGTCGTCGACAATTCAATCGCCCAGTTTACTAACTCGTGAAAAACTGTTTATTCAAGCCGCCGAAGACGCCAAGCAAGCTTGTACCTTGTTACGAGCAGGACCAACGAGCTACCAAACTGGCGTAGACGCAGCACGACGTTTATTGGCCTCTCGGGATAGACCGGATGGCGTTTTTTGTGTCACAGATCTGATTGCTTGCGGCTTTATGGATGTGGCGAAAAATGAATTTGGTCTACGTATTCCAGAAGATATCTGCATTGTCGGTTTCGATGATATAGAACAAGCAAGTTGGCTTGGCTATCAACTAACTACGTTCTCTCAACCACTCGGTGCAATGGCAGATGCTATTTCAACTTTATTGGAAAACGCCTCTAACAAAGAACGTAAAAAACAACATCTAATATTTCACGCTCCACCAGTGTGGAGACACACCGTACGTCCAAGCGCTTCATAACTATTCAAATTCGCTGTTAGTAAAGTCGAGCGATTTTGTTATTTGCTTCTTGCTTAAAGAATCGTAATCTTTTGCGTTCGAACTTTTTAGAGGCAGTAACCATGCTCAACAAGACGCAAATAAAAGTACGCGGTTATCATCTTGATCTTTTTCAACACGTCAACAACGCCCGTTATTTGGAATTTATAGAAGAAGGTCGTTGGGCTTTTTTTGATGAGTTTTTCGATGACAACGATTGGATGCAGCAAGATCTCGTCTGGCCAGTGGTTAACATAAACATTAATTTTAAATCCGAAGCGAATTTCGGCGATGTTCTAGAAGTACAAACCCGCTACACTAAAATCGGCAATCGCAGCATCACCATGAAACAAACCATCATCAAGGTTCCAACCAATGAGATCGTAGTTGAAGCCGATGTGACTTATGTGTGCTTCTCCAAAGCCGCCAAAGCTGCCATTCCCTTTCCAGATGACTTCAGACAAAGAGTTGAGTTGTCTATTGCCGCATTTGAATAAGCCTTAAGCTATTTTGTTTTTCAATGTTAACTGGATTTAACATAATGCAAAGGTCTCGTATAGATTATGGAAAGCCTTGATTTTCATTGAGAAAAATCGCTCTGCATCTTAATCTAAATGCTAACAAGGAGAAATTAGCATGAAAGCAGAACGGCTGAAAAACACCATCACTTTTCTCGTGATGATCTTAAGTATTCTCATCATATTAAGACTGTATTTACCCTATTGGGCACTTTATACAGTGAATCAAAAATTATCCGATATGGGAGATTATTCGGGACACATAGAAAACGTCGACATAGATCTTTATCGAGGTGCATATCAGCTACAGGAATTATCTGTTTCAAAGATAAAAGGTACGCACAAAGTGCCATTCATTCGCGCCGACAACATAGATATTGCATTAAGCTGGCGCGCATTGTTCAAAGGCGAAATTCTGGCTGATATCGCTCTGAACGCACCACAGGTAAACTTTGTCGATAGTGATAAAGCAGATAATGCCCAATCAGGCAAAGGTGGAGACTGGCAAGGTGTCGTCGAAGGACTTATTCCCATTACCATTAGTAAAATCAGTTTAAACAATGGCAGCATTGCCTTTCGTAATTTTGAATCCGAACCGCCTGTTAATGTACAGCTTACCGAACTCAATGCTGAAGTGTCTAACCTGACCAATATTGCCGGACAAGACGGTAAACGTGTGGCGAGCTTAAATCTAGACGCAAAAATTCTGAATTCAGCCTCTTTGGAAATGAATGCTGAGTTCGACCCTTTTGTCTCAAACGATTTTAATATCGCCTTAAAAACAGAATCCGTTTCACTGCCTTTACTCAATGATTTTGCCCAAGCCTATGCCGGATTTGATTTTCGAGCAGGTACAGGCGAAGCGGTCAGCGAACTAAAAGCCGCGGATGGAGAACTAAACGGTTACGTAAAACCCTTATTCAAAAAAGTCGATATTCTTGATTGGCAACAAGACGCCGTAGAAGATGGCGACGGACTCTTTCAATTGTCTTGGGAAGGGCTAAGTGGTGGATTAACAAGCTTATTTACCAACAGCGATACGGACAAAGCCGCTACCATCATCGAAATTACAGGTTCACTAAACGACCCTGAAATTAGTGCGTTTGACGCTGTTTTAGAAGCATTGAAAAACGCCTTTATAGAAGCATTCGATAACAAATTTGAAGGACTTAAACCAAAGAGTGGTGGTTGAATCTCCTAGCAAAAGACAATAAAAAAGGGCAAATCGCCCTTTTTTATTGTGGTAAAGATCGAGATATTACCAAGCCAAGGTTACTTTTTGCCCTGTTTCTAGTGATTTCTGTGCTGCATCAGCGAGCATTTGTGCACGACGTCCGTCTTCGAAGCTTGGAGATACAGGCTTCTTCGCAAGAACATTTTCAATAAAAGACGTTAGCTGCAAGTTGTAGGCATCCACATAACGATCGATAAAGAAGTTATAAAGCGGATCTTTTACTTGTGTCGTGTCTTTGGTGAAACGCGTTACAGAAGTTGGCGTTTGGTTATTCGATATCACCATGCCTTCTGAACCAAACGCTTCCACACGCTGGTCATAACCGTAAATTGCACGACGAGAGCCGTTAATGTGAATCAAGCGACCAGACTGGCTTTTCATGATGACCATCACACTATCAACATCACCAATTTCGGTAATCTTCTCATCCACCATGGCGCTACCAAAAGCTTGCAACTCGACAATCTCTTCACCTAATACAAAACGCGCCATATCGAAGTCATGAATCACCATGTCACGGAAAATGCCGCCAGATGATTTAAGGTATTCCACTGGCGCCATGCCCGGATCACGACTGGTAATGATGATCTGTTCTAACTTGCCGATACTGCCATCTTGCGCCGCTTTGACCACTGCAGCATGGCTTGGGTCGTAACGACGGTTAAAACCAATCTGAATCGGCACATGGCAATCTTTAATTTGTGCTAAGCAAGCGTTCACCGTAGCCGTGTCTAAATCAATTGGTTTTTCACATAAAATGGCTTTGCCCGCTTTGGCCGCTTTAATAATCAGCTCCACATGGGTATCCGTACTCGTAGCGATTAAAACCGCATCCACTTCAGGATCGGCCAAGGCCATCTCGACACTGTCAGCAACCTTTGCACCGGTTGCTTTTGCTACCGCTTCCGCCGCTGGCGCATAGACATCAAATACATATTTTAAATTCGATTGAGCAAACGCCTGAATATTTTGGGCGTGCATTTTTCCGATTCGACCAGCACCAAATAACGCAAAATTCAACATGATAATTCCTTAGGTATATTTAAGGCGACTACTGCGCTTGTAAATACTGTGTTAAAAACGAACTCGAAATACTCATTTATAACTATAAACTCCGTTTTCTCGTTCGTTTTTGCCTTGTCTTTACTTCGCTCGTAACGTCGCAACAGTTATTAAGGTTTAGAGCTGTTTATCTCTTTCAATAATCCACTCATGATCCGGATCATTATGAAAAATCCAATTCCGACTTGGCCCCGCCATGACGTTCAAATAATAAGACTGATAACCGTGTGGCACGCCAACTGGATGATAGCCTTCCGGAACCATGACTAAATCACCATCTTCCACGGCCATGGTTTCATCAATGCTGCGGTCATCGGTATAAACCCGTTGGAAGGCAAAGCCTTGTGGCGGATCAAT
The DNA here is from genome assembly GCF_002806845.1 of Marinomonas sp. ef1. Taxonomy (NCBI): domain Bacteria; kingdom Pseudomonadati; phylum Pseudomonadota; class Gammaproteobacteria; order Oceanospirillales; family Oceanospirillaceae; genus Marinomonas; species Marinomonas sp. ef1. The sequence continues at coordinate 291,200 of NZ_NHTT01000001.1, read as the reverse complement.
CTTGTGGTAATAGGTTTCTTCCAACTGAGTTTCAGCGGGAGCCGCATCGGTATCATGCTTATGCGGTGGATAGCTAGACCAGCCGCCACTTGGCGTGATGACTTCACAGACTAACAAGCTGTCAGCCGGTTCGTTGCCGAACAAGATATTACACACATGTCGAGTGTTGCTGGTAACGCCTCGCGTTTCGTATTGGCATTGCTCAGGCGTGATCAATTTCGCTTGAAATCCGCCTTTACCCGGTGCCTTACAAAACGCCACTTCCACATCGGTAATCGCTTCAATTCGAATCTCGTCTTGCGCTGGCGAGTAAACTGAATATGGTGCTTTTTGCTCGAATACACTCATACGATCACCAATGTCTTTCCACGCTTCCTGCTTGGTACTGGCATTCGCTTTGCCCGATAAGATCACCGCACACACTTCGTCCGTACCTGTTTCAATAACAACAGATTCACCCGCTTTAAGCTGATGCGCTTCAAAGCCAACGTAACGCCAATTGGCACTTTTAGGTGTTACTAATTGAGTCTGTGACTGCCCTGCCTGCTGGCTTCTTTTACTTAAAAGATGTGACATATTAAAAACCTCGAAACTTATTATTTCATGGTTGGCATTGAAAACTCAGCGCCTGCGCGTAAACCCGTTGGCCAGCGCGCCGTAATGGTTTTCATGCGAGTGTAAAAACGTACACCATCTGGCCCATGCATGTGCAAAGGTCCAAACAAAGAACGCTTCCAACCACCAAAACTATGGAACGCCATTGGCACAGGGATAGGCACATTTACACCAACCATGCCGACTTGAACTTTCTCAGTAAACTGACGCGCCGTATCGCCATCTCGAGTAAAAATCGCCGTGCCGTTGCCATATTCATGCTTATTGATTAGCGCCAAACCTTCTTCATACGAATCCACTCGAACCACACACAAAACAGGGCCAAAGATCTCTTCGTCATAAATGCGCATGCCCGCTTTAACATGATCAAATAAGGTTGGTCCGACAAAATAACCTTGCTCGTGATTTTTACGCACAAAATCACGGCCATCAACGACCAAGGTAGCACCTTGTTCAACACCTGAAGTAATGTAATCTCTAACCTTTTGCGCATGTTCTTTGCTGATTAGCGGCCCCATGTGCGGCTCTTCTTCAATGCCAAATTGCTTGTACAAACCAGGCCCTATCGTCATGGTGGAAATTTCTGTTTTCAGCTTGCTAATCAAATTATCAGCGACGTCATCACCGACACATACAGCAACTGAAATCGCCATACAACGCTCACCTGCTGAACCATAAGCGGCGCCCATTAGTGAATTCACTACTTGACTAGGATCGGCATCAGGCATCACTAACATATGGTTTTTTGCACCACCTAGAGCCTGAACACGTTTGCCGTGAGCACTAGCCGTGGCGTAGATGTATTCTGCGATTGGCGTAGAGCCAACAAAGCTCACCGCTTGAATGCGTTCATCGGTCAGCAAGACATCAACCGATTCTTTATCGCCGTTAACCACGTTAAACACACCGTCAGGTAAACCCGCTTCTTTTAACAATTCTGCAAGGCGCATAATGGTACTTGGGTCTTTTTCAGACGGCTTCATTACGAAGGTATTTCCGCAAGCGATGGACACAGGGAACATCCACATTGGCACCATCGCGGGGAAATTGAATGGACTGATACCAGCACAAACGCCCAGCGGCTGCATCAAGCTATAACTGTCGACACCACGACCAACATTCAAACTATGCTCGCCTTTTTGTAGATGAGGAATACCACAGGCAAATTCGACCACTTCTAGACCACGGGTCAATTCACCCATTGCGTCGGAATACACCTTGCCGTGTTCGCTGGAAATCAATTCCGCCAACTCATGGCTGTGTTCTTCTACCAAAGCTTTGAACTTAAACAGTACACGAGCGCGATTTAATGGCGTCACCTGAGACCATGTCTCAAACGCGGTTTGTGCAGCAGCAATCGCGCCTTGTGTTTCTTCAGCAGTGCTCAAGGAAACCTGCAATGACACATCACCTGTTGCAGGGTTAAAGACTTTTGCTTGGCGTGAGGAAGTACTTCCTACAATCTGGTTATTGATGAAGTTACCCATGACGTTATTAGACATTTTCTTCTCTCTTCTTTCTTATCGCTTAAAGTACGTGAATGACAAGTGCCAGATTAAAAATGAAAACCGGCCTTTTCTAAATTCGCCGACAAATACTCGTAGCCTTTTGTCGCATACGTTAATGGATGGGCAATCGCTGGATCTTGCTCCGCCTCCACCACAATCCAGCCGTGATAATCGGCGGCTTTCAGTACTTCAAAAATTGGGAAATAATCAATGCTACCGTCTCCGGGCACGGTATAAACACCATCCAGAACCGCATTCAAAAATGCACTGTCGCGATTAAGATTGTCTTTCAAAACAGCCGGGCGAATGTCTTTACAGTGCACATGTACAATGCGTTTGGCGTGTTTTTTCGCCATCGCCAAAGCATCGCCACCAGCAAAGGTTATGTGGCCTGTATCCAACAATAAACCCACATTATCGCCTGTCATCTGCATGAGTTTATCGACTTCTTCCGCTGTTTCGATCACGGTTCCCATATGATGGTGATAGGCCATTTTTACACCTTCCGATGCCATATAATCCGCGACAGTTGTCATGCGTTTTGTGTATTCCTCCCACTGACTTTGGGTCATACGTGGACGTTGTGACAAAGGCACTGATTGATCCCCATGAACACAACCACTCACCTCGGCAAATACCATGACGTTAGAACCCAAGGCTTTTAGTAGATTAAGATGATCCTGCATGGCGGCAATTTCTTCTTCCACGCTACGCTCTAACAAACGTGCGCTGTACCAACCGGATACCAATGATAAGTCGTGTTGCTTGAGGATTGGTCCAAGCACACTGGCATTACGGGGGAATTTATTGCCTAACTCAATACCGCTGTAACCTGCCTGACGCGCTTCGCTCAAACAAACTTCTAACGGTGTATCAGCACCTAACGATGGCAAATCATCATTGGTCCAAGTAAGGGGATTAATGCCAATTCTGATCTTTGATTCGGTTGTCGCATTATTATTTTTATTCGTGCTGTTCATGAAGTTGCTCCAAGATCTCTGTTCTATTTTCTTATTGAAAAATGAAAGTTAAAATTAATAAGGTTGTTGTTGTTTGGCTATTTTGTACTGACGCTCGGCATCGACCACTTGCTCACGATTCGACACTTCAGGTACCGCCACATCCCACCAAGCACCGCCTTCTTGTGTACTTGGTATTGGGTCAGTATCGATAGCGATCACATAGGTTTTATCGCTGGCTTTTGCTCGAGTCAGAGCTTGTTCTAAGTCGGCAAGACAAGACACTTGTTCGGAATTTGCACCTAAGGCTTTGGCATGAGCAGCAAAGTCGGTTTTTGGTGCACCTGCTTCTACGGTATGGCAGTGCTGCAATAAATTATTGAATGACTCTCCGCCACAGGCTTGTTGCAAGCGATTGATACAGGCGTAACCACGGTTATCCAAGACAACGATGATGAGCTTTAAACCTAACATCACCGACGTGGCGATTTCAGAATTCAGCATCAAATAACTACCATCCCCCACCATCACAATCACTTCACGCTCAGGCGTTGCCATTTTCACGCCAAGGCCACCCGCTAGCTCGTAACCCATACAGGAAAAACCGTATTCCACGTGATAACCAAGGTCTGACGAAGTACGCCACAATTTGTGCAATTCGCCAGGCAAACCACCCGCTGCTTGCACTAAAGTGCTGTTGGTGCTTGCTGCGCGATTAATCACACCAATCACATTTGCATCGGTTGGCAAATAGTTATGATCGATTGCTTGTTTTGGCAAGGCAGTAACTTGATCCACTGCAGTGAGCCAATCAAGATTCAAGGCTTTCACTTTTTTGCTCCAAGTCGCTGGCGTTTGATAACCTTCAACCTCAGCCAACAACTCTTGCAGCGTAACTTTTGCATCGCCGATTAAGGGCACGGCATTGTGTTTTTCTGCATCAAAAGACGTTACGTTGATGCTTAATAAAGTGTGATCTGGATTGGCAAACAAGGTACGCGACGCTGAGGTAAAATCTTGCAAACGTGTGCCAATAGCGATGATTAAATCCGCTTCTTGTGCCGCAGCATTCGCAGCACTAGAACCAGTTACACCTACCGAACCAAGATTAAATTCATGATCCCAAGGCAATGCGCCTTTGCCAGCTTGCGTTTCACAAGCGGGAATGTGGCATTGCTCAATCAAGGCAGTTGCCTCTTCAAGTGCCAAGCTATAATGCACACCGCCACCAAGCAAGATCAGTGGTTTTTTCGCCTGCTTGATCGCGGCAACCGCTGTCGCTAACTGATCCACATCGGCACGATTACGACGAAGTTTATGAACTTTTTTCGCAAAGAAACTAGCTGGATAATCAAACGCCATGGTTTGCACGTCTTGCGGCAATGCTACTGTAGCAGGTCCGCAAGTCGCTGGATCTAACATGGTATTGATCGCAACAGGCAAGCTGGTAATCAGCTGTTCTGGTCGATTGATTCGGTCAAAATAACGCGACACAGGACGAAAACAATCGTTCACCGACAGGGTCGGATCATTAAAATGCTCGACCTGTTGCAGTACTGGATCTGGCGTTCTCGTAGCAAAAACATCACCTGGTAAAAACAGCACAGGCAAACGATTCGCCATCGCCATGCCAGCAGCCGTCACCATGTTTAAGGCTCCCGGACCAATGGATGAAGTACAGGCCATAATACGTTGACGACGATATTGCTTCGCGTAGGCACAAGCCGCTAATGCCATACCTTGTTCATTGTGCGCTCGAAAGGTCGTGAACTCGTCTTTGACTTGAGCCAAGGCTTCACCCATCCCAGCCACGTTGCCATGACCAAAAATCGCCCAAGCCCCACCAAACAAAGGCACTTCCACACCATCCACCACAGTAAATTGCGCCTGCAAATGTTTGACCAAGGCTTGCGCCATTGTTAAACGTATTGTGTCCATTATGCCTCCTTCCTTTTCATCATCTGGCTGTCATTTCTCTGCTGCCACAATGCACTCATTTCTAAGTAGTTTTGTGTCACTCGTTCAACAAGCATGGCATCATCAATGTCTTTTCTTAACCAAGCTTTTACCGGTTCAGAGAATAGCGTTCGACCAATGGCAAAGCCCTTACAAATGTCTTGTCCTGCGGCCGCTTCGAAGCCTGCTTTTAGTGCATCCACTGGCGCATCTAAGCCTAACAAGACTACACCGCGACAATACGGCGCTCGCGCCTTGATCAAGTCGCTAATATTTTGCCAAGCGGCTTTACTTGGTGATGGCAGTTTCCACCAATCAGGAAATACGCCTAAGTTATAGAAACGTTCGATGGAGCGAGACAAAGTATCGTCTTTTACCTCCGATCCCACAGGCGGGATAATCTCCACCAACAACTCATGGCCAGTTGTGCAGCAAGCACGATACAGATCCATGACCTTTTGCTCTTGCTCATTACGCAAACTAACTTCATCATCTGGATGATAAAACACCAAGCATTTCACAATATGATTGGCTGGCCATGTTGCAATCGCTTGCCCTACGTTATTACCTAATTCAAAGCGCAACGGACGGCTGCTGGGTAATTCCACAGGTCGAGCGATCCAAAAATCTTTGCCGGTAATGTCATTCAAAACGTCTTGGGCAAAAGTGCCATCAGCCAAAATTCCCGTGCCACCGACTTTACCTTCTAAAACAGAAGCCCCTTGATAAGCCGCCTGTAGAATCAATTTCTTTGCTTTCGATATTTGTGACAAAGGCGCACCCGCTTCACGGCACATATCGACAAATTGACGTCGATGATCGAAAGCTAAAATACACATGTCTTGCCATTCTTTTGTTGGATCTTCACGCAACATTCGCTGAGTCGTGACACGATGCAAATAGTTCAACACTGGATCAAGGTCTGGTCTTGGAATGTCATTGCGATTAGCCAAGTAATAATCCAGTTCTTCAAGGCTTGGCATAGCAGGTGAACAGCCATGACGAGAAACCACAATCGCTCCGCAAGCATTGGCATAGTCACAAGCATTTTCTGTCGATTCGCCAGGAATCCAGCCACGTAAATAACCACTCATAAAGGCATCGCCAGCACCCAGCACATTCAGCACATCGACAGTGACACCGTAACGAGTAATGCCTTCGTCCAAGGTTTCAGGAATCTCTGCTTTAAAAACAGAACATCCCAAGGCACCGCGCTTCACCACAAATTCAGCGGATGACACTTTGCGAATACGTTTTAAACATTCAATGGTATCTTCACAGCCACCAGCAATATGAAACTCTTCTTCGGTTCCTACTACCAAATCGCACAAAGGCATAATTGACAGCAAATGCTGGGTGACAGAGTCATTCGATACAAAACGGTTTTCGCCCTCGCCTTTTCCTGTCAAACCCCACAATACAGGTCGATAATCGATGTCGACCACCACTTTTGTATTATTAGCTTTGGCGTATTTGATGGCTGCTCTAGCGGCTTGATCTGTGCCTTTGGTAGAAAAATGCGTTCCGGTAATCAGCAAGGCTTTTGCAGAAGCAATGTAGGCTTCATCAAAATCGCCTTCACTGATTGCCATGTCCGCGCAGTTTTCACGATAAAAGATCAATGGAAACGTATCTTTGTCTTTGATACCAAGCAACACCAAGCCGGTTAAGCGCTCTTTGTCCGTCACCACATGAGAGACATCCACACCAGCTCGCGCGAGCTCTTGGCGCACAAAACGCCCCATGTGTTCATCACCAACGCGGGTTAGCATGGCAGACTTCAATCCCATTCGAGAGGTTCCAAAGGCGATATTACAAGACGAACCTCCAAGGTATTTTTTAAAACTACTCACGTCTTCTAATGGCGCGCCTATTTGTTCCGAATATAGGTCAACCGCAGCGCGCCCTAAGCAAATAACATCCAAATTTTTATTATTCATCTGTGATCCCCATCGTATTGCTCCACCTCGACCCACGCTCTTTTATCAACGGATTCCACCACGCTGTCGAGAATGATATTTACCTGAGTCGCGGCTCGAAAATCTGGCCACAAAGGAGCGTTGTTAACAACACCTTGGAACAAGTCTCGAATTTCAACTGCTTTCATATCATTGAAGCCCAATCCATGACCCGCTGACACACAAAAAGCTTGATAATCAGGATGCTCCGGCCCCACTAAAATACGTTTAAAACCTTGGGTTTGAGGATTACCTTCAGCAATATACAAAGACAATTCTGACAAGGTTTCTTGGTCGAAGATTAAACTTCCTTTGGTTCCTGTAATTTCGAACGACAAACCATTTTTGCGGCCCCACGCGATGCGTGATGCTTCTAATGTACCTTGAGCACCATTGGCAAAGCGCACCATCATATGAGCTTGGTCTTCGTTTTCGACTTCGCCAACACCCGATTTCAAATCATCTGACGTTTGAGACAATGGACGTTGTTGATGAACAATTTTTAAATCGGCACACAATGACGTGATCGGTGCGACAAGATGAATGGCCAATTGCACAAGGTGTGAGGCTAAGTCATTCAGCGCTCCCGTTCCCGCAAATTGCTTTTGTAAACGCCAACTAAACGGTAAGTTCGCGTCAGCAAGATAATCTTCATTAAACACACCACGAAAATGCACCACATCACCGATATCACCACGAGCGATTAATTGCTTGGCAAATTGCACAGTTGGATTCTTAATATAATTAAAGCCAACCAGTGTTTTCACTCCAGCCTTTTCTGCCGCCTCAGTCATTTCTTTGGCATCATCAGCGTTTAGCGCTAAGGGTTTTTCACTGTAAACATGCTTGCCTGCGGCAATGGCAGCGAGAGCAATTTCTTTATGCAAAAAATTCGGCGCGCATATATCAACCACATCAATATCAGCGTCGTTAATTAAGCTTTTCCAATCACCTGTTGAGCGGTTAAAACCTAATTCCAAGGCTTTCGTTTTAGCTAACTCAGGCGTTGCATCGGCTAACATTTCACAGTGCAATTGACCCTGGGGAATGGCAAAAGCCGCCATCGCATTTCGGTAAGCAATCGCATGAGCTTTGCCCATGTATCCAGAGCCAACCAAACCAACACGCATTTGTTTATTTGTCATGATGTCGTTCCTTATGCGGTAGCATCCAAGCGACTAAATTCTTCTAACTCAGCAGTAAGTTCATCTAGCTCCTGACCGCCAGCCATCATTTCCAATACATCTTCACGGCTAACTTCGGATTTCATAAAGGAACCTAGACTCTGACCACGATTCAATAAAGTGAAACGATCGGCAATCGGATAAGCGTGATGAACGTTATGAGTAATCAGAATCACCGCCAAGCCTCGGGCTTTGGCTTTCGCAACGACTTTTAAAACATTGGCAGATTGCTTCACACCAAGTGCAGCGGTTGGTTCATCAAGTATCAATACCTTGGCACCAAAATGAATCGCTCGGGCAATTGCCAAACACTGTCTTTCACCGCCTGACATTGTGCCGATAGCTTGGGAAGGATCACGGACATTAATGCCCATTTCGGCCATGCCTTTTTGAGCAATTTGGTTAGCGGTTTCAATATCAAAACGCTTAAAAATTCCACGCCCTTTGGTAATCTCACGTCCCATAAAAAAGTTACGTGTCACACTCATTAAAGGCACTAATGCCAGATCTTGATAAACCGTGGCAATGCCCGCATCAAGAGCTTCGACTGGCGAGTTAAAAACCACCGGTTTGCCTTCTAACAAATACTGCCCATCGCTTGGCGCGTGAACGCCTGCTAGGGTTTTTATCAAGGTGGATTTACCAGCGCCGTTATCACCTAACAAACAGTGAACTTCGCCCAGCTTTACCTTCATATCGATGTCTTTAATAGCAATAACCGAACCGAAGTAGCGGCTCACTTTTTTCAATTCAATAATAAATTCGCTCATTTTGTTCTCCTAAATTCTTTTTCTAAAAAGTAAACTCGAATCTGGGCTCGCCACTAATGTCGGGCCTCTGTCACCTTTTTACGAATGTAGTTATTGAACAAAACCGCGATTAACAACATGGCACCTAAAAACACACGGAACCAATCTGAATCGATACCTGTGAAGAATATGCCCATTTGCACGACACCAAAGATCAAGGCACCAAAACACGCACCAATCACCGAGCCATACCCACCGGTCAGTAACGCACCGCCGATGACCACTGCAATAATGGCTTCAAACTCTTTTAAGACGCCTCGGTCAGCGGATGCGGAACCAAACTCAAATACCTGACAAGCCGCGTAAACCGTAGCGGTGAATGCAGTAAACATAAACAAAGAAATTTTAACTTTATCAACTGGTACACCGACGTTACGAGCGGCTTTATCATCGCCACCGGTGGCAAAAATCCAGTTGCCGTATTTCGTACGTAATAGAACCCAACTTGCAACGACTGCTAGGAATACACACCAAACAATCACCATAGGAATACCTTCAACCACTGGGGTGCCATCGTCATAAGAACTAATCAAGCCAATGTTGGCAAACCAGACAAAAAGGCTTTTGCCTATCACTCCACCAAACAAGGCTGCGAGCCAATCTCCATCAGCGTATTTGTCGATACCACCAACTATGGTGCGATTAGTGAATAGAATAGACAGAGCAATGGTCAAACCACGCAACATGAAAAGGAAAGCAAGACTAACAATAAAGGAAGGCAAACCAGTTTTAACAACAATATAGCCATTCAAAAAACCGATAAACAATGCCCCAGCAAAAGCAAAGAGGATAGCCCCCCAGATAGGCCAGCCCCAATAAACTGCGGGGATCGTCATCATCATGCCAGCGAAACCAATCATCGAACCAATCGACAAATCGAACTCACCCGCAATCATCAATAGACAGGCACTGATAGCAATCAAGCCTAGTTGTGCTGATACGGTTGTCCAGTTCATGATGCCATCTGAGGCAAACATGCCGGAGTCTCCAGCGGTGATAAAAAAGAAAACAAAGACCAACACAGCGCCAGAAATCGCCCCAAATTCAGGCCGATGTAGCAGTCGTTTCCAAGCAGGAACCTTACGAACCCTTTCATCTCCAGCCGATTTACCTTCTGTTGAGTTATCTTCTGCCATTTTAGATAAATCAACCGATTGAGCTTGATCAGTCATAGCGTCACACCTTACTTTTTTATATTTATTTTTTGTGATTTCTAACCGTGTACTAGTGAACTGTCGTATTTGCCTAACAACTCGTTACGCCTCTGACTCTCGCACAAGTTGTTTTTTATAGCGCACTCAGTAACACGATAGAGCTTAATGTCTTTTCATTTCAACAATAGAATCATAATAGAATATTTGTTTCATTTTATTCAATAGGCAAAATAAAAATTTACATTAAATACAAAAAAATATGCCTTAAAAACCTAGATAAACTGTCAAAAAATAACAATAAAGTCTTTAAAAACAAATAAATATAAGAAAACCACCATTCCAGAATAAAAAATTTCAAAATATTGCAATTATGAAATATTCATTCTAGTATCACTTCAATTCTGATTAAAAATAGATCAGAAGTTGTGTTTGCTAAATCCAAAAATAAGTAATAACAAAAATAATTAAACGAAACGGAGATAGTGGTAATGAAAAACTTTCTAAAGAAAAGTACAGCCATATTAGTCGCAGGTGCTGCGACCTTAGGCGTTATGTCAATGTCCACCGCGGCACACGCTGAAGGTGAACGTTATGTGTTCATTTCCCACGCACCAGATTCTGACTCATGGTGGAACGTGATTAAGAACGCGGTAAAACAAGCCGCTTCCGATATGAATGTCACCGTAGAATACCGTAACCCACCAACCGGCGATTTAGCCGATATGGCACGAATCGTTGAACAAGCAGTGGCCACTAACCCTGATGGCATTGTGCTTTCTATTGCTGACTTTGATACATTAGAAGGACCATTAGAAAAAGCCTCTAAAAAAGGTATTCCATTCATTACCATGAACTCTGGAACACAAGAACAATCCAAAGCATTAGGTGCGTTATTGCATGTTGGACAACCTGAATTTGCAGCAGGTTTTGGTGCTGGCGAGCGTGCGAAGAAGCAAGGAGTGAAATCCTTCTTATGTGTTAACCACTATATTACCAACCCAGCGTCTGTAGAGCGCTGCATGGGCTTTGCCAAAGGTTTAGGTATTGAACTTGGTAGTCAGATGATTGACTCTGGATCGGATCCGACCGATGTAGAAACCAAAGTATCTGCTTACCTTCGTAAGAACCCAAATACTGAAGCGATCTTAACCTTAGGGCCAACCTCAGCTCATCCGACTTTGCGAGCGTTGGAAAAAAACCGCAATCTTAAAGACATTTACTTCGGTACTTTTGATTTAAGCGGGGAAATTTCGGCTGCTATTAAAGATGGTCGAATTAACTTTGCTATCGACCAACAACCCTACTTACAAGGTTACTTACCTATCAGCTTCTTAACGCTTTACACTCGTTACGGTTTGATTCCAAGTAACGACGTGAACTCTGGTCCTGGCTTCATCACCAAAGACAACATCGCACTTGTTGAAAAATACGCGGGGGAATTCCGTTAATTCAATTTATTAATAAAAGCTGAGGTCATGAACGACCTCAGCATAACCTCTCAGCAAGTATTTATAATAAAAAATCGCTATAATATTCGTCTTTCTACCGATAGTTTTATGACAACTTAGGAGCCACTTTTTGGGCGCGCCAACTACTCTTGACCAACTACAACAAGCCATTAGTCGAAACTATGACGACTTAAGTAAACGCTTACAACAAGTGGCGCGTTTTATATTAGAACATCCCAATACTGTTGCCCTAGAAACTGTAGCTAGTCTTGCTGAACAATGTGATGTTCCTCCTTCGACATTGGTTCGTTTTGCGGCTGCTTTTGAATACAATGGCTTTAGCGAAATGCAGAACCTGTTTCGACAAGCGCTCGTTGAACAAACATCCAGCTACAGCGAACGTGTAAAGTTAAGCAAAAGCACTGTCAATACCACGATTGATGCATCGCATATTCTAGAAGAGTTCAGCAGCAGTAATGCGTTTTCTATGAATCACATGAACCATCATTTTTCTCAAGAGATGCTCAACAAAGCGGTCGATCTACTCGAAAATGCACAAAATATTTATCTCATTGGTTTACGTCGTGCATTTCCTATTTCGAGCTATTTTGCATACAGCTTGAGGCACCTAAATAAAACGACTCACCTTATTGATGGCGGTGGCGGTATGCTAATAGAGCAAGCCAGTAATATTCGTGAAAACGACGTTATCATAGCAACGGCATTCAGTCCTTATGCCAAAGAAACAGTGAATGTCAGCGAATATGCCTTTAAAGCAGGTGCTCAAGTCATTGCCATTACCGATAGTAAAATCAGCCCATTGGCGGCACTTTCAGACATTTGTTTTGATATAAAAGAAGCAGAAGTATTGGGATTTCGCTCCCTCACCTCCTCTATGACATTGGCTCAAACCCTACTCGTCGCTTTGGCATATCGACTAAACAGCGACGGTAAGATGGGCGATACCAAACAAATAGAATGGAAACATTAGTTATCGTGTTCTAAGCGCTTGCCTAAACTAACAACCTGATCCTGACCATAACCAATCGCATTGTAAAATGCGATTACAGCTTGATTCGTATTACGGACTTGCAGATTAATTTTAGGACAACCTTTGGCCATAATTAATCCTTCAACCGCTTTCATAATCGCTTGCCCGTAACCTTTTCTTTGATGATCTGGGCTAACTGCCAAATAATTAATCCAGCCACGATGACCTTCATAACCTCCCATTACTGTGGCAACCACATCACTGCCGACAACTCCAACGAGAAACAAATCGGCATCCACTTTCAGTTTTCGGTCGATGTCCTTATGCGGATCATTCTGAGGAGCAAGCAAACCACATTGATTCCATAGAGCAATCACTACTTTTCTGTCTTTTTCTTCGTAGGGACGAATATTCATAAAACTTAAATCTCTCCTATTTGGTGGTCATCAATAGCGCTTTTTCACCACGCTTAAGTACCCAATACAAGTAAGCAACAACCATCAAGTTAAACAAGAGTACTGAAAAGTTAACTAAGTTGGGGGTTTGGTAAATAGCATAGAGCTCAAAGGGAATATAAAGTGAACCACTGATGAAAGCGAACCATTCCGTCCAGCGTAGTTTATGCCATAAACCATACGCTATAACAAAGCGAAAGCAGGCATACATCAGAGAAATAGAGATAACTAATATATGATCTTGCTGAGTGGCTTTCTCGACAAAGGTTAACAGCAAATTAACATAATAATTGTTTGGTGAAATTGGCCAGTTTTGCATTACCTGAGCGGCAAGCTGATGAAGATCTTGCTTAGCGATTGAATTGACACTCAGCGCCAAGCACAAAGCCAGCACACCTTTTACTCCATCAACTACCGCAATTGCTTTTAAACCTTCAAACTTCATAGACGCAACTTCTTTTTAAAAAAGTCAGCATACACGAATTATATGAAAAAAAAGTGATGGTGATATTTTTTGTATTGATTCTGCCTGATGCTTTTTTGTTAACCAATAGAACAAAAAAAAGCGAACCAGACTCAAAAGCCTAGCTCGCTTTTATAAAGCTTAGAAAAATCTACACTTTAAATTTATCTAATGATCTCGCTTGTTCTACGGTAATTTCAACCATAGTTTCACAAAGCACAGATTGACCTTGTGCCGCATCCGAAACTGACTGGCTAATATCACGAATATTCGTAGTATTGCGGTTAATTTCATTGGATGTTGCACTTTGCTCTTCTGCTGCGGCAGCAATCTGCACTGTCATATCATTAATTTCATTAATACTTAAACGAATCGCTTCCAAAGATTGCTTGGCTTTATCGGCAATTTGTTGCGTTACGTTGGCGCCCTCTCTGCTTTCAAGAATAGCTTTTTCTGCTCCTCTTACGCCAGTTTGCAACTGCTGAATCATCTTCTTAATTTGTTCCGTCGACTCTTGAGTTTTTGACGCTAATGTTCGAACTTCATCGGCAACAACAGCAAAACCTCGGCCTTGCTCACCCGCTCTTGCCGCTTCAATAGCAGCGTTCAAGGCTAATAAATTAGTCTGGTCGGCAATGTCGGTGATAACGGTAAGAATCGATTCTATATTATCGCTGTATTTCACTAAATCATTAATGGTAGTAACTACATCGCCCATTTTATGAGTCAATTCAGCAATCGAAGTGGTCGTGCGATCAACAATAGCCTCACCTTCTTTTGCTGCATTATCAGCTTGATTCGCTCGGCTTGCTGCTGTTTGAGCATTGTCTGCCACATCATGCGCAGTCGCTGACATTTCATGCATCGCAGTAGCTAGCTGATCCAATTCATTAAGCTGCGTATACAACTGCTTAGAGGACTCTACAGAAGATGCTGCCGTCTTATCAGTATTCTCACGTATATGGCGAGATTGACTTTTCACTTCGCCAATTAATCGCTGTAAATAATCAATAAACTTATTAAATTCACCCGATACATGACCAAATTCATCGTCACTGGTAATCGCAAGACGTTTGGTTAAATCACCTTCTCCGCCATTGATATCTTTTAGCGATTCATGCAAAGCACGAAGTGGTTGTAGCAAACCTGTCACGACAAAATACAGCACAATAGAAACAAGTAAGGCTGCAATTAACGTTCCCCAAAAAGCGACCCAACCAAATTCTCGGACACTGGCGAACAATTTATCTTCATCCAACACCACGCCAACATACCAATCTGAACCGTATAAATTAGGCAATGGGCTAAAAGATACATATACCTGAGTACCATCAGCCAACTGTTTTTCAACCAGGTCTTTACTTAGCTCTGGCACACCACCTTGAAGCAAATTAGAGACAGATTTACCGTTTAAATCGGCATTTGGGTGACTGATTATATTTCCATTTTTACTTAATAAGAACGCATAACCGGTATTATTAAAATTCAAAGCATTGACAGCCTCGGAGACAGTTTTAAGGCTTAAATCACCACCAAAGCTGCCTTTAAACTGACCATGATCAGAAAAATCTGCAATCACAGAAATCAGAATATCGCCTTCAGTAGAGACATACGGCTCTGTTAATGCCGCTTGCTTATGCTGCTTGCCCATATCATACCAAGGACGTTTACGTGCATCCCAACCTGGTGGATTCCAATTAGGGTCATTGGTGATCCGGCTACCGTTAATATCTAAGCCACCAAATAGCAAAATAAATTCATCTTTATAAATAGGTAAATCAAAGGCTTTTTGAATGGTTTCTGTACTAAAATCCGCATCAACCGTTTGCGAAATGACTTCAATCAAATCCATTTTGTTTTTAAGCCAATTATTAACCTGTAAAGCTAATGCTTTACTACTTTCTTGAGTGCTGGTTGTTGTTTTCTCAAACAATGCACTTCTAAGGCTGCTGTATTGCAACCATGAATACAATGAGAATGCTAAAACAACAACGACGGATGCACACAAGACAACCTTATGGGAGACCTTCATTTTTTCACTACCTATTTAATAAAATTAAAACAGCGTTACCGCTTCCATGCAAATTCAATACTAAACTTAATAGCATCAAATTATTTAAAAATAACGACTTCCGGTGAATTTATAACAGCCGCTTATTAATCACCACCTTTAAACAGTTGTTTTTTGTAGCAACTAAAGTTTTAGCAGACAATCGATAATTATTCATATAAAAAAACCCCGCGTTCCTCACGGAAGCGGGGGTGGGTGTTGGCAACGCTAGGAATCACGCTAGATCGAATCGATCCAATTCCATTACCTTGGTCCATGCAGCAATAAAGTCTTTCACAAAACGTTCTTGTGAATCAGAGCATGCATAGACTTCTGCAATAGCACGAAGCTGAGAATTAGAACCAAATACTAAGTCCGCACGTGTTGCTGTCCATTTGATCTTACCAGTTGTACGGTCACGACCTTGGAACTCTTCCTCTTCTTCAGAAGTAGCAAACCATTTGGTTCCCATATCCAATAAATTCACAAAGAAATCATTGCTTAACACTTCTGGCTGCGTCGTCAGAACACCATGCTGAGATTGATCAAAGTTGGCGTTCAATACTCGCAAACCACCTAACAATACCGTCATTTCTGGTGCAGAAAGCGTTAACAATTGCGCTCTATCTACCAACATTTCTTCGGCAGAAACAGTAAACTTGCCTTTCAAGTAGTTACGGAAACCATCCGCAGCTGGCTCAAGGAAAGCAAAAGAGTCCACATCTGTTTGCTCTTGAGACGCATCCGCACGGCCTGCAGTAAATGGCACAGTCACATCATGACCTGCTGCTTTTGCAGCTTGCTCAACGCCTACCGAACCAGCTAAAACGATCAAGTCAGCAAGGGAAACCTGTTTAGTAACATCTTTGCCATTAAACTCCGCTTGAATGCCTTCTAAAACAGACAATACTTTAGCCAGTTGCTCTGGCTGATTTACGGCCCAATCTTTTTGTGGTGCTAAACGAATACGAGCACCATTTGCACCACCACGCATGTCTGAGCCACGGTAGGTAGATGCAGAAGCCCAAGCAGTCGATACAAGCTGTGCAACCGTCAAACCAGAAGCCTGAACTTTTGCTTTAAGATCGACAATATCTTGATCATTCACGGTTACGTAAGTCACCGCTGGAATCGGATCCTGCCATACTAACTCTTCTTTTGGTACCAATGGCCCAAGATAACGAGCAACTGGCCCCATGTCACGGTGAGTCAATTTGTACCAAGCACGAGCAAACGCATCGGCAAGTTGATCTGGATTCTCATAAAAACGTTTAGAAATCGGTGCGTATATCGGATCATCACGCAATGCCAAATCCGATGTAAACATAATTGGCGCATGGCGTTTAGATGAGTCATGAGCATCTGGAACAGAATTAGCTGCCGCATCATCTTTAGGAGTCCATTGCCAAGCGCCTGCTGGGCTCTTAGTCAATTCCCAATCGTATTCAAATAAGTTTTCGAAGTAACCATTGTCCCAAGCTATTGGGCTTTTCGTCCAAGCGCCTTCAAGACCACTAGAAATAGTGTCGACACCTTTGCCCGTGCCCATACTATTGCTCCAGCCAAAACCTTGTTCGGCCATACCAGCCGCTTCTGGATCAACGCCAACTTGAGCGGCATCACCAGCGCCATGGGCTTTACCAAAAGTATGACCACCAGCAATCAAGGCTACGGTTTCTTCGTCATTCATCGCCATACGTTCAAAGGTATCGCGAATATCGCGAGCTGAAGCCAGCGTATCAGGCTTACCTTCTGGCCCTTCTGGATTAACATAAATTAGGCCCATTTGTACGGCAGCCAACGGATCTTCCAATTCACGGTCGCCAGAGTAACGTGGCGCATCATCTAGCCAAGTTTTCTCAGTTCCCCAATAAATGTCTTCTTCTGGTTGCCATACGTCAACACGACCACCAGCAAAACCAAAAGTTTTGAATCCCATGGACTCCAATGCACAGTTACCCGTTAAGATCATCAAATCTGCCCAAGAGATCTTACTGCCGTATTTTTGTTTAATAGGCCAAAGCAATCGACGTGCCTTGTCTAAGTTAACGTTATCTGGCCAGCTGTTTAATGGTGCGAAACGTTGAGTACCTGACATCGCGCCGCCACGGCCATCTGCAGTACGATAAGTACCCGCACTGTGCCAAGCCATACGGATGAAAAATGGACCATAATGACCGTAATCGGCAGGCCACCAATCTTGAGAGTCTGTCATCAGGGCGAACAAATCTTGGCGAAGCGCTTCAAGATCCAAGCTATTAAACTCTTTGGCATAATCAAAATCTTCACCCATCGGGTTAGATTTCGGTGAATGCTGATGAAGAATATTTAAGTTCAACTGGTTCGGCCACCAGTCTTTGTTTGACGTACCGCGGCCCGATGATTGATTTGCACCTGCGGCACCATGATTAAAAGGACACTTACCTTCGTTTGACATTTTTTCTTTAGACATAGCGGTCTCTCCTGCTTGCTGCTTAGAACATTTTATTTTTCAATAACGCTTTATTAACTATAGTTATAAACTTAAAAAGAGTGAGTAACTAATAAATAAAAACTAAGAAGATAATAGCCTAAGCCAGCCACCCTACTATTTCATTGCTATTAAATAGTGCACTCAACATAGAAGAAGATATGCATTTAGGGCTCAGTAAAATCAGGAATTGTATAAAGTGCCTAATCATTTATTACTATTCTTAGTCATCTCGCCATAAACTCATCAGAGAAATAGTATTAATCCAAAACTGGTTCGCAAGTTGCTTATATACCGAAGGAAACCAAAAATAAGCGACTTTGACTTAATCATCATGGGAAACGACTATGACGCAATCAGATTATCCATTAATTGAAGTACCTCAAAATAAACGCCGAGGGCTACTCCCCATGGCAGTGATTCTGCTTGGGTTCACCTTTTTCACCGCAACCATGTGGGCCGGGGGTACATTAGGAACGGCGTTTTCATTTTCAGAATTGCTCTTCGTTATTCTAATCGGTAATTTGCTTCTTGGCCTTTATGCTTCTTGTTTAGCATTCATTGCCTATAAAAGTGGCCTAAACAGCGTACTAATGGGGAGGTTTTGCTTTGGTGAAATTGGCAGCAAGTTGGCAGACTTCATCCTTGGCTTCACTCAAATTGGCTGGTACGCATGGGGAACAGCAACGCTTGCTATTGTGTTAGTCAAAATTACGGACATACCAGAAGCATGGCAAACGCCCCTAATGATTATCTTCGGCATGGCTTTTTGTATTACCGCCATGATTGGTTTTCGAGGCATGGATATTTTATCCAGAGTAGCTGTTCCTGCCATGCTCGTTTTTATTTTAATTAGCCTTTACACAGGATTAGTCGATGTTGGTGGTATATCCGCCTTATTTGACATTGAGCCAACACAAAGTTTGAGTTTCACCGCTGCCATCACCCTAGTTATTGGTACTTTCGTAAGCGGTGCGACTCAGGCAACGAATTGGAGTCGCTTTGCTAATAGCGGAAAAGTCGCTGTTTGGGCAACTATGGGGGCATTCTTTATAGGCAATGGTTTGATGGTATTAACTGGTGCGCTTGGTACGTTAATTTATCAACAAGCCGACATTGTCGACGTCATGCTAGCGCAAGGTTTTATGGTGCTGGCTGTACTTATGTTGTTTCTCAATATTTGGACAACTCAAGACAACACTATTTACAACTTTGCCGTCGCAGGTTGTAACCTTCTTCGAACTGATAAACGTCGAATTGTGACCGTCACTGGCGCAGCCATTGGCACAGTCATGGCGGTGTTTGGAATGTACAACTTCCTCATTCCTTTTCTGGTTTTGTTGGGAACATTTATTCCGCCTATTGGTGGTGTAATCATGGCTGACTTTTTGTTGCGCCATAAAGGCCAATACCCATTGCTAGCCAATGCTAAGCTACCCGCTTTTAATTGGATTGGACTTGGCTCTTATGTCATTGCGTCTGCTGCAGCCTATGCGTCTCCGGTGATGCCACCTATTATTGGGGTCTTTGTGGCAATTGTTACTTATGGCATATTATCTTTTCTATCCCATAGACAAGCAGTAACCGTATTAGGAAATCAATGAGTATTTGTTGCGTAGACATACCTCGTTTACCCGGCCTCGAAAGCATTATCTTTCGAGCCGGTTTAACTGGCGGCCAACGCATTGTTCGTTGGCCTTATGTAGCAGAAAATGATTCGATTCAACCTTGGGTAAGTGGCGGTGAACTGGTTTTTGTGACCGGAATTAACCACCGCCGCACTGAAAGAAATCTCTGCCAGATGGTAAAAGAAGCGGTAAATAGCAATGTCGCTGGACTGGTTATTTTGACTGGTCCAGAATTTATCCAGCAAATTCCTAACAGTGTATTGGAGCTTGCGAATCAGCATCAGCTTCCCATATTAGAACAGCCTTATAGTCTAAAAATGGTGCTGGTTACAGAAGTCATCAGTAATGCTATTGTTCAAGACAACCTACTAGGGAAGTCAGTTCGGCTATTTTTGACCAAGTTAATAAATGGGTTTGATCAAGCACCAGAGTTAATCCATTTACGCGCTGGGGATTTAGGAATCAGTGACAACTGCCCTTTTGCAACATTGGCATTAAGAATTAGTCATATTAATCCCAAAACAGACGACCCGAATTATCAGTTACTCCACTTCAACCATGAACTAGAACAACACCTAGGCAGCATTTTAAAACGCAGACAAATTGACTGGCCGGTTCTAAATTATGAAAAAGACCTACTGGCTATTTGGCCTGTCACTGAAAACGATACCTCTGAGCTTTATGATGAATTGGAGCAAGTACTAAGCTTGTTGCAAAAGCGCTTTCCACAACTCGTGCTATGTATTGGTGTGAGTGAACGTAAAACAGGCTTAGATAAGTTAGCCGAAGCAACAGAACAAGCTCGGCAAGCATTACAATTCGCAATCAAACATCAGCACCAGCGTATTTTTTTCTACGAACAGCTAGGCATTGCTCGTTTATATGCAGCCATTCCAAATCGCGGTCTACTAGCAGATTTTTGCAAGCAACATTTAGGCGAATTATGCTTTGCTCGTGACGATGCAACTCTTGAAATGAAAAGCACACTAAATCACTACTTCAACCACTTTGGGCATTTGCAACAAACAGCCGACGCAATGAGTGTCCACAGAAATACACTAAATTATCGCCTTAATAAAATAGAACAACGTTTAGGCTACTCTCTACAAGACCCATTTTTACGACTCAATTTACAAAATGCACTACTTATTGAACAAGTATTATTTCACCATCACAACATTGAAGAACAGGCTAGCACGCCTGCTCTGCACCACGATTGAGGTTTTTTATGCATGTTATCAACGCCCGTTTACGCCAACGTCCAGAACTATTTTCCATCCACATTGACGAAGGACGTTTCAGTAAAATTGAAGCACAAGAAAGCACGTTAGCAGCAACTGACAATGCAATTGATGCCAACGGTAAATTAGTTTGTGCGCCTTTTGTCGAGCCACATATCCACCTTGATGCAGCCTTAACGGCAGGCGAACCCGAATGGAATCAAAGCGGTACACTTTTCGAAGGCATTGAGCGCTGGAGTCAGCGCAAGCCAATGTTAAATGAAGCCGACATCCACCGTCGTGCATTGTCCACAATAGAACTACTGGTGCAAAACGGTGTACAAGCAATTCGAACTCATGCGGATACAACAGACCCGACTTTAATCGGCGTTCGCACACTTTGTGCTCTTCGCGATGAGCTAAAAGACAAAATCGATTTACAAGTAGTTGCCTTTCCGCAAGACGGCATGCTGTCTTATCCAAATGGCTTAAAGCTGATGGAAGAAGCCTTGGAAATTGGCGCTGATGTGGTCGGCGGAATTCCACACTTTGAATACACACGTGAATTGGGTGAAAAATCCGTCAAATTAATAATAGAGCTAGCAAAAAAATACGACCGATTAGTGGATGTTCATTGTGACGAAATCGATGATCCAAATTCTCGTTTCTTAGAATTTCTTGCCTGTGAAGCTTTATTTCATGACATGGGATCTAAAGTAACTGCAAGCCACACCACAGCCATGCATTCTTATGACAACGCCTATTGCTCAAAACTGTTTCGTCTATTAAAGAACTCCGGCATTAACTTTATATCCTGCCCAACCGAAAGCATTCACTTACAAGGTCGTTTTGACACTTACCCTAAGCGTCGTGGAGTGACGAGAGTCAAAGAGCTTCGAGAAGCCAACATCAACATCTGTTTGGGTCAGGACTCAATCTTCGACCCTTGGTACTCACTCGGGAATGGCAAGCTACTGCGCACATTGGATTACGCCATGCACATCTGCCAAATGATGGGTTACCAAGACTACGCCAGCGCTCTAGATATGATCACCGACAACAGTGCTCGCACTATGTGTTTGCAGGGATATGGGATAGAAGTGGGCAACGCTGCCAACTTTATTTTACTGGAAGGACATGATGACTACAGTGTCCTGCGTCAGCAAGGGGAAGTATTACTGTCTGTACGTCACGGTGAAATTATTATGCAACGCCAACCGTCTCAGGTGATAACTCAACCTTGGATTACACAAGCGATAAAATAATCAATAATTCAATAACCCGTTCAAAAAAGGTGAGCGATCTAGTTCTCTCATCTTTTTTGAACGTCCAACTTTTATTAAGTACAAAATAAGTAGTCATTAATAAAACAAAAGATTAGATCAAAATTTGATGATTTTTTTGCGCTTACAAACATCCTTTCCTAGACTGTAAATAACTTACAAAATGATAAAGGATTATATATGCGCGTCCATTCAATTCGAATCAAGATGATGCTTCCAATCATCTTTCTTTCGCTTATTTTAATCTCTCTTTTTGCCTTTATGATGCTAATGAGCAACATACAAAAGAATAATATGAAGTTACAGGCTGAACATTATTTCGAAGCCATTTCAGAAGTGTTAAATGCTGACCGCGACATATATCAAGCACGACTTGCACAAGAGAAAATGCTCGATGGACAAGGGCCAAAAAATGGCAATGAAGCCGATTTTAGGGAAAACGCCCAACAAGTTTTTGATCGTTTTCAACTTTATAGACAATACCTTGCGGACGAACCAAAAGATCTTCTCGCGCCTTTTGACTCTTTTAATACGCTTTATAACGAATGGCTAAATTCAAGTGAGAGTCTCATTGACACCTCAAAAGGCAGCGTTCAGTTTTCTGAAACAATGATAGCTTTAGATAATAAGTTCCAAGTCATTCGCAATATGCTTGATCAAGCCGGGGAAAAACTACGAAAGCACACTCACGATATACAAAACCAAATAAATTCCGCTGCGGAACTTAATAACTATGTAGAAGCAATTACAGAAGTATTGAATGCGGATAGAGATTTGTACCAAGCACGTTTAGCACAACAAAGAATAATTAATGGCATTGGCGATCGTACTGATAATAAAGAAGACTTCAAACTAAATTCTGCGCAAGCATTGGAAAGGTTTAGAGCATATCGAGGCTATCTTATTCATGAAACTGACCTAACAAAACCTTATAGTGAATTCGATGTACTTTTCAATGAATGGTTTGAAGGGAGTCTACTTCATTTTGAGTCTCCTGAGGCCCAAACGTCTAATCAACTTCCACAAGAAATAATAAATGCTGATGAAAAATTTGCGGCTATTCGTTCACTCTTGGACAAAGCTGGTGAAACAGTTAGAAAACATTCCAGAGAAATAGAAGAGATAACCAAACAGAATATTGCCCGCAACCAAGAAATAGCCATGATAGTGACAGCAATAGCCTTTGTTATTGCTCTTATTTTTGGCTATCTCATTCCTCTCAAGATTACTCGAAATGTAGAAAGCATGGGGCGTCGTATTCGAGAGATAGCCGAAGGGGATGGTGATTTAACACAACGAATCAACTCAAGTGCTAAAGATGAACTTGGCGATCTAGCTAAAGAATTTGACGGCTTTGTTGAACAACTAAGATCAATCATTAGCAATATACATAAACAATCATCAGCTCTTGGCAGCATGACAACTGAATTAAAAAGCGCCTCTGAGACCACAAACAATATTACTCATGCTCTAGTGAATGCTTCAACAGCAATGATTAGTGCCGGACAGGAAATGAACGTATCAAATCAACAAATGTCGGAAGTAGCAAAAGATACGGCAACAGAAGCAACCACTTCGAGCCAATTAACTGAACAAGGTATTCTAGCGGTAAATACATCACATAAAGCTATTTCGAGCTTAATCAGCAATATCGAAGAGTCATTAAAGCGAGCTGAAGAGTTAGAAAAAAGCTCAGAGAATATCTCGTCTGTGCTTGAAGTCATTAGAAATATTGCCGAGCAAACCAATTTACTCGCTCTAAACGCAGCCATAGAAGCCGCCCGTGCTGGTGAGCAAGGGCGAGGATTTGCCGTCGTCGCTGATGAAGTGAGAACCTTAGCAACTCGAACTCAAAAGAGTACGGATGAAATAGAGACGATCATCGAACAACTTAAGCTGAATGTTAAAGAGTCCTCTATCTCCACTCAAAACAGCCGCGATAATGCCGACAATACCGCATCAAATTTTGATAACGTCATCAACATCTTTGACGCGCTCAATCATTCCTTTGAAAAAGTACAACAAATGGCTTCAAAAACAGCCCAAGCTACAATCGAACAAGCGACTTTGTCTGACGACATAAATCAAAGCCTTATGTTATTGAAAGAGCAAACTGATGGTGTGAAGGATGTCTCAATTCTAATAAACAAACAGTCCACACAAATAACAGATTTGTATAAAACACTAAATAATGAAGTAGGAAACTTTAAAGTCTAGAGATACTGAATAACGAAAAAAGTGCGATTAAAGTTGCATATTGCTCTTTAACAATAGCCGTTAAAGAGCAATACAATAAATTACTACTTCGTGATTGGACAGTTTTCCATACCAACACGATACGTTGAAACCATTCCTGTACCACCGTATTTATGAAATGCGGTGAAGGCACTATAACTCGGCTTATAAGTCACTGTGTAATTCATGCTGATTTGTGAGCCATAATTACCACAGCAGTTCGCGCTTACTGATGCATCTTGATTAATAATTTGAAAATCCTCAAGATTGTACTTTTCTGCGAAAGCAATGAGCTGCTCGGTTTTGGCTTGATAAATCGCCCCTACATCAACGTCACTATTAGGCTGAAGGTTTTCCATATAAGACACTGAGGTCATGTCTTTGGCTTCACAAATAGACGCTTCAGTGGTTTCTTCAGCAACTAGCAAACTGGAGGATAAAGCTGCAGGCACAGCAATGAACAACGCAGTCAAAAGAGTTTTCATAATAAACATCCTATGTGATTTGAAATATATCCATTAATGCAATGACATTCATTACACGGATTAATTAAAAGACTTTTACCCAAGAAATGTTAACACGAATTAACGGAGCTAATAGCAACATTAACTCTGTTCTAATTTATGGGTTAATAACCAAGTTTTCCGCTTTACCATTGGCGAAAGCCAGGACATTTTCAAAAGCAATTTTGAAATAAAGCTCATAGCTGGCTTTTTCAACGTAACCAATATGCGGTGTACAAAGTACATTTGACAGAGACAACAAAGGCTCATTATTAGTATTCGCAGGTTCTGTTTCGAATACATCAACGGCAGCACGTTTACTTGGATTTGAAGACATCTCACGATACAAAGCACCATTTTCGACTAGCTCAGCACGACTGGTGTTCACTAACAAAGAGTCAGATTTCATCAAAGCCAAATCAGCTTGCGTCACAATAGCTTTGGTTACGTCATTGAGTCGCAAATGCAAAGTTATAATATCTGCAGTTTGAAAGAATTCTGCCTTTGATGGTGCGGCTAAAAACCCATGTTCTTGCGCCAACATTCTAGAGCTTTCACTTCCCCAAACCAGTACCTTCATGCCGAAAGCTTTCGCGTATTGTGCGATACGTTGGCCGATTTTACCGTATCCCCAAATTCCCAAAACAGATCCGCTTAAGACTCGACCTAATCCTAAGGAACCTGACTGCTGCCAGTAACCTTGTGAAAATTGTGCTACATACTCGGGAATATGTCGACTCGCCGCCATAATCAAACCCCAACATAACTCTGATGGTGCAACCGGAGAACCAACACCTTCCGCAACAGCCACACCATATTTATGGCAAAGCTTGGCATCAATGTGATTACTAATTTTTCCTGTTTGGCTAATAAGTTTTAAATTAGGCAAGTTAGCAAGCAATTCTTCCGAAATAACCGTACGTTCGCGTATCAAAACAAGCGCATCAAAACCCTTTAGATTGGTGACTAAATCTTCAGCATTTGTAAAACTCTCATTAAATACATGTACATCATGGCCTTGTAAAACATTGAAGCATGCAAGATCTTTAACACTATTTTGATAGTCATCTAATATTGCTATTTTCACGAAACAATCCTCATTTACTCATCTGATATCGCTTGGTTAATGTTGCTTATCATCGACCAAGATAGTACAAAACACCAGAGCAAAAAAAGCCCCGCACATGGAGGGGCTAAAGACAGAGATTACAATTTGCTGTTCTAGAGCAAGGAGGCACACAACTTCATGTACTTAGTTCAATATTACTTAAACGCGCTCGAATACCGTCGCTATACCCTGCCCCATACCAATACACATGGTTGCTAGGCCAACGGTCGCGTCTTTTTCACGCATAACATTTAGCAAGGTCGTTGAAATGCGAGTACCAGAGCAACCAAGCGGATGACCAAGGGCAATCGCGCCACCGTTCAAGTTCACTTTATCATCGACAAGATCCAGCAAACCAAGATCTTTAAGTACTGGAATAGACTGGGCAGCGAAGGCTTCGTTTAGCTCGACAATATCAATATCGGCAATCGTCAAACCCGCGCGTTTTAGAGCTTTTTTCGTTGCTGGAACTGGACCATAACCCATAATCGCTGGATCACAACCCGCCACTGCCATACTGCGTACTTTAGCAATTGGCGTTAGGCCAAGCTCTTCGGCTTTTTTCGCAGACATCATCAACATAGCTGATGCACCGTCAGACAAAGCAGAAGATGTACCCGCGGTCACAGTACCGACTTTCGGCATAAATACAGGAGCCAAACTTGCTAAAGATTCCATAGAAGTTTCTGGACGAATGACTTCATCTACTTCCACTAGGATCTTGTTGCCATCAGCATCATGACCTTCAATAGAAACGATTTCGTTATTGAAACGGCCTTGCAAAGTGGCTTCGTGAGCAAGACGATGTGAACGTACCGCAAAGGCGTCTTGCGCTTCACGACTAACACCGTGCATTTTACCCAACATTTCCGCCGTCACACCCATCATCATGGAGGCTTTCGCCATATGTTTTGATAACGCTGGGTTTACATCTACCCCATGCATCATGCCAACGTGACCCATGTGCTCTACGCCACCGACGACAAACACATCGCCTTGTCCTGTCATAATAGCTTGAGCCGCCGTATGAATAGCTGACATAGATGAACCACAAAGGCGGTTCACGGTTTGTGCCGCACACGTAATAGGCAAACCTGCTAACAAGGACACAGCACGCGCCATGTTAAAGCCTTGTTCTAAGGTTTGGTTAACGCAACCCCAGATTAAATCTTCAACGTCTTTTTGATCGACATTTGGATTACGTTTGAACAATTCTTTTACTAGCGCTGCAGATAAGTTTTCTGCTCGTACATTACGAAATACGCCATTTTTCGTTTTACCCATTGGTGAGCGAACGGCGTCGATAATTACGACATCATTTGGATTCAGTTTCATGGAAATTCTCCTATAGCCTATGGGAAATTATGCGCCGTAATAAGTGTCGTTGTTTTTCGCCATGTCTCGCATTTTTGCGGTTGGCTCGTACAACTTACCTAAGTGGCTGTATTTGTCTGCAAGGTCACAAAAGGCCTGCAGTCCCATTTGGTCTAAGTAGTGCAGAGCACCGCCAAGGTATGGAGGGAAACCAATACCGTAAATCAATCCCATGTCCGCTTCTGCCGCCGATGCCACGATATTTTCTTCAAGGCAACGTACTGTTTCAATACAAAGTGGAATCATCATGCGTGCCACTATGTCGTCTTCGCTCAACTCAGATTTCGACACAACTATGGAAGAAAGCAAAACATCGATTTCTTCATTAAAGATTTTCTTCGGTTTGCCTTTACGATCTGGCTCGTAGGTATAAAAACCCTTACCGTTTTTCTGACCAAAACGCTCCAACTCGAATAAACAATCTACTGCGTTTGTGCCTTCATGCTTCATACGATCTGGGAAGCCTTCTGCCATGACCTGATCCGCATGATAAGCCGTGTCAATACCAACCACATCAAGTAAATAAGCTGGCCCCATTGGCCAACCGAATTTTTCCATCGTTTTATCAACCACTTGGAAATCCGCGCCTTCTTGCATCATCAAGGAGAAACCAGCGAAGTAAGGGAACAACACACGGTTAACAAGGAACCCTGGGCAGTCATTTACCACAACAGGTGTTTTACCCATGGCTTGAGCATAAGCAACCGTTTTGGCGATTGCAGCATCGCTGGTTTTTTCACCGCGGATAACTTCTACCAACGGCATACGATGCACTGGGTTAAAGAAGTGCATACCACAGAAGTTTTCTGGGCGTTTAAGATCTTTTGCCAATTCAGTAATGGAAATAGTGGAAGTATTCGACGTCAAAATAGCGTCGTCAGCTATCTTAGTTTCTACTTCAGCCAAAACCGACTTTTTGATTTTGACGTTTTCAACAACCGCTTCGACTACTAGATCAACATGTTCAAATTCGCCATAGCTCAAAGCAGGAATAATTGCGTTCATGGCTTTAAAGGCTTTTTCGGTTGTTAAACGTCCGCGCTCTACTTGACCATTGAATAGCTTATTCGCTTCGCTCAAACCTAACTCTAAGGCTTCAGGACGAATATCTTTCATGATAATTGGTGTGCCTTTTGACGCAGACTGATAGGCAACACCACCACCCATAATACCTGCACCCAATACCGCAGCTTGCTTAACTGGCGTCGCATTTTTAGCGTATCTGCCTGCCGTTTTCTTAATCTGTTGATCACTTAAAAATAAGTTCACTAAAGATTTCGCTACTGGGCCCTTAGCAAGTTTAATAAAACCTTTGATTTCGGTATCAAGGGCTTTTTCCATATCTTGGCTGATGCCTTTTTCAATGGTTTTAATCGCAGCCATTGGCGCAGGGTAATGTTTGCCCGCTTTCGCACCAACTACACCACGAACCGATTCAAAAACCATCATTTTTTCAATTGGAGTAAATTCCATTGGAGCGCGTAATTCATCGCGACGAGCATGATAATTCAACTTGCCATCAAGCACCTGCTGAATAAGATGACGAGCGGATTCATTGACTTTCGCAGCAGGCACAACGGCATCAACCGCACCATCTTTAAAGGCATCTTCGCTGCGTTTTTGAGCACCACCACAAATCCATTCACAAGCATTATCGGCACCGATCAGACGAGGTAAACGAACCGTACCGCCCCAACCTGGGTAAATACCCAATTGCGTTTCCGGTAAACCAATTTTGGCTGTACTCGCCATGACGCGATAATCACACGCCAACGCCAACTCCATACCGCCACCAAGCGCAACACCATTGATGGCTGCTACGGTTGGGCAGCATAGGTTTGAAATATCATTAAAAATACTGTGTGCGTGACGCAATTTATCAGCTAAATCATCGTCCTCAAGTTTGAACCAAGAAGTAAATTCAGTGATGTCCGCTCCTACTACAAAAACATCTTTTGCGCTGGCAAATATAACACCTTGTAGATCGTCAATGTGTTTTAGCGCAGTAACGGCTTCGGCCAATTCATTCAAGGTAAGACTATTGAATTTATTGACCGATTCACCGACCAAATCCAGAGTGACGGTTGCCACGCCGGCATCATCGACTGCAACCTTGACTGCTTGTCCTTCGAAAATCATGCTGGTCTCCAATTATTTTTATTTTGATAGCGGTGAAACTATCTTTCACCGCTATCCGGTATTTAAAAGCTGTTTAAGCCTTGTCAAAAGCTTAAACAGGCGACGTTCTATTAAAAAATTACAGGCTTTTTTCTAGCTCTGGCACGGCATCAAACAAATCGGCTACCAAACCATAATCTGCTACTTGGAAAATAGGTGCGTCTTCGTCTTTGTTGATGGCAACAATCACCTTGGAGTCTTTCATACCAGCTAAATGCTGAATCGCACCAGAAATACCGACCGCGATATACAGATCCGGCGCAACGGTTTTACCCGTTTGACCGACTTGTAAATCGTTCGGTACAAAACCAGCATCCACAGCGGCACGGGAAGCACCAATAGCAGCGCCTAGTTTGTCTGCGACACCTTCCAATAATTTGAAGTTCTCGCCATTGCCCATGCCTCGACCACCAGAAATAATTACACTGGCAGCGGTCAATTCGGGACGATCAGACTCGGCTAATTGCTCTTTCACAAAACGACTACGATCTGAAGCAATAACTTGAGAAAGCACTTGTCGCTCAGCATTTCCGCCGGTGCTAGCTGCGGCATCAAAACCAGTTGTACGAATAGTTAGTACTTTTACCGCATCGGTTGTTTTGACGGTAGCAATAGCATTGCCTGCATAGATTGGGCGTACAAAGGTGTCCGCTGCTTCGACTTTGATCACATCGGACAACTGAGCCACATTCAATAGTGCAGCCACACGCGGCAAGGTATTTTTACCTGTCGTTGTTGCCGGGGCTAAAATGTGTTCGTAGTCGCTAGCGACTTCAACCACCAATTTAGAAACATTTTCTGCCAACTGATGCTCATAAGCGGCATTGTCAGCGACCAATACCTTGGTGACGCCAGCCACTTGTGAAGCCTGCTCGACGACGGTTTGGCATTCAAAACCGACAACCAATACATGAACATCAGCATCAATTTGTGTTGCTGCGGTCACTGTGTTTAAGGTCGCAGGCTTTAGAGATTTGTTATCGTGTTCTGCAATGATTAAAACGCTCATGACACCACCTTCGCTTCATTTTTAAGTTTGTCTACTAACTCAGCAACAGAGCCAACTTTAATACCACCAGCGCGTTGTGGCGGCGGCGTAACCGATACGATGCTGACATTAGAGCCAACTTCTACACCAAGATCGGCAGGTGTTTTTACATCCAATGGTTTTTTCTTCGCTTTCATAATATTAGGCAGAGACGCAAAGCGAGGCTCGTTTAGACGAAGATCTGTGGTAACAACCGCAGGCAGCATAATTGCCAAGGTTTGCAAACCACCATCGATTTCACGGGTTACTTTTATTTCATGGGATGTTTGCGCTTCACCATTTTCAATAGCAACCTCAGATGCAAATGTCGCTTGAGGATAATCCAATAACGCAGCCACCATCTGACCAGTCTGGTTATTATCAGAATCGATCGCTTGCTTACCCATAATAACCAAATCAGCGGCTTCATCTTGGGCCACTTTGGCGATGAGTTTAGCGACAGATAAAGAATCTAAACCATCTTCTGTTTCAACTTGAATGGCACGGTCTGCGCCCAGCGCCATTGCTGTACGCAAGGTTTCTTGGCAAGACTTTGAACCAACAGATACCACCACGACTTCAGAAGCAACACCTTTCTCTTTTAAGCGAATAGCTTCTTCCACGGCGATTTCACAGAAAGGATTCATGGACATTTTGACATTGGTAAGATCGACCGCTGTATGGTCGGATTTGACACGAACTTTGACGTTGTAGTCTATGACTCGCTTTACAGATACTAAGATTTTCATAAGCCCCTCGTATTTATTATTAAGTTCTGTTTTAAGCATTCAACCTTAGTTTTCACTAGATTGATTGCATATTAATATTCCCTATCAATAGAACTCTTCACTTACCCTCTATAGTAGTTTGGGAATGGTTTTCATCAATAACAAAAAAGCGCCAGTTAACTGACAAAAATATTCAAGCGTCGTTCAGAAGCGCGCATTATCTGTTAAAAAGGCTCCAAAACCTTTCAACCCAATTAGTCTAGCCTTAATAACAAAAAAGCCCCACTGATAAGTGAGGCTTTACAGAAATCATTAAAAGACATTACTTATTACGCGACAAAAACGCAGTAAAAGCTTGATGTGCCTCTGTTGAACGTAGACGATCTTTAAAAATTCGACCTTCTCGCATCAAGGCCATTTGAACATCATCCTGCGCTCGATATTTCAATAGATCCTTACTTAAAGCTACAGCTTCAACAGGCAGCGCTGCTGTTTTCTCAGCATAAAACAATGCCATTTTATAGGCTTCGCCCTCTTCACATAAGTGATTAATTAGCCCCAACTCGTAGGCTTGCGTCGCATCAACAACGTCACCCAACACAAGTATCTCAAAGGCTTTTTGATGACCTACTAATTGAGGAAGCAAATGACTCGACGCCGCTTCTGGCACCAAGCCTAGTTGTACAAATGGAAACTGTAAACGCGCCCCTCGAGAAGCAAGAACCAAATCACAATGAAGCAACATGGTTGCGCCAACACCAACAGCTCGGCCTTCAACACCTGCTACCAGTGGTTTTTTATAGCTGCTTAAGACTTGCAAGAAAGCCATGATGGCTTCCATTTTTTCTGGCGTTTGGGCAATCTGAACGAATTCATTAATATCATTTCCCGAAGAAAAATCACGCCCCGCGCCATGTATTAAGGTCACCTTTACTTCTGGATTAAGCTCTGCACGACGTAGTGCATTAGTTAGTGCCTGATACATGTCCAATGTAATTGCGTTTTTCTTTTCAACTCGATCTAAGCACAAAATCTGCACACCAGACTCAATGCTTTCAGTAACAAAATCACTCATTACTGACTCTCCTCTGATGGTAACTTAAGTACCTGTTCATCGACCAATTTACGAACCATTGGACCGTCTTCAGACCAACCATGACAACTATTAATTAACTTAGTCACTGCTGATGAAATTTGCTCAGGGTATTTCTCGCCAAGCGGCCCCCACATAGTTTGAAACGCCGTTGTAGCGACCACTGGGAAAAGCTCTAACACATGAGTACAGCCGACTTTGCCGCTAAAGGTTTCTTTTAGCCAACGGCTCCAACCTGGTTCAATTCGAGTCCCCTTTAGTATCGAAAAACTAGGTGCTGCGCCTCCGCAGTTAGGAAAAGGATAGGAATCCATAGTCACCGACACCTCTTTGATTAAAAAGGTGTCGTCTAACGTCAAGCAAGCACGAATATCATGAAAAGGACTACCTTCCGGCACCAAACTACCATCAAATTCACGCTTTACATTATAGGACTTAAGATCCTGCATACTTGCCTCAATATCCCATAGACCGTCTTCGCGTAAAAAACCATAGGACTCTATGCAACGTCGATGCATTAGCTTACGTTTAACCTGTGCCACTATTGCTCTCCCAATCACTTCAAAAGGCGTTAAACGTAAGCGTTAAGCCTGCTCTTGTTCGCGCAAGGCACGACGCAAAACTTTACCCACGTTGGTCTTTGGTAACTCTTTGCGAATTTCAACAAATTTAGGAACCTTATAAGCAGCAAGATTTTCTTTGCAGTATATGCGCAAGGCCTTTTCATCAAGTGTTTCAACATTCGCTCTTAAAACCACAAAAGCTTTTACGGACTCACCCGTCTTATCGTCTGGCACACCAATAGCGGCGGATTCCAGAATCGACGGATGAGAAGAAAGACAATCTTCCACTTCAGTTGGGTACACATTGAAGCCAGATACAATGATCATATCTTTCGCACGATCGACGATTTGTAAGTAACCATCAGGGTGCTGCATAGCAATATCGCCTGTGATTAAAAAACCATCTTCTGTCATGACTTCTCGGGTCGCCTCTTCACGATTCCAATAGCCTTTCATCACCTGAGGTCCTCGTACGCACAACATACCCGATTCCCCTTGTGGCAAGGTTTCACCATCACGCCCTTGAATCTTAATATCCGTCTCAGAAACAGGTAGGCCGATCGTACCAATACGCTCCTTACCAATAGGATTAAAAGACACAACTGGTGACGTTTCAGTTAAACCATAACCTTCTACTATTTTGCAGCCAGTGATTCTCTCCCATTCATCCGCGGCAGCATGAGTTAGAGGCATGCCTCCAGAGCAGGTTAGCTTAAGAGTTGAAAAATCAAGTGCTTTGAATTCCGCTTTATTGCATAGCCCTACAAACAAGGTATTCAGACCAACAAAGCCAGTAAATGGCCATTTTTTAAGCTCTTTAACAAAGCCTGGTAAATCTCGAGGGTTAGGAATCAAAACACTATGAGCACCACGCTCTAAAAGTGTCAGACCATGAATTAGGAAAGCGTAGATATGATAAAGCGGCAGCGGAGCAATATAGACTTCGTTTGTATCAGCTATGATAGAACTCAATCTAGAACTTAACTGATACATATTGGCAATCAAATTTGCATGAGTCAGCATCGCCCCTTTCGCAACACCAGTTGTTCCACCAGTGTATTGCAATACCGCAATGTTCTCCGGATTGCATTCAACTTTCTCGACTGGTTTACCCTTGCCTTTCGACAACGCATCATTAAGCGTTAAAGCACCAGAAATATGATACTCAGGTACCATTTTCTTCACATATTTAACAACAGAGTTAACTAGCAAGCGTTTTAAAGGAGGATGAAAATCAGCAATTTCTGTAATAATGACGTGCTTAATTGAGGTTTTTGCCAATATCTTTTCGACGTTGTGCGCCATATTCGCAAACACAACCAAGGCTTTTACACCAGCATCATTAAATTGATGCTCAAGCTCTTTTGGCGTGTAAAGTGGGTTGGTATTAACAATAATTAAGCCTGCTTTCATCGCTCCAAACAGCACCACAGGATATTGAATAATATTAGGCAATTGAACAGCGATCCGATCGCCAGGCATTAAATCCGTTTCATGCTGAAGGTACGCTGCAAATGCATCGGACTTTTCACCTAATTCACGATAGGTCAAAGTACGGCCAACACTGGTAAAAGCAGGTCGATCGGCAAATTTTTTCGTAGCTAACGCTAAGACATCATTTAATGACTGATAAGCATGTGGGTTTAGCGATGCGGGTAAATAGCTGCCCGGCGCTTTTCTAATATTTGCATTGCTAAGAAAAGAAGTATCCATTGTCATAATAAGCTCCATTTGTTTTTTTTATTTAGGAGAATATGAGACTCTTTCATGATGTCACGAGCCAAGCCATAAAAAGGCAAAAACAGACAAAAAAGCAGTATTTATAAGTGATAAATAAGCATTTCCAGTCTCTTTTTAACAAAGTTTTGACGATCATGTAAGATCTCAGTACAAAAGCCCAACCACACAAAGGTAGTTGAGCTTTAGAGCTATAAAATTGCTAAAAGATCCCTTACTGAGGGAAAATTTGAGTCAATTTAGTCGCCAGCATAATATCTCCATCGGCACGGATTTTTCCCTGCATAAAAGCAGCCATACCATCTAATTCACCACTCATAACATCTTTTAAGGTATTTAAGTCCATACTAAGAGTCACGGTTGGATCATCATGCTCCCCTTCCCCCATATCACATTTTCCATCCGTGATACTTAAGTAATAACTGTCCGCATCATCTAAGTCAAATTGAAACACAGCTTCCATGTCATCTGCTTCATCCGCATCGAAACGATTTAACATGGATTCAAAAACGGTTCTTGCTTCACTCATAATATAAACCTCTTTAACCTAGCAAAAAATTTATTGCCTGTGTGACAATGTTACACAGGTGCTTATTCGTTGTGTTAATTATGCATTTAGGAATAAGAAATTATCTTCATCCATCGCCAATAAATTATCAGCACCTGACAACATAGCTTCTACATGGCCACGAGTACGTGGTAACAATCGCTCATAGTAGAAAGTTGCTGTTTGCAGTTTGGCCGTATAAAAACCAACTTCATCAGTGCCTTCGTCTAGTTTTGTTTGTGCCGTCACAGCCATGCGAGCCCAGAAATAAGCCAACACCACATAACCAGAGAACATCAAATAATCCACAGACGCTGCGCCTACTTCATCTTTATTGCGCATAGCTTTCATGCCGATTTTCATCGTAACATCGCCCCACTCACCGTTCAGTTTATCCAGTGCAGTGATATAAGATTTTAAGCGTTTATCGCCTTTGTGCTCTTTGCAAAATTTATGAATAATTTTTGTAAAACGACGTAGTGTAGCACCTTGAGTCATTAGTACTTTTCGACCCAATAGATCCAACGCCTGAATACCTGTTGTACCTTCGTACAACATAGAGATACGGCAATCACGTACGTTTTGTTCCATACCCCATTCAGCGATAAAGCCATGACCACCAAACACTTGCAAACCATGGTTAGCAGATTCAAAACCAGTTTCAGTGAGAAATGCTTTAGCAATTGGGGTAAGTAAGGACATCAGTTCGTCAGCTTCTGCTTTCTCGTCAGCAGTACCTTTTTTCATTATGTCTACCAACATAGAGCAATAATGAATCAAAGCACGACCGCCTTCGGCAAACGCTTTTTGCGTTAGCAACATACGACG
This sequence comes from Marinomonas sp. ef1, assembly GCF_002806845.1. Taxonomy (NCBI): domain Bacteria; kingdom Pseudomonadati; phylum Pseudomonadota; class Gammaproteobacteria; order Oceanospirillales; family Oceanospirillaceae; genus Marinomonas; species Marinomonas sp. ef1. Next base: position 255,128 of record NZ_NHTT01000001.1, on the reverse strand, counting down.
TACATCTGGGTGAACAATAATTGGGTCTGCTGCTTTTTCTGGCGCTTTTGGACCGGACAAAGAACGCATTTGCAGGCGGTCTTTCGCGTAAGCAACAGAGTTCTGCAACGCCCACTCAGCATGTGCTAAGCCTTGTAAAGCAGTACCAAGACGCGCAGTATTCATGAAGGTAAACATGCAATTCAAGCCGCGGTTTGCTTCACCAATAAGAAAGCCTTTCGCGCCATCAAAGTTCATTACACAAGTCGCGTTACCATGAATACCCATTTTGTGTTCAATTGAACCACAAGACACTTGGTTACGATCTGCCATTTCACCAGAGCCATCGACGTTATGCTTTGGCACAATAAACAATGAAATGCCTTTTGTACCAGCAGGTGCATCAGGTAAACGAGCCAATACGATATGGACAATGTTGTCAGCCATATCATGCTCACCGGCAGAGATGAAAATCTTGGTGCCGGTGATGGCATAACTGCCGTCAGCTTGCGGCTCAGCCTTGGTTTTCAGCATACCAAGGTCAGTACCACAATGAGGCTCAGTCAAGCACATGGTGCCAGTCCATTCACCAGAAACAAGTTTTGTTAGATAGGTTTGTTTTTGCTCATCAGTGCCATGCAATTCAATGGTGTTCATGGCTCCGTGGCTTAAGCCTGGGTACATACCCCAAGACCAGTTTGAAGTGGCGATCATTTCCGTCACCATCATGCCAAGGGAGTCTGGTAAGCCCTGTCCACCCACTTCTTCAGGATGAGACAGCGATGGCCAGCCACCTTCAACATATTGCTGATAAGCTTCTTTGAAGCCTTCGGGTGTTGTGACTACACCATCTTTAAATTGACAACCTTGTTGATCACCAACACGGTTTAGAGGAGAAAGAACACGCTCAGCAAACTTGGCGCCCTCTTCCAGAATCGCCGCCACCATATCAGGCGTCGCTTCTTCGGCACCAGGCAACTTAGCGTAGTGTCCATGAAAATCGAGAACTTCTTCAGTGACGAATTTGATGTCGCGCAGTGGCGCTTTATATTCAGGCATAGCCTATGACCTCTTATTGTTTTTATTCCATCCGTTCCAATAGGAACCTCTTATGCTAGAAAGGTTCCTCTATCGGAGGCTTTCTCTCAATAACAAAAGGTGCCAAAGTTAATGACAAAATAGACCAAGCATCGGATTTTGTCAGTTAAACAAAGAGAATCTACAAAATTGAAGTAAATACAAAGCTAGCAAATATAATCAGCGAAACCTTAATTAAAGAAACTTAGCACAATAATTTTGGCAAACTTCCAACCAATCACCTTCGATTCCGCCTATTATTTCTAAGCGACTACCTCCCTGCCAAGGTGATATTGTTATTACAACTTCACCTCGCGCGACATTCACAAAAAGAGCTTCACTTGAGTTGATAACAAACACTCCTTTGATACGGTAAACACCATTAGGCTTAGACATATCTTGAATAATTGACGTCATGTTCTCTTTATCAAAACAATCAAAATCAGGCCAACGCCAGCCGACCACCTGCATTGCACCTTGTTGTTTATGATAGCTCCAGCGCTCGTTTTGAATCGGTATTTCTACACCACCACCTTCATGATAACGATGGTGGTGGGAAGAGTGATTCGAATCACTTTCTGGAGTAATAGAAATACTTAATGAATTCATTAAGCCTATATCCAACGAATCCGCACTTAAGGCCATAGGCTCAGACATGTAAAGAACGGGAGTTGATGCCTTTGAAGTAAGCGCGCCAAATCGAGACTCTAATAAATCAATATCTTCCTGCTGATAACGATCAACATGACTCAATACAATGCCGTCAGCAGACTCTATTTGATCATTGAAAATATCATGCTTTGTGTAACGCTCGTCTTTTAGGTTACGTGCATCTAATACACAAAATGCCCCAGTCAAAAACAACACATCTTGATAAGAAGCACTGCGTAGCTTTTGCATAATCTGTTTTGGATGACCAAGGCCCGATGGCTCAATAAAAATGCGATCGGGATTATATTGGCGAATTAATTGGTTCAATCCTTGTTGAAAGGCGGCGGACGTCGTGCAGCAAACACAGCCACCAGGAACTTCACGGATCGCCACGCCTAAATCCGCATAAAAAGCACCGTCAAGTCCAATATCACCGAACTCATTAACCAATACTGCCCAACGCTCATTAGGAGGCGATTGCGCAAGTAAGTGGCGAATAAGGGTTGTTTTACCCGCTCCTAAAAAACCCGTCACCAAAGTGACTTTTATACCCTGATAGCGCATAACGAAAACATCTCAAAATGTATAAGCAAAAATGATACTTGTTGTGCCATCTGTGTTCTTTTTATCATCCAACACTTGGCTATTATGAGTAAGACTATAAGAGGCTTTCATACTAAGGTCATCCCTCAGTTTTACACTAACGGAAGTTTCTGACTTCGAACGAGTATTTTTATCACTCTGCAATGCAGCTTCGGTGCTAAGGGCTTGCTGAAACGTGGCATTAGGACTAATTTTGTACTCATATTGCAATTCGACATGCATTATTGCTGTTTCATCTTCATCGCCCTTATCCGTTTTAGTAAAAGAATAACCAGGGCCGATACTGTAATCTAAAAAAGAGCTATCACTAGCAAACAAACGCGCAGAGTAACCAACAGACACTGTATTCTGATATTCATAACCACTAAATCGATCGTCAGTATAGGAACCATAGATAAATACAGAAGTATTTTCACTACTTAATTTATAGTCACTCTGTGCGGATAAAAATAATTTTTGTGCCGTTGTTCTTGTGTCAGTTTCGCCCTCATTTTTACCTCTTTTGTAAAGTGTATCTATCTGATACTTCGCTTTCCAAGCTTCAAAGTCCTGTTTAATAGTCGCTTTTGCTTTCACCGCTGTACTCTCTGTATTACCAGTAATTGCAATAACTCCCAACTCCAATTCAGCGCTCAAGGGCTCTAAAGGAGTAAAGGGGGTGTCAGCAGCATAAATAACTGGGACATAACAAGCTAATGCAGCAAGCACGACTCGTTTTATAGGCTCCATTTGTATGCGTTCCTTCTATCTCATCAAACAGGTTCCATGATGGCTAAAAGGAAGTAATGGACAGCAAGATGGTACTCAAAAACAGAAAAAACAGAACACCTGCCGTCTTCCTAATATAGCCATTAGGTTTAAGAGACATTTTTGCATTGATACAGACTTATCACAGTCAAAATTCTGCTAACTATATGCAAAGTAATAGATAAGAAAGCAACATCCCCTTACACTCAGGCGCCTTACTTTCAAGCATTAGGTCGGACTTTAACATTATTATTGACGTCTTTACTTTGGCGAATCAGCTCGTCCCCTGCAAAGGCTCGAGCAGACTTTGCTAAGCGATCATAAAGCAGCACATTCACCGATGCGGCTAGATTCATACAACCAACAGTAGGAACAAAGACAACAAAATCGGCTCTATCGACAATTTTTTGGCCTATCGTGCCGTCTTCTGGCCCAAAAATATACAAGGCTTTTTCAGGATGATTAAAGGCTGGTAACGGTGTCGCACCTTGGATCAAATCGACGCACACAATCTTGGTATCGGTGTCTACTGCCTCAATCAAATTGTCTACACCAAGGCTTTCTATATTGATCAAAGGAATGGATGAAGTTGCTTTTTTGGTGTCTGTCGACATCTTAGCTGCACGATCATAACGACTGCCAGAATATAAAACTTGATCCACTTGATAACACCCTGCTGCCCTCATTACAGAACCGACATTTGAAGTGCTTTTAGGGTTCGTTAACCCTATAGAGACAAACTCTTTTCCCATCGAAAACCCACACACTCGAATAAATAAGAACGAGGATAATACCACTTTTACTCATTATGCTTGCCATTCTTTATGAGAGTATTAGTAGGATAAAACCTACTAATTCCGTAGCAAAAAATGAGAAAAAAGCAGTACAACTTTCATTAACCTCTTCCGCTCATCATTGAGATAGGTAAACTGAAAGTCATAATAGATCAACAAAACCATTTAGGTATCTCATGAATCTTCTCAAAAAATTTGGCTTAACCTTACTAGCGGCTGCTACATTTCAAACCCAAGCAGCTTCTGTCTGGAAAGTAACGTCAGGCACCAATACGCTCTATATTGGTGGTACCATTCACTTACTCACTGCACAAGATTACCCTTTACCAAAAGCCTACGAGAAAGCCTACCAAGCTGCCGATAAAGTTATTTTTGAAACCAACATGGAAACCTTAAGTAACCCAGCATTCAAACGACAAATGCAAGCCGAGTTGTCTTATTCTGATGGCACGACCATAGATCAAGTGATCTCAGCGGAAACCTATCAGTCACTCAAAATCTATTTAAACGCTAGACAAATACCTTTTACAGCTATTCAAAACCTAAAGCCCAGTGCACTGGCGATTTCCCTAAGTATGATTGAGCTGAAACATCTGGGCTTTACCAGTGAAGGTGTCGATCAGTTTTATGCACAAAAAGCCCAACAAGATCAAAAGCCCAAAGGCTGGCTTGAAGAGCCTGAAGCACAAGTAGAAATGCTCAGCAATCTCAATGATCAAGACAGTAATGATGTGATTAATTATACCTTGTCAGATATCAAAGACATGCCAAAGACCATGAATGACCTAAGGGAAAGCTGGAGAAAAGGCGATATGGAAACCATGGCAGATATTGAGTTAACAGATTTTAGACAAGATTACCCTGAAGTATATCAATCGCTTTTAGTCGATCGAAACAATCTTTGGATAGCGCAAATTGAAAATATGCTAAAGAACGATGAAGTCGAATTCATCATGGTTGGAGCAATGCACCTTGCTGGGCCAGACAGTTTACTTGCAAAACTTAAAGCCAGCGGTTATCAAGTCTCTAAATTATAAATACCCGTTAACTGTCCTTTAACGGTCAGAAAACACAGGATAAACAGTAAAAACTCACACAACTAGTGAGTTTTTACTGTTTAACTCCATTACATCGATTATTTCTTACAATTTATCTCCCCAAACCATCTCGAATTTTTTATACTTGCCGCCGAAATTATTTACTGACCAAATGATCAGTTACTAAACTTGTCTCGGCATATTTTATTGAGAGCAAATCTGCATAAGTAATCTCTCAATAAAATAATCGCCGTCGTCTACTAGCAAAAGGTCCCCCTCATGCTCGAACGTTATTTCAAACTTAAAGCGCACAACACCACGGTACGTAATGAAGTTATCGGAGGTATTACCACCTTCTTGACGATGGCTTATATCATTTTCGTTAACCCTTCTATTCTTGCTCAAGCAGGCATGGATCAAGGTGCTGTATTTGTAGCAACCTGTCTTGCAGCTGCAATTGGTTGCTTGATTATGGGTCTGTATGCAAACTACCCAATCGCTCTAGCACCAGGAATGGGATTAAACGCCTTCTTTACCTACGGTGTAGTCTTAGGCATGGGCTACACATGGGAGCAAGCACTTGGCGCTGTTTTCTTATCCGGTATTCTTTTCATTTTCATCAGTATTTTTCGAATTCGTGAATGGGTTATTAATGCCATTCCGTCTTCATTGAAGCTGGGGATTGCGGCAGGTATCGGTCTTTTCTTAGCCATGATTGCACTGCAAAACTCAGGCATTATTGTAAAAAATCCAGCGACAATGGTGTCCTTAGGCGACCTATCTTCGCCATCTGCGATTTATGGCTTACTTGGCTTTTTTGTTATCTGTGCTTTGGCGTATTTGAATATCACAGGCGCAGTAATGATCGGCATACTTTTTGTGACGGTTTTGTCGATTCTATTTGGTCAAAATGAATTCGGCGGATTAGTTTCTATGCCTCCTTCCGTTGCGCCTACTTTCTTAGCAATGGACATAGAAGGTGCTTTCCAAATCAGTATGCTAAGCGTTATTTTCGCATTTTTCTTTGTCGATTTATTTGATACATCAGGCACGTTAATTGGCGTTGGCCAACGTGGTGGCTTATTAGATAAAGAAGGCAAACTGCCGCGTCTTAAAAAAGCCTTGTTAGCAGACTCTAGCGCTACTGTGGTTGGTGCTGCACTAGGCACATCTTCTACAACAAGTTATATCGAAAGCGCTTCAGGCGTTGCCGCTGGTGGACGTACTGGCTTGACAGCCGTAGTTGTTGCGTTATTATTTTTACTAAGCCTGTTCTTTGCGCCATTGGCTGGATCTATCCCTGCTTATGCAACAGCTGGCGCGTTAATGTACGTTGCTGTATTAATGACAAGCAGCCTAGCGCATGTAGATTGGGATGATATTACCGAAGCGGCACCAGTCCTGATTGCGGCTTTCACCATGCCACTAACCTACTCAATCGCAGATGGTATTGCTTTGTCCTTCATCAGCTACGCTGTGATCAAGCTATTATCAGGTCAAGGCAAGCAAGTAGGCATTGCGGTATACCTTTTAGCTGCCTTGTTTATCGCTAAATTCTTTATCTTTGTCTAATTAAGATAACGAAACTCCAATAAAAAAACAGGAACAAAGTCGCTCTTTGTTCCTGTTTTTTTGCTTCGCAAAAAGTGCGATCTACTATATTATTCGCCATCAAATTTTATCCCCTCCAAGTGAAGAAAACATGTCTGACAACGCGCTCTATACGGACTTATCCGGCTATTACGATCTAATGTGTGCCGATATTAATTATCAAGCCCAAAGCAACAGCGCGCATAGACTTCATCAGATTTTCGGCAATGGCGGGAAACAACATTTGGATTTGGCTTGTGGTACTGGTCCACATATCAGCTATCTTAGCCAAGAAGGCTATCAATCAAGCGGCTTGGATATAAATCAACCAATGCTGGATATAGCACAACAACGATGCCCTAACGCTTACTTCGAATTAGGTAATATGTGTGCATTTGATGCAGCTGAGCCTTATGACTTGATCACCTGTTTTTTATACTCAGTCCATTATAGCGGCGATATTAAAAACCTAACAAGTTGCATTCAAAGCGTGCACAAAGCTCTCAATACTGGCGGTGTTTTTTGTTTCAATTCGGTCGATAAAAACCATATAGATAATACCCTATCAGCCAAGCACAGTGTGATGCACGATAACAGCGAGTTTTCGTTTGGTTCTTCTTGGTATTACTGTGGTGAGGGAGAAAAGCAAACACTAAAGCTGAGCATTGAAAAAACAAGTGCGCAACACACTCAGCTCTGGACAGACGAGCACCCTATGGTGGCACTAAGCTTTAATGAACTACAAGCGCTGTTAATGCCATATTTTGACGTTCATGTATTTGAACATGAACACGACAAAATCATACCTTGGGAGAAGCTATCTGGTAACGCAATCTTTTTGTGTGTCAAAAAATAAAGAAGACTTAACGGTTTGAACTTAAGATTCTGTCATTGAACGATACTTTAGAATCAAAGAGATAATTTCATGATCGCTAACGGAAGAAGATAAAGACTCATTAATAGAACGTCTCTGCGGTAAACGGATATTGAATTTACTTTTTAATAATCCAACCACTTGCGAGTCGGAGTTAGGGTCGAATGTCTGGCTTGCAAAGATGCAAATTCGCTGTAGTACAAATTCTTTGGCTGTATTTATCATGTATTACCTATGGTTTTAGAGAAAAACGACAAGGCTTCTCTCTTTTCTTGTTTTTAAAAACGAGTCTAAACAAATAGACCAAGCGCTTATTAGCAAATTTCTTATTCAAATAAAGTATAAAAAAGGCAAGGTGCGAGAGAGAAATACTCTCTGCGTTACTCAGTACTTTTAGGGATAGCTTTTGGGGAAAGCGATTAACCGAATGCATAATAAGAACGATGAGGTTCTAATATGAGCTGAATTAATCGCTTTGTCTACTAATGCTTTCGTAAAAACAAAGATAATACTTTCCTAAAAAAAATTAAAGAAGCACTATGGTTCTTCTTGCAGCGGCAAAGTCACTTCCACCAGCAACCCGCCCAGTTCACTTCGAGCAGCTCTGATCATACCATTATGTTGACGAACCGCATTTTCGGCGATAGCTAAACCCAACCCTGCGCCACCACTGTGGCGGTCACGTGCTGTTGAAACCCGATAAAAAGGCCTAAAAATAGAATCAAACTCATCCTCAGGCACACCATCACCATCGTCTTCTACTCGGATAGATAACGTATCTGAATGAACATCCAATGAAACCTGAATTTGGTTTTTACCATAATGAATGGCATTACGGACAATGTTTTCTAAAGCACTCATTAACAATTGAGGATGACAGTTAATCATTCGATTAGGGACAGCCGACAAAAGCAAGGTCTTACCCATGTGTTCAGCTTCAAACTGACTGTCGGCTAACAAAGCATCAAAAAGACTCGATAGCGGTTGAATTTCTCGATTCAAATGACTATCCACTTGCACGCTAGACAATTCAAGCAACTTGCCTATCATTTGCTCAAGACGCTGAGCTTCCGTATCAATGCGCGTTAAATCCGTACTATCGCCTAGCTTTCGTTTTGCCAAAGCTTGCGCCATTCTTAGGCGAGTCAAAGGTGAGCGTAGCTCATGAGAAATGTCCGATAGCAAACGCTGTTGCCGAGTAATCATCAAGTTTACGGCCGTTACCATCTGATTAAAACTGGCACCTGCTTGGCGAAACTCTGAGGTACCTTTTTCAAGCTCAGGATCAATTTCAAACACGCCTTGTGACACACGCTGCGCCGCTCTTTCAAGACGACGGGCAGGCTGACTCAACGCCCATGCCAACCACAATAACAAAGGTGTACTAACCAACATTACTGCCAACAACAAACGAAAAGGATGATCAAAGAGTTGTAATAAAAAATGCGGAGGCTCACTCCAGCGAGTTCCGATATAAAGAAAATAATCGTTCTTGGCCAACCGAATAGGAAGAGGGCCAGAAATCATCGTCTTGCCGTACAGTTTTTGCTGGGGTTCCTGAGGGTTATCAATAGAAGTCACAAAATTGCGTAATGCCTTATAACTAAAATCAGGGCGGCGATCAGTAGTAATCACATTACCATCAAGGTCAGTAATAAAAAGGCGCAGTTTATTATCGTCTGGTCCATGGCGAGACCAACCTTCTAGATTATGTAGAACCTGAACAAAATCCGGAGCAGAAGCAAAAGTCCGCTCAACTTGGTCACGTATTTGCAGCATCCGATCATAATGAGGAGGAGGAATATCTCGTGGTTTACGAGGATCAAAATGCGGCAAAGCCAACACAGCCAAAATCACCAAAAACATGGTAAACCAAAAAATAGCGAAAATACGACCGTACAAACTAGTGATCTTTGGCAAACGCATCAGTCGCCCTCCACCAGTAAATAACCGCGTCCACGCAAGGTTTTAATACGAGGTTTGCCATTCGGCCAGTCTGGCAGTTTTTTACGTAAATTCGAGACATGCATATCAATCGCTCGATCAAAAGCCGCCAAACGTTTACCTAACACATCCAAACTTAAGTCTTCTTTGGTTAAAACGTTACCGGGATGAAGTAAAAAATAATGCAAAAGCGCAAACTCAGTACTGGTCAAATCCAACAAATCACCATTGCAATACGCTTCAAGGCGACCTGGATAAAGTTTGATGTCTCGATATGTCACAAAATCATTTTGTTGCTGACCTTTGCTTGCTTGAGTCCTGCGTAAAATGGCACGAATTCTTGCCAACAACTCGCGCTCACTAAATGGCTTTGGCAAATAATCATCCGCACCTAGCTCAAGACCAACCACACGATCAATCTCTTCACCTTTCGCCGTTAACATCAAAACAGGCACATCCCATTTTTCACGCAACTGCTTCAGAGTTTCAAAACCGTTTAGCTTAGGCATCATGACATCAAGCAATATCAAATCCACACTATCATCCATCGCTGCCAAACCCGCTTCACCATCATAGGCAGCAGAAACAGCACAATTCTCAAAAGATAAAACTTCTTTGAGCAAATCACTCAATTCAACATCATCATCGATTATTAAAATATGTGGCATCAATAGTTCCTAAAACGGTTTGGATTAATCTGTAGCTAGCGAATAAAACTCTTGCTGATGGGTAACATTTTACGTCGAAATACTAAGCGCGGTGCAGCCTTTACGATACTTTACCTAGCTAATACGCCACTTTACCTTACAGCCTCTATTCTACTCCCATGCGTTCAGAACGCAGTACTTATCAATAATCTGATCCCCTAAAGTATATAAGGAAGAAAATATGAAAATGGCAAAAAAACTTATTCTAGCCTCTGTTGTTTTACCACTAGTATTGAGCACTAGCGCATTTGCGTTTGGCGGAAAAGATCACAAAGGCTCACAGGAAGAATGTCGTCCAGGTCTAGACCGAGGCATGATGAAAGAATTGAATCTAACAGACAGCCAGAAAGAGCAATTCAAAACGCTTCGTCAAGCTAACAAAGAAGAAATGAAAGAGCGCTTCAATGACAAAAAAGAGCAAGGCGAAAAAGCTCGTATGGCTCATTTTGATAAAGTAAATAGCCTACTGATGGCTGATAAATTTGATCCAGCTAAAGCCACTGAACTAGCACAAGAAATGTCAGACAAACAAGTTAAGCGTCAAGTTGACATGCTAAGCAAACAGCACAAAATGCTCAGTATCTTAACTCCAGAACAAAAAACTAAATTCATCGAGCTACAAAAAGAGCGCATGGAAGATTGTGATGACATGCCTCGTCATCACGGCAAAGATCGTAAATAACTATCACTACAGATAGCAGACAACAAACAGCGACCCTAGACTAGGGTCGCTGTTTTCGTATTCTGCACACTATAAAACGATCTAATTAGCTACGTTTCCAAATTCTTGCCACTGCACGATCACTACCTAACAAGCCTACAATTTCGCATACTAAGCCCATTAGAAAAAACACCATGATAGGTATAATACCGGCCGCTTCACCTGTCATCAGCGTCATCACCAAAGAAACAGATCCGATCAAAAAACAAAGTAAGCCCAACACTATCAATATCGTTCGATGGGATGACTTATAGTCAAAATCCCCCTCGCCAGATTCGAACATTCCCAATACTGGAGAACAGATCTTTCTCAAAACATCTTTCATAGACAACTTCCTTCACCCATAACTAAAAACCAATATCGTCAAATACCGTAAAGTTACCGTAAAATACGTCAGATTGACAAAAAAACCGCCCTGTTCCACTAAACTAATCTCTTCACCCGCCGCAGACTAAAGGGGGAAAGAATCGTTCCAACGCCTTATGTGACAGATTTCCCATAAATCAAAACAAAGGATATGAACATGAAAAACATAATACTATCTAGCTTAACAGCCACAGCATGTGCTTTATCAGCAGGTGCTCAAGCAGGTCCATTTGATTATATAGATTACGGATTTGGCAAAATTGACCCAGACTCATCTTCATCATCCGATGACTACTCATCACTTTCTGGCGCCGTTGAAACATCTGCAGGCCCTTTTGTTGCGCTTGAGACCACAGAATACGGCGAGCTCGATGTATTGGCTATAGGTGCAGGTGTCTATGCGCCAGTTGGAGGTCAGTCCAATGTATTCGGCATACTGCAATACATAAAAGCGGACTATGGTAACAACGACGAAACAGGTTTTAGAATCTCTTTGGGGGTACGAACCACTTTATCAAACCGTGTCGAGTTAGAAGGTAAAATTAAACACGACGATGTTTACTCACAAACCGATACCAGCTTTGCCGCTGCCCTTAGATACTATGTCACGCCAAACTTTTCCGTGGCAGCTAACTACGACACCGCAGAAACCAATGGCAACGACCTAAACGCCATGTTTGCGTCACTAAGACTCAATTTCTAAACCGATTCAAACACCATAAAAAACGGGCTGACACTCAACATGTCAGCCCGTTTTTTTGCAGTTTAAAACAGCTTTAACTTAGCAAACTTTGGTTAGCCAATTGTGCTTGTCTTCCGCTTTACCCCACTGAATATCATTCAATGCTTGGCGAAGTTTTAGCGCGATAGGACCTGGTTCACCAGTACCTACTTTGTACTCTTTATCATTATGGATAAAGGTACCAACAGACGTTAATACTGCCGCTGTACCAGACAAAACAGCTTCCACTTCAGGCTTAGCGGCACGTTCTAGCAATTCCGCAACCGTCAAATCACGTTCAGTTACCGTCATACCCAAATCTGCAGCAAGCGTTAGGATAGAAGAACGAGTCACGCCATGTAGGAAAGAAGAATCTAAGCCTTTAGTAATGATTTCATTACCATCGATCAACAAGAAGTTTGCCGCGCCAGTTTCTTGTACGTCGCCATTTGGGCAGAACAAAATTTGGTCTGCTTGCACTTCTGCTTTCGCTCTAGAAATAGGACCTAAAGCACTCGCGTAGTTACCACCACTTTTGATCATGCCCATATGAGGCGCGCAACGCATACCGGTTTCATCCAACAAAAGACGAAGTGCTTTAGCGCCGCCAGTAAAATAATCACCTACAGGAGACAACAAAACATACAACATAGACGTAGCTGTTGGCGCAGCTGCTTTACCCACTGCCGCTTCCGTACCAATGTGAGTTGGGCGAATGTACATAGACCCTGGTGGCTCAGGCACATCAGTAGCAAACTCAGCAACAGCATCAACAATCATTTTAGAAACTTGCGCTTCATCAATTGTAGGCAAAGACAATAAACGGCTACTTTGAGCTAAACGCTTAATATTTTGGTCCATACGAAACACATGTACACTGCCATCAGCATGACGAAACGCCTTCAAACCTTCAAAACAAGTACTTGAGTAATGCAATACGTGGGCACCAGGATGCAACTGAATGCTGTCCGATGCGACAATGCTTGCATCACTCCATTGATTATTTTCGAATGTTGCCAACGCCATTTTAGGCATAAACACGCTACCAAAAGCCGCCATTATTGTTTCCTATAAAGTTAAATGATTACAAACAACACCAGTGATCGACACTGATATTATGTGGACTCTAGACTTTGCTTCTCGCCCAATCCCCCGATAGTAAAACGGAAACCAGCACGAAGAAAGCAAATCGTAAACCACGGATCAAACAGAATGTGTATTTCCAGTATATTTGCTAATTTTAACCAGAAAATAGACTGACAGAAGAGTGATGAGACGTGACAAAGATATTACCTTCTCGATAAGAAGGGCTCAATAACCCAAACTAAAAATCCCTAAGAAGCCGCCAAAATAACCTTATCGCCACCATTATTTTTTGCTTGGTACATAGCATGATCAGCAGACTGCACCAAATCCAATGGCTCTTTACCGTTTTCAGGGTAACTAGCAATACCAATGCTGGCAGAAACAGACAATGTAGAGCCTTCAACAACAAAAACTTCAGATAAAGCAGCACGGATTTTTTCAGCGACCAAGGCCGCACTTTCCGCATTATTCACTTTATTTAAAATAATTAAAAACTCATCGCCGCCCAGACGTCCAACCGTGTCTGACTTACGAACACAAGCACCTAGCCTTTTAGCTATTAGTTGTAACAATAAATCACCTATTGCATGGCCATAGCCATCATTAATATCTTTAAAACCATCAATATCAATAAACAAAACCGATAAACCGACATGCTCACGCTCCGCCAATGTTAGCGACGCCTGCAAACGGTCTAACAACAAAGTACGATTCGGTAAATCCGTCAAATCATCATGACCCGCAGCGTAAAGCAGCTGAGCCTCCATTTCCTTGCGCTCGGTAATATCATGAGCAACTGCGATTCGCACCTGGTGCTCTTCCGACCACCGAGCCGACCACAGCACATTTACCACCTTGCCATCTTTACGTACCCAACGGTTCTCGAAGCGCGGCAGAATCTGACCACTAACAACAGACTCAGCGATACCTAGCGTTTTCTCCCTATCATCTGGATACACCATATCGACCATAGGCTTGCCAATCACTTCATGGGGCGCGTAGCCAAACATATTTTCAAAAGCCGCACTAACAAAAACAAAACTTCCATTGCGATCAACAACACAAACAGAATCGAGCATCAGCTCCATTACATCTGCAAGGCTAATGGCTAGCTCATTGTTTTTCATAAAACATTACACCTAAAGATAAAAAATCAGTGTCATTCATGGATTGTAGAAGACAACTAATCAAAGCGCTCTCATATGAGCACTAATTATCTACGGAGTTTGAATAAAAAATCTATGGTTATTACATAACGTAACGAGATTAACCAAGATTAAGAGAATTGAAAAAAATAAACTGCGTAGCCCATCGTCGCGACATTCACCACAACCGTCAGCCAAAACACCACCAAAAACCGTAACTTCTTCGTCTTGTGACGAAACACCTTCTGCCCCAACAGAGCACCAAACCAACCGCCAAACAACGACAGAAAATGCAAAGTAGATTCCCGAATTCTCTGCTTTCCACGCTTAGCCGCGGACTTATCCACACCATAGAAACAGAAGGTAATTAGGCTTAGGGAGCCATAGAAACTCAACAACACAAGGTATGTAATAGACACAATATTGGTTCTTAATAAAGATAATGTTTGAAAACTATATTAACATCTAGCCATACTTATCCATTACTAAATACGCTTAAGGTACTCAACATGACAAATGAAATGTGCTAAACAAAAAGCAAATTGTTATATTGAGTATTATAAATAACGCTGAACAGGGTCCAGTCATGCGTGTACTTTTTGCTGAAGATGACGTTATTTTATCTAAATCAGTATTAGCTAAAATCACAAAAATGGGACATGCGGTCGACTTAGCCATGACAGGAGTAGAGGCAGATCACTTTCTAAAAGTTCAAGAATATGATCTCGTGATTCTTGACCTAAATCTACCTGGAATAGACGGCCAAACTGTTCTAAAAAATCTCCGTAATCAAGGAAAAATCACCCCTGTATTAGTACTTACTGCCAAAGACCAAATGGAAGATAAAATATCCTTACTCAACCTTGGCGCTGATGACTATATGACAAAACCTTTTGACTTTTCCGAATTAGAAGCTCGCTGCCTTGCTCTCTTACGTCGCAGTCAAGGAATGGCCAAAAATGTCATAGAACACGGAGACTTGATCGTTGACCGACAAGCATGCTCTGTTTTTATTAATAACACCCCCATCGCGGTAACCAATACTGAATATCGATTATTAAACATTTTCCTTAGCCATGCGGGACAAGCTCTGAGCAAAGAATATCTAATAGAGCACTTATACAACTTCGATGATGCACCAAACTCAAGCGCCATTGAAATTTATGTTGCTCGTCTTAGAAAGTCACTTGCAGACTGCAAAAATTTTAACCTTCGAACACTCAGAGGATTAGGCTATTTATTGGATAGAGTAAAATGATCTTACGCAACTACTCTATTCGTCAAAGAGTTTTACTTGTTACAAGCAGCATCTTACTAGTTATGTGCTTGCTGGCTTATTGGTCTGCCAATTTATATGGTCACCGTGCAGCGCGTATATCTTACGATAATCAATTACTAGGCGCGGCTCTTCAAATGGCAGAAAGCATCACATTGGTTGATGGAGAGCTCATCGTCGACTTACCTTTATCTGCTTTTGAAATACTAGCCATGTCGCCAAGAGATAGAGGTTTTTATGCCGTAAGAGACGTAAACAACACACTTATCACAGGTTATGATGACCTTCCCCTGCCTTCGAAAACACCAAAAACAACACCGCTTTATTACAACGATTTTTATAGCGGTGAATCGGTACGCTTTGTACAGCTCAAAAAACGATTATTAGATACCGATATCGATACTAGTATTGTCATTACATTAGGGCAAACATCTATCGCCCGAGAGGCACTAGCAAAAGAAATGAGCCTTTTCGTTACTCAATTTGTACTGTTGTTTTTTTGCGTTTTTATGCTGCTAATTACCATCGGAATATGGCTAGTATTACGCCCACTTAAATCCTTAGGAATTGCTTTGGAGTCTCGATCGTCTACAGATCTGTCGCCGATAAAGATGATAGTACCAAAAGAAATCCAGCCACTACTTGGCTCCATTAATTACTTTATGGAAAAACTAAATACTACATTAAAACGCTTAAAGCGCTTTACAGGAGAAGCGGCTCACCAACTAAGAACGCCGCTTGCAGGGTTGCGCTCCGAAGCCCAAAGTGCTCTAGAAGAACATGACTCCCACAGCCGAAACGAGCAACTAAAAAACGTCATTGCCTGCTGCGATGAACTAACTGTCATTATTTCTATGCTATTAAACCAAGCAAATTTAGCGCACCGCTTCCAAAGTGATGACAAAGTTGCTATCTCACTACCCAAACTTGTTACAGATATATGTCGAGAAGTTACTGTGGTAGCGCTGGAAAGCGACGTAGAAATAGCCTATGTAAGCGAAGAGAAAGAAGCGATGATCACCGGGAACGAATATGCGCTTAAACAGATGGTCAGAAACCTTCTCGAAAATGCCGTTAAATACAGCCCAAAAGACAGCCCAGTGGAAGTATCAATTGATACATCAGTCGACAGTATTATTTTACAAATTCGGGATCACGGTTATGGCATTCCAGACAGTGAAAAAGAGCGAGTATTCGAATACCTCTACCGTTCCAAAAATAATATAAAATCCGGCACAGGAATCGGTTTAGCAATAGCAAGCGAAGTAGCCGAACACCACTATGCGATCTTGGAATTAAAAGATAATCAGCCAACAGGATTAATCGTCGAAGTACGCTTCCAACAAGAGAAACAATATGAAAGTTAAGTGGTGCAATGATGATGCTCACCAAGATTTTTTTCACGGCTATCTTACCTACTGCCGTTATCTTGCTCTTTTTCTTATAGCAACTATTCATCACACTACATTAGCAGCAGATGAATATTATTTCCCAAGCTTATTGAATACTCCTATAGAGGAAAACACTTTAACAATTTATGGTGCGGCGGATTATCAGGCGATCTATCCAGTCATACGCTCCTTTCAGCAGCGTATGCCTAATATATCAGTTTTTTATAAAGAATTTAGTACTAGGGAGTTAGACGATACAGTTAGATCAAGTAATGATTGGCCTGACCTCCTTTTAAGCCCTGCCATGGACTTACAAATTAAACTTGTTAATGACGGACTAACTTATGCCTTCAGTTCCGACCAAACAAAACAGTTACCCGAATGGGCAAACTGGAGAGATGAAGTATTTGCATTCACCTATGAGCCAGTAGCCATTGCGGTTAATAAAGCTATATTAGATGACGACCCTACTCCTAAAAATCGTACAGACCTACTCAACTTGATCCGCAAAAAAAGTACATCTTTCTACAATAAAATTGGACTACTAGACATCGAAACTGTCGGTTTAGGCTATTTAACATGGGCTCATGATAGCCAACAATCACGCACTTATGGTCGTTTACTCGAAGTGTTTGGCGCTCACAATGCACAACTCTATGCCAATAGCACATCCATGCTGGGAGCATTAGCAAACCAAGATATTTATATTGCCTATAATGTTTTAGGGTCTTATGCCTCAGATTGGGCGACTCGCTTTCCTGAAATTGAAGTGATATTTCCATCGGATTATACTTCCGTGATTTTACGTAGCGCCCTCGTTCCGAAGTACTCTAAACACATAGAGCTAGCCAGACAGTTCATTGACTTTATTCTCTCTGATGAAGGGCAAAAAATCATTGAAAACGACTCCAGTCTTATTCCCATCAAGCCAGATGCCAGTTCAAATAGCCCAATAAATAAATTGCGCCTATCAACACAGAGCCCTCTTATCCCAATCACCTTCGGGTTTCCAATCATCTTATTAACGGATCAAGCCAAACGTAACATCCTATTAAAAGAATGGGAGAACGCCATGATGTTTAACAAATAAAACTCTTCTTCCCAAAATTGAAAGGTTTCTGAAAGCTTCATTTTTTATACTACGCCAACTCTAACAACAAAAAAGTAGGAATATGTATGAAGAAACTAATGTTTGGACTAGCCTCCAGCCTTGCCATTATCACATCCAGCATCTCCAATACTGCAATTGCTGCAGATTTTAGTGGTGAGCGAGTTGAATGGATCGTTCCTTTTAAAGAAGGTGGCGGTACAGACACATGGGCACGCTTCTTCCTCCCAAAATTATCTCAAGCTCTACCGGCAACCATAGTAATTAAAAACGTACCTGGTGGCGGCTCTATAAACGGTGCAAATCAATTCGACAAACGAGCTAAAAATGATGGCCTTCATATTTTCGGGTCTACAGCATCGACTCTTTTTTACTACCTTCTTGGTGATAAGCGCGCCCGCTACGAGCCAAAAGATTGGAAGGCCGTTTTTGCTACACCAACTGGTGGTGTTTTCTACGTCAGTTCAAGCCTAGGCATTAAATCCGCCCAAGATTTGGTAAAAATCAAAAACAAAGAGCTTATCTTTCCTAGCCTAGGGCCGACGTCTCTTGATCTAGTGCCATTGCTTGCCATGGACATGCTTAAATTAAATGTAAAGCCTGTTTTTGGTATGGATCGAAGTGCTGGACGACTAGCCTTTGAGCGTGGTGAAGTAAATGTGGATTATCAAACTTCTGCCCCTTATATCCAAAAAGTTACGCCACTTGTAGAAGAAGGAAGCGCGATTCCAATTATGACTTGGGGAGCACTAGATGAAGATGGCAACATCCAGCGAGATCCATCTTTCCCTGACTTACCAAGCTTTCCAGAAGTCTACGAAATGCTGAATGGCCATAAACCAACAGGACAAGCCTACAATGTTTGGAAAACCTTCTTCATTGCAGGGTTCGCAGCTCAGAAAATTCTCTTTTTACCAAAAGATACTCCAAGTGATGTAGTTCAAACTTACCGTAAAACAATGATTGATATTATCAATCAAGACGGCTTTAAAGAAGATGCCAGTCTAGCCATTGGAGACTATGAACAAATCGTCGGAGACAAAAAGGTAGAAAACGCTTTCAATCAAATCTTCAGCCTATCAGACGACGACAAAAAATGGATCCAGAATTGGCTAAGTAAAAACTACAACGTCAAATTCTAACGAACTACTCAGTTAACCCAACAAAACTTTCAACCAAGCATGGGATTACTCCCATGCTTCTTATTGGCTTTTTTAGGTAAAAATCATGTTAGATGTATTCATGAGTGCTTTTTACTCCGTCCTATCCATAGAACATTTAATGTTTCTGTGCGTCGGCGTTGTATTAGGCTTAGCTGTCGGTATATTTCCTGGACTTGGGGGTATCGCTGGCTTGTCTCTGCTATTACCCTTCATTTATGGGATGGACGTGACCTCGGCTTTAGCCATGTTAATTGGTTTGGTCGCTGTTATCCCAACGTCAGATACTTTCACATCAGTATTAATGGGTATCCCAGGTTCCAGCGGGTCTCAAGCTACCGTTCTCGATGGCTTTCCTTTGGCTAAAAAGGGGCAAGCAGCACGAGCTCTTTCCGCCGCATTCTCTGCTTCTCTTTTTGGCGGACTATTTGGTGCAGCTGTTCTGACTGTATTTGTACTTATTGCACGCCCTGTCATTCTCGCTTTTGGTTCAGCGGAATTATTTATGCTTACTCTATTAGGTTTAAGCATGGTTGGTGGACTAGCAGGAAACAGCTTAATGAAAGGTCTATGTGCCTGTGCATTAGGTTTAATGCTAGGCACCATTGGTGGTGCACCAGCCACAGGCGAATTCCGTTTATTCTTCAATATCGATTATCTAATGGATGGCCTACCATTGGTTGTCGTTGGTTTGGGTATCTTCGCCATACCTGAAATTGTTGATCTACTTCGTAGTAAACGCCAAATCGCCGAAGCATCAGGGCTAGGCGGAGGATGGATGGCTGGCGTAAAAGACTTAATAACCCATAGATGGCTTGCTTTTCGTTGTGCATGTATTGGCTGTGTTGTTGGCGCCTTGCCAGGTTTAGGTGGCAGCGTAGTCGACTGGATTTCCTACGGTCACGCGGTCCAAACCAGCAAAGATAAAAGCCAATTCGGCAAAGGCGATATCCGTGGTGTAATTGCTCCAGAATCATCCAATAACGCCAAAGAAGGTGGCGCGCTAATTCCAACTATTCTGTTCGGCATCCCAGGCTCTGGCGGAATGGCTGTTTTCCTAGGTGGTATGATTTTAATAGGATTAGAGCCTGGTCCATCAATGGTAAGCACAAATCTAGACATCACCTACACCATTATCTGGTCTTTGGCTCTTGCTAACGTATTAGGCGCTGGCGCATGTTTATTCATGTCCAAATGGGTAGCGAAACTCACAACTATTCCTTACGCAATTTTAGCGCCTTTCATGATTGCAGTGATTTGCTTTGCCGCGTTTCAGGCAACTAGAGATCTTAGTGATTTAACCGCATTAATTGGTATTGGTATATTAGGTGCTTTTTTCAAACGCTTTGGCTGGCCTCGTCCTGCTTTTTTGATTGGTTATGTACTTGCTTCAGGAATGGAAAATTATCTCTATCAAGCGGCTCAATTTGACGGCTGGGGATTCCTCTTAAAACCTGGCGTACTGATTATTGGTTTTATTGTTGTTAGCTCGCTAACCTTTACAGCCCTTCAACTAAAAGCGAAACGAAAAAACAAAGAATCAAACAACCGTTACTTAGCCGCCAATATAGCTCCTCAAGTGTTATTTGTTTTGGCGATATTAAGTCTTTCGCTCTACGCTTTATACGATGCATTTCAAGTATCTATGCTTGCTCGTATATTTCCAGCAGGCATAGCTGTTTGCTTAATTTGTCTTTCTTTATTAATTCTAAGAAAACTGGTTACAGATGGAGATTACAGCCAAGTCAATTACGATGAAGAAGCTCCAAAGGAAGAAAATAAAGAATCTTTCTATCTCTACTTATGTTGGATTGGCGGCTTAATAGCATCGTATTACCTAGTCGGTTTTGTCATTGCAACCTTTGCATTCTTTATTATTTTTCTGAAGTTAAAAGCCCAATTGTCATGGCTAAAATCTCTCATCCTCTCGATTCTCGCAATGACGTTTATCACAACCTTATCTTACCTAATGGTGCTCGATTTACCGATTGGCTTACTACAAGACTGGATAACGCTACCTTGGCCACTGGGTTAACAAAACATCAACTACTGCAAAAGAAAAACTGATGGAAATTATTTTATACACGCTATCTGAGTTTGTATTCGTAACCTTAGTTATTAGCGCATTTTTTACGTCCATGCTAACTGCCAGCCTTGGTGCTGGCGGAGGTATATTAATGCTTGGCATTATTGCCCAAATTATGCCACCACAACTTATCATTCCTATTCATGGAATTATTCAATTCGGCTCTAACGCGGGCAGAGCTGGAATGAGTTGGCATAATATTGATTGGAAAGTAATCATCGCTTTCCTACCTGGGGCGATTATTGGTTCTTTAATTGGGTTGCTTGTACTTGTCACCTTACCACCAGCCATCATGTATCTATCGATAGCTGGATTTATTTTATTTTTATGTTGGGGACCAAAACTCCCCAAAATAGCCTTAGGAACTATAGGTATAGCAACCGCCAGTTTAATCACAACATTCTTAACACTTTTTGTTGGCGCCACCGGCCCTTTAGTAGGAGCTTTTGTTAAACAAATCCATACAGATAAATTAAAAACAATCGCTACCTTTGCAGCTGTAATGACACTTCAACACACCTGCAAAATAGCCATCTTTGGCTACACTGGCTTTAACCTAACACCATGGATTCCCCTACTAATCTTCATGATCATAAGTGGAGCACTGGGTACTTGGGTTGGCCTTCACCTATCCAAAAAGCTGCCAGATAAATACTATCATCTCATCTTTAACATACTACTTTCGGTACTGGCCTTCCGACTAATTTGGCAAGCAATCGATATGCTTAATTAAAATGTCCAATGAGATAATTCTTTAGTTTTATTCAAATACTTAGAGCTAACAGACGACTTTAACAAACGTATAAATAGAGACATTGTAGTTATTGGTTAATTTCTTTTTCAGGTTGCACTCAAGTGCTTTGGATTTCATTCAAGCACTTTGAATTTCTAGCCTTTATTCGGCTCTACTGAGCGGGTAACTTTTGTCTAGCGCCCAAAAACTTAAGTTTAAAGAAAAGAAAAAATTTGCTTTAAGATCTTTAATCCCTCATTTCCTTAATAGGAACATAACTTCTACCTACGCTCGTTATATCGTAAGGCATAGAGCTGTATTGCTGTTCGAGAGAGCATTTCCGTTAATGACTCTGAAACTCCATAGGGTCGCGCAATCCTTCACTTATAAAAAGTGCGTCGAACAGACGTCTTCAGGATTTCAAGTACGGAAGCCAATCATAACAGCGCCATATGCACTATTCTTGTAACTTACTGCGAATGGCTTCCATACGTTTTCGATTCACGCCAAAGTCTGAATGCCCAACTCGAGACGCTGAGCGAATATCGATGACCACTTCTCCACCGCGCTCTTCAGAAATCAAAAACTCCACATCGTCTACAAAACGAAAAATCGCCGACGTAAATTCCGCATGAATGTAATCCGCTTCATTCACCACAACCTTCACTCGCTTCAACGATTCCAGTACCGCAACCACTTTGTCATGGGCATCGACATTGGAGCCTTTAAGCTCGATAGGTTCAATATAATGCTTATCCTCGGCTTGGGCTTGGCTACTTACACAATTTGGCGAGTCAGGACAGACGGCTAATTTTCCATTTGAAACACCTAAATTCGGCATAATACCTGAGCACCCCTGTAATAAAATAAACAGTAATAAGTATAAAAATTTTCTAACCAACATACCCTACCTCATTGAGCAAAACATAAGTATTGCCCTCCAACAACAATAACACCACAAAAACAAGGATGAACTCACCAGCACTTTACGTGTCCTACTATCAGGCTTAACTTAACAACCAGTGTCCTTAATCACGACAAACAACATCAAGACCAGAGGCTCTCGACCATGAATGTTAACTCACTTTTAAATAGTATTATGGGCACCGCGAGTGCTGGAATCGACAAAGCTACCACTGCCGCCAAATCAGGCTCTATGCCCGGTGGATTATTGGGTGGCGCTGCGGCTGGCGGATTAGCTGCCATGTTATTAACTAACAAAAAAGCCCGAAAAATGGGCGGCGCGGCAATTAAATACGGCGGCATGGCTGCGGTAGGCGGAATCGCTTACAAAGCTTGGTGCGCTCACAAAGAAAACCAAAACACAGCACAAACCGCCCCAGCAACATCCAATCAGAGCTTTCACTCAGATTCCTCTAACGCCCTACCTGCTGTCCCAACAGGGAGCATTTTCGACCTAGTCGAGGAAAAACCAACTAAACAGGGCGAAGACATGCGCCTCATTTTGATTCGAGCTATGATCAGCGCCGCCAAAGCAGATGGACATATCGACGCGACCGAACGCACTCGAATCGAACAACAAATCAAAGACCTTAGTATTGGCAAAGAAGAACAACAGTTTTTAGTAGAACAACTGCGAGCAACCAGCGACCCGATTACCATCGCACGCCTATCTGAAAACGAAGAACAGGCCACAGAAATTTATCTCGTATCCTTGCTCGCGGTTGATATCGATACCGAAGAAGAGCGCCGCTACCTAGACCGCCTTGGAGATGCATTGCATTTGCCGAGCGATCTACGCCAAAACATCGAATACGAAGTGAACTACATACAAACGCCTTAACACAGCACAAAGTGATCACTTCGAAACGCAACACCTTCTAAAAAGGCGCTCTAAGAAAAATCCAGAGCGCCTTTTTGTTTTACACTGACTCTCTACCCCTAATCATTTCTCCTATTGCCTTGCCAGCATATATTAAACATCCTACTATGCGCATAGACATACGCATAAATATACGGTGAGAAGCATGCAAACACTCTTTGATTCAAAGGCACCCAAAAAAGCGGCCAACCTAAGCATCAACAGCGATTTGTTGGCCAAATCTCGGGCGCTAAAAATCAACCTATCTGCCATGTTAGAAAACGCACTAAAAGAAGAACTCGCCAAGAATCAGGCAGAGCAATGGAAAGCAGACAACCGAGCAGCGATTCAGTCATACAATGAATTTGTAGAAGAAAACGGTTGTTTTGGTGAGGAATACAGGACGTTCTAATGACACAGTTTGATGTCTACACAAACCCAAGCAAAACGACAAAACAAGCCTACCCCTTTCTTCTCGACATCCAAAACCCCATCCTCTCAGACCTAACTAGCAGAATCGTCATTCCCTTGGGAAAGCTGGAATACTTTAAAAATGAAAGTATGCAGATACTCACCCCAATCATCGAATACAACAACGAGCAACTCATCCTACTGACACCACAAATCGCCTCCGTTCCTAGTAGAATTTTAAAAGAACCAATAGGCTCACTCGCCCATCTCAGAGATGACATACTTAGCGCATTAGACTTTGCAGTGACAGGCTTTTGAGAATAAAAATATCAGCTTGGGACAGCCAACAACTCATCCCTGATCATTAACAATAAAAAGGTTTCCCGTTCAATCGACATGCCTTTTTTATCGCTATTTTTAATCGTATCTAGGTTATGCTTAATGGCATCATGGACATTGATCCACACCGGCTTCATACCGTTTTTGACTTCGTAATCTTCCAGACTCGTCTCGCCTAACTGTTCATCAATCTCACAGGTAAAACAGTAAGACTTCATCTGCATGATATCAAAACCATCCCTGTTCCAGGGTCGAAACTCCTCATACAAACCGAACGACTCGACATTACGAATATTCCGCGCCCCAGTCTCCTCCGTTAACTCACGAATCAAACCTTCCACCTGATTCTCACCCTCATCAATACCACCGCCCGGCAAGGTGTAATCGTCGTAACGCTGCGTATACAGCATCAAAATATCCTCACCTTTTAAAATAATCCCACGGGCAGCAAGACGTAAAAAGGAAGATTGATCGAGAGACTCAAGACTTGGATGGATAGACGACTTTAACAAACGCATAGATTTGGACACTTCGTGTGGTTGGGTTAGTTTTTTCTTTGGGTTCCATTCAAACGCTTTGGATTCCCTACCTTTATTCCGCCCTGCTGGGCGTGTAACTTTTGCCAATCGATGCAAAAGTAACCAAAAAAATCTTTTATCGGGCTTTCGCCCAAACGTCTCATTCACTTTGTTTAACATCACGTCTAGCAACACGACTTATATCGTAAGGCATGGATTGGTCTTGCTGCTAGAGAGCAGTCTTTACGTTAATGACCCTGAAACTCCATAAGGTCGCGCAATCGGGATTGCGTCGAAGGGAGTTATTAACGCTGCCTGACAGGCAACCAAAAGTATAGCTTTTAGTTTTCTGTGCAGGTGATTTCTATACATTAGATCGGTAAATGTATGAGTCTTCTATGAAATGACCGTTAATTGTATTCCTAGAAAACCGAATACCAGAAATTCCATCGCCTGTACCTATAGTAACCTTCAAAAGTTGAACAATTTGATTTGCTATATTTGTAACGCCAATGTCATTCAAAGATATTACTTCCTCGTTTTCCGATGCAGAATCATTCGCACTAACCACTTTCCTATAGTATTCACGTGGTCCTAGTGAATCGACCAAAGGTGAAGCAATTATTAGTCTCCAAACTTTATCTTCTGAAAAGTAAAGCCAAAACGCACTTTTTATCTCAGCATGCTGGGCATCAAGTTTTTCTACAAGCTTGGCACCGGCTTTTATCATAGAGTCTGAGAGGCTCTCTGTTACCAAAATGTCTTTAGCCATGCCAATATTCCTGATTTATTGTGTGTAATTGCTTCATAGAGATCTTTTGCTTTTCGTTCTTCGACTCTACTTTCGTATCTCGCTTTTTCATTCCAGTCTTTTGCGACTGCCCAGTTAAGTTGAAAATTTCCGTCTTCCTTTTCTTTTTCACTCAGCTTTTGCTTTAAACCTGCGACACCAAGTAAATCTGTTAGTTTATGGCTGTAACTATTTTTAGCTAACTCTAAATTTGGGAAATCATACTGCTGCACCTGCTTTGCAATACATACTTTTATGGCACATTCTAGCGAATATCCAGCAAGGTAATACGCCCCTTGGTAACTTTCAGCATCTAGGAGAGCCTTAGCCTCCTTTATCCTGATTTCAACGAGTTCTTCTAAATCATTTTTGTTCATATGAGCATTGGTCTCATTAATTCGCTTATAAAACTTTAATAGTGCGCATGCGCGTTTAAACATATTTAAAATCTTCTTAATATAACAATAAGTCACTGACTCTAAAGCCATTAATAGATATACCAACAAAAGCGAAAACTGGAAAAACAAGCATGCGTGTTATTTAATTTATCCACAGCGCGTTATTCTTTGCTGTGAATTCTTATTCATTGATACTAAAAGACTTCCTTGCTTCCTGCCAGTACAAAACGCTCTAGAATTTTTTGTCGCCCTGAAGGACGAGCTACATGTGAAAGCTTCGCTTTCAATTTGGCACATTACGCTTCGCTCATGATGCCCTACCATAGCCAATAAGAGCTTGATTCCCGCCTTCGCGGGAATGACGTATCTTCAGTTTATATTTCTCTCTATGAGTCAGTTCGACGCGACGAAGTTGCGCGACTTTATGGAGTTTCAGGGTCATTATTTGACGATCTATCTCTCACTAAATAAAAAATCTATGCCTTACGATAAAAGTCGTCTAGCTAAACGAATATTAAACAAAGTGAATGAGACGTTTGGGCGATAGCCCGATAAAGAGACCTTTTGGTTACTTTTGTGGATCTGGACAAAAGTTACCCGCTCAGCAGAGCGGAAAAAAGGTAGGGAATACAAAGCGTTTGAATGGTGACATATTAGACTTCAGTTAACAGCCTGATTTTCATAACTATCCTTGTTATAAAAAACAAAAAGCCCTTATAAAATAAGGGCTTTTCGAGTAGAACTTCCATTGAGGTTGATGCTATTTATTGCGGGGATACCTCTACCGCCGCGACTTCAAATGAGGTTGGTGTTTTTCATGTGGGGATGCCTCTACCGCCACGTCATCTACCCACTTAGTATCGCTATCTCAGACGTTGATGTCAACAAACTGTACATTTATCAACCTAAAAAAACACACCAAATCAAGCTAAATAAACACTCTATCATTAACCGTCAAAAATTGATTCCCGCCTTCGCGGGCACTTGTCCCCTTGTGGGGAATGACTTGCATCGGGTACGATGAAAGCTTCGCTTTCAGCGGCACATTACGCTGCGCTTATGATGCCCTACGAAAAAATAGCATCACCGATAAAGTAAGTTCGACGCGACGAAGTTGCGCGACTTTATGGAGTTTCAGAGTCAGTTAAGAATACCTTTCCTAGCATCATCAAAAAAATCTATGCCTTACGATAAAAATCGTCTTGCAAGACGTGATGTAAAACAAAATGAATGAGACGCTTGGGCGATAGCCCGATAAAGCGAATTTTTGGTTACTTTTTGGGCGCTAGCAAAAAGTTACCCGCTCAACAGAGCGGAATAAAGGTCAGGAATCCAGAGCGTTTGAATGGAACCTACAGAACTAAAACAAAAAAAGAGGCCGAAGCCTCTTTCCTATTGAACGTAAGAAAAACCAATTTGCAATTAAAAACTAATTCTCGCCGGAAATCCGGCTACCAACCGCGGAAGTTTGGTCTTTATACTTAGCATTATCACGTTTGTTATAAGGACGATCCGCGGAGCCTGACATGGTTTCAAAGTTGATGGCGCCGATTGTCATGCCTGGGCTTAGGGCGATTGGCAGTTTGCCGCCGTTGAGGAATTCTAGAACGATGCCGCCGCTCCAACCTGGGTCGATGCGGTGTGCGGTTACGTGAACCATTAAGCCAAGGCGTGCTAAAGAAGAACGCCCATCGAGCCAGCCGACGAGGTTGTCAGGCAGGGTAACGGATTCTTTGGTCACGCCAAGTACTAATTCGCCTGGATGAATGAAGAAAGGTTTGCCGTCTTCGACGATAATTTCTTCGCTCATAACGGATTCGATGACTTTGCTTAAGTCGGCTTTAGAGCTACTTAGGTCGAGGTAAGGTGCTGGGTGACCTTGAAAGACCCGAAACGAATTGCCCAATCGTAAATCAACAGACACGCCGCTGATGACGCTGTTGTCGGGGCGAGGTTCGATGATAATGGAACCTTCGTCTAGGGCTTTGATGATATCTCGGTCACACAAACGCATTTCTTTTCCTCAATTTTCTATTTGATCGCTCTGATTCCGGTGTTTTTTAATCGTCGCTCATGCTGATGGTCGGCATGGCAAATTGCGCACCTTGTTCAGAGCCTTGTTGGGATGCAAGGGTAGCACCAAGCTTGCGTGCAATCGACTGATAAATACCTGCGGTATCACTTTCTGGTGCATTTACTACGATTGGTCGGCCAGCATCGCTCTGTTCGCGGATCGCTAGGCTTAATGGCAGTTTGCCCAATACATTGACGTTGTATTCTTTCGCTAGGCTCGCGCCGCCTTCGTCACCGAAGATGGCTTCGTGGTGACCACAGTTGGAGCAAATGTGCGTCGACATGTTTTCGACCACGCCCAATACAGGGATTTTTACCTTGTTGAACATTTCGATTCCGCGACGAGCATCTAGCAAAGCGATGTCTTGCGGCGTTGTCACGATGACGGAACCTGCCACTGGCACTTTTTGCGCTAGGGTAAGTTGAATGTCGCCTGTGCCCGGTGGCATGTCGATAAATAAGTAATCGAGATCATTCCAATCGGTTTGCGTCAAAATCTGCATCAAGGCGCCGGTCACCATTGGGCCACGCCATGCAACTGGCGTGTCTTTAGTCGTCAGAAACGCCATAGACATCACTTGCACACCAAACGCGGTTGGCGGCACAAAGAATTTGTCTTCACGAACTTGAGGACGAGTGCCTTCGGCGAAGCCGAGCAACATGCCTTGGCTTGGGCCGTAGATATCCGCATCCAGAATACCAACGCGAGCGCCCTCTTTTGCCATGGCAAGGGCAAGGTTAACCGTGGTAGTGGATTTACCCACGCCGCCTTTGCCAGACGCCACGGCGATAATGTTCTTCACGCCTTTTAGCCCTGCGATGTTGCCTTGAGTCTCGTGGCTTTTGATTTGAAAGTCGATGTCTAGCACCAAGCTACGTGAATCCGCCATTAACTCTTTTATCTTAGCTTCTAATACGGCTTGTTCTGATTGTGCAGGATAACCTAGCGTCAAGGTGACATGAACGCGGTTATCATCTGCGACGACGTTCCAAACAGCACCGTAAGCTTGACCAGAATTGTCATCGATTAGGGTTTCTAAAGTCGCCTGTAATTGGGCATCAGTTAACATGGGAATTCCTTGTAAGGCGGTAATATAAAGACATCATTGCTCGACTACTATGTTTCGCTCGTGACATCGCGCAACGATTTCTTAAAGAGTGTTTAGTTTATAACGTTGTGCCAAGTTTGGGGGCAAATTGCAGAAAAGCAAGCCTAGAAAACGGAAAAGCAGGTCTATGAGAGGAGACAAGCTCTTGCACACGGCAGATTGGGACTTATAATGACGCCTTTTTAGATTATCTATCCTTTAGACGCTTTATTTATTCGTCATCTGCACCTAATTATTGATAGAATACCCGACCTTTTTTAATCCAGCAGGCTTATCAAAAATGGCACAAACGCAACGCAAAATTTTAGTCACCAGCGCCCTTCCTTATGCAAATGGTTCTATCCATTTGGGGCATATGCTGGAACACATCCAAACAGATATCTGGGTGCGTTTTCAAAAAATGCGCGGCCATCTTTGTACAGCGGTATGTGCGGATGACGCACACGGCACGGCGATTATGATCAAAGCCGCGCAAAATGGCATCACCTCAGAAGAGTTGATCGAGGGTGTTCGCCAAGAACACATGGCTGACTTTAATGACTTCTTGATCGGTTACGACAACTACTACTCTACGCATTCTGACGAAAACCGTGAATTCTCAAACAGCATTTACACGGCCCTTCGTGATAATGGCAAAATTGCTGTTCGCTCTATCGTGCAAGCCTATGACCCAGAGAAAGAAATGTTCCTTGCAGATCGTTTCATCAAAGGAACTTGTCCTAAGTGTAAAGCGGAAGATCAATACGGCGACAACTGTGAAGTATGTTCTGCAACTTACACGCCAATGGAAATGATCAATCCTCGCTCTGTTTACTCTGGTGCGACGCCGATTGAAAAAGACTCTGAACACTATTTCTTTAAATTGCCAGACTTCCAAGACTTCCTAACAAAATGGACGCGCAGCGGCACCTTGCAAGACCAAGTGGCTAACAAGCTATCTGAATGGTTGGATTCAGGCTTAAAAGAATGGGACATTAGCCGCGATGCACCTTACTTCGGTTTTGAAATCCCAGACGCACCGGGTAAATATTTCTACGTTTGGCTAGACGCACCGATTGGTTACATGGCGAGCTTTAAAAACCTTTGTGATCGTACGGAAGGATTAGAATTTGATGATTACTGGGGTAAAGATTCTGACGCTGAGCTTTATCACTTCATCGGTAAAGACATCATCAACTTCCATGCCTTGTTCTGGCCTGCAATGTTGGACTGTGCTGGCTACCGCACACCAACCGCGGTTAATGCGCATGGTTATGTAACGGTTGACGGCGAAAAAATGTCGAAGTCGCGTGGTACCTTTATCAAAGCCCGTACTTACCTGAAGCATTTGGACCCACAATACTTGCGTTACTACTACGCAGCAAAACTGAATTCTCGTGTTGATGATATCGACCTTAACTTAGGTGATTTCTTGCAGCGCGTAAACTCTGACGTAGTCGGCAAAGTGGTTAACATTGCTAGTCGTACAGCGAGCTTCATTAACAAAAAATTCGACGGTCAATTAGCCATCGATGTGAGCGAAGCAGAGATGATCCAATCTTTCATCGATGCGGGCGAAGTGATTGCCGAGCACTTTGAAAGCCGTGAATACGGTAAAGCGATTCGTGAAGTGATGCGTCTTGCTGATGTGGCAAACGAGTACATTGCTGTGCAAGCACCTTGGGTGTTAGCAAAAAACGAAGCGACGTTACCGAAAGTGCAAGACGTTTGTACTATTGCCTTAAACATGTTCGCTATTTTGGCGACATACTTGAAGCCAGTCATGCCAAACTTGGTCGCCGATGCTGAAGCTTTCCTAGGCAAAGAGCTAACCTGGGACAATCGCAGCGAATTATTGTTTGGTCGTACGGTGAATACCTTCAAACCGCTAATGGGTCGTATTGAGCAAACGCAAATCGATGCCATTATCGAAGAAGGCAAAGTAGAAGCCGCGGCGGAAGCGGCTGCTAAAGAAGCGGCACAACCGACTCAAGCAGAAACCGAACTAAGCAAAGAGCCAATCGAAGCGGAAATCAATTTTGATGACTTCGCGAAAGTAGATTTGCGTATTGCCTTGATCGTCAAAGCAGAGCACGTTGAAAAAGCCAATAAGTTGCTAAAACTGACTTTAGATATCGGTGGCGAAACTCGCACTGTATTCTCTGGTATCAAATCTGCTTATAAACCAGAAGACTTAGAAGGCAAACACACGGTGATGGTTGCTAACCTTGCACCACGCAAAATGAAGTTTGGCATGTCAGAAGGCATGGTATTGGCGGCTGGTCCTGGTGGTGAAGAAATTTACCTACTAGAACCTCATGCAGGCGCGAAACCTGGCCAACGCGTGATGTAAGCGACTATTAAGCAAGCATCAGGGCTTCTCAGTAAAGTTCTAAAAAATGCGATACAAACCAATGCTCACCTTAGTTAATAAGAAACATTCTTAATAAGGTGAGCATTGGCATTAATAAAGAAACATAAACCAAACTTATATAAGCATAACTTATTATCTATATACTAAATCGGACTAGAAATACAAAAGCTTTAGTCTTGTTAGTTATAAGCAGATTGGTATAGTTACGCTCGCAGATGCTTTTCTCTAAAAGTATCTAAAATCACACAATATTCACCACATGTTTTGGATTTGAGATGACTGAATATCTCCTGATTCTGGTCAGTACCATTCTGGTTAATAACTTTGTATTGGTACAGTTTCTGGGCCTATGCCCTTTCATGGGCGTGTCTGGGAAACTAGAAACCTCTATTGGTATGGCAATGGCCACGACCTTTGTTTTGACATTGTCGAGCCTATGTAGCTATCTCACTTATACCTACATACTTCAGCCGTTTGGACTTGAATACCTGCAAACCATTTCATTTATCTTGGTGATTGCGGTGGTTGTACAATTCACCGAAATGGTTGTCCATAAAACCAGCCCTCTGCTTTATCGTGTATTAGGGATTTTCTTACCCTTGATCACGACAAACTGCGCGGTTTTGGGTGTGGCGCTGCAAAACATCAGCAAACAAAACGGCTTTGTTGAATCTATCCTTTATGGCTTTGGTGCTGCGGTGGGTTTCTCCTTTGTATTAATTCTGTTCTCTGCCATGCGTGAACGAATTAACGTTGCGGATGTACCGACTGTTTTCAAAGGTTCTGCCATCGGTATGATTACCGCAGGCCTTATGGCTCTAGCTTTCATGGGCTTCACCGCCCTCGTGCAGATTTAGGAGCCTGACGATGTTTACTGTTTTACTCGCTATCGGGATCTTAGTTCTTTTATCGCTTATTTTTGGCGCAATTTTGGGTTACGCCAATGTGCGTTTCCACGTAGAAGGCGATCCGATTGTTGACCAAATTGACGCCTTACTTCCACAAACTCAGTGTGGCCAATGTGGTCACCCAGGTTGCCGCCCTTATGCAGAAGCCATTGCCAACGGCGAAGCCATTAACCATTGCCCTCCGGGCGGTCAAGCAACCATCCAAGCCTTAGCCGACTTACTGGATGTGGAAGCTGTACCTTTGGATGGCGATCACGGCGCAGAAAGCGCAAAGCGTGTGGCTGTTATTCGTGAAGATGAATGCATCGGTTGCACCAAATGCATTCAAGCTTGCCCTGTAGACGCAATTTTAGGTGCAGCGAAACAAATGCACACCGTCATAGCGGATGAATGCACAGGCTGCGACCTTTGTGTCGAACCTTGTCCTGTAGATTGTATTGATATGGTAGAAGTAGGCGTGACAGCGAAAACTTGGTCTTGGGACAAACCGCAGGGTATCGCGGCAACCTCGTTAAACATTATTGCCACCGACCGCCAAGCGGAGGTTGCACACTAATGTCAGCAGTAAACATGCAAACAGCAAACGTTTTTTCTTTTCACGGCGGCATTCATCCACCGGAAAACAAAGCGCAATCGTTGCAATTACCTTTGGGCAGACCAAGCCTACCGAGTGAGCTTATTTTGCCGCTTGGACAACATATTGGTCAAAGCTCTCGCCCTCTAGTAAAAGTGGGTGACAAGGTACTAAAAGGCGAAACCATTGCCATTAACAATGGCTTTTTAAGCAGCTTTTTACATGCACCAACCTCTGGCACCATTGCTGCTATTGAAGAGCGCCTTATCGCCCACCCATCAGGCTTAAGCGACCTTTGTATTATCCTCACGCCAGACGGCAATGAAACATGGACCACACTTGAGCCATTAAGCAACTGGCAAGACATCAGCAAAACTGACGTGCTGGCTTATCTTTCCGAAATGGGCATCATCGGCATGGGCGGCGCAGGCTTTCCAACTCAAGTTAAGTTACAAGGCGCACACAAGAACCCACTGACACATTTCATTATTAACGCGGCAGAATGCGAACCTTACATCACCGCAGATGACATGCTGATTCGTGAAAAAACGCTAGAATTGGTGTTAGGCATAGAGATACTTCAACATCTTGTGGAAGCCGATAACGTTGTCATTGGTATTGAAGACAATAAACCGACTGCCATCGCCGCATTAAAATCGCTACTCACCAAGCGCAACAGCAAGATTCAACTTGCAGTTGTGCCGACTAAATACCCTTCAGGTGGCGAAAAACAACTAATCCAACTATTAACTGGCAAAGAAGTCCCAAGCGGACAATATCCAGCGGACATCGGTATTTTGTGTCAAAACGTCGGTACCTGCGTTGCGGTTCACGACGCTATCACACTGGGTAAGCCTTTGATTTCACGCTTCACCACATTGACCGGTGACGCATTAAAAAATCCGCAAAATGTCGAAGTGCTACTTGGCACACCAGTTGCGCATTTATTGGATTACGCCGACTCTGAACAGAAAAAACTCAGCCGTTTAATCATGGGCGGTCCAATGATGGGCTACACCTTAGATTCTGCCGCTGTACCGATTGTCAAAACCAGTAACTGCATTTTGGCGGCCAGCAAAAAAGAGCTCCCAGCGCCAGCACCTGAGCAAGCCTGCATCCGTTGCGGTATGTGTGAACAAGCCTGCCCTGCTAGCTTATTACCGCAGCAATTACTGTGGTTCAGCAAAAGCCAAGAGTTCGAAAAAGCCGAACACCACAATCTATTCGACTGCATAGAATGTGGCGCCTGCTCTTACGTTTGCCCAAGTAGCATTCCATTGGTGCAATATTACCGTCACAGCAAGAGCAGCATCCGTGAAGCTCGTGAAGCCAACGTAAAATCCGACTTAGCCAAACAACGTTTTGAAGCACGTAAAGCGCGTCAAGACGCAGAAGCGGCTGAAAAAGAAGCGAAGCGTCTTGCTCGTCAAAAAGCGACATCAAGCAAAGCCACGGATGCGAAAAAAGCCGCGCCGGCAAAAGTAGCTCCAACTGCTGCTGCACCTATCAGCGACGAATCGAAAAAACTCAAAGTCGATATCGCCATTGGCAAATCAAAACTGAAAAAGCTACAGAAGCTACTGCTTGAAGCGCAAGAAAACGAACACATTGAAGAGATCAATAACTTACAACTTCAGGTTACCGATCAAGAAAAAACCTTGGCAGCTCTTGAAGAGCAACTGGCTAAAACGGCAGCTGAGGCTCCCGTCGCAGCAACGGCAACAACTACAGCTAAGCCAAGCCCTGCTCCGGTTAGCGACGAGCTGAAAAAAGCTAAAGTGGATGTGGCGCTAATTGGCGTTAAACTGAAGAAACTGCAAAAGCAACTTGCTGATACGCCTGATGATCAGGAATTGAAAGATAAGATCACCGCTTTTGAAGTAGATCTAAAAGCTGCACAAGACACAGTAAGCAAGCTAAGTGAAAGCCCTCAGCCAAGCTCAAACGCGGCAACACCTGAACCGAAAGCTGCAATTAGCGATGAACTGAAAAAGCTAAAAATCGATGCTGCCATTGCCAAAGCCGCAGTGAAGAAAGTCGAAAAAGCCTTGAAGAAAGCCGAAGAAATTCAAGCACCAGAAATCGAGTCTATTCGCCAGCAGTTGCAAGAAGCACAACAACGAGCTGATGAGCTAGAAAAAGCGTTGGCCAATCCACAAGACGCTTCGCAGAAAACAGAAGCAGCACCAAACAGTGCCGATGCTGATGCCGCTAAGAAACGCAAAATTGATCTTGCCATCGCCAAAGCAGGCGTTAAGAAAGCTGAGAAAAACATCCAGCTTCTGAAAGAGCAAGGCAAAGACGAAAGCGAAATAGAAGCATCAGAGTGGCCTAAAAAACTGATCGAAGCGCAAGAAAAACTCGCGACGCTTGAAAAAGAACAAGCCACAGAGCAAACCGTACCGGCTGCTGCTGCGCCAGTTTCCGCCGCAAATGTCGATGCTGATGCCGCCAAGAAACGCAAAATTGATCTTGCCATCGCCAAAGCTGGTGTTAAGAAAGCTGAGAAAAACATCCAGCTTCTGAAAGAGCAAGGCAAAGATGAAAGCGAAATAGAAGCATCAGAATGGCCCAAAAAACTGATCGAAGCGCAAGAAAAGCTCACAGCTCTTGAAGCAGAAGAAAGCACACCAGTATCTGCTCCAGTAGGGAAAACAACGGATGCGGTTACTAAAAGTGAGGCCAAAGCTGAACCAGAAATGGATTTGGCAAATCAGATCAAAAAAGAAAAAATCGCCGTTGCCTTGGCCAAAGCGCAAATCAACAAACTGAATAAGCGTTTAGAAAGCACTCCGGAAGAAGCGGACAGCATTAAACAAGAGATTGCGTCCACAGAACAACGTCTAAACAGTGCTGAGACCTTGTTAGAAAAACTTATTCATTCGCAAACCAACATGCAAGAGAATCGTTAAATGGCATTATTGAGGATCACCTCCCCCCACACTCAACGTGCAGGACGTCGCACCTCTTGGGTGATGCAGATGGTCATTTTAGCGACCATTCCTGGCATCGTGGTGCAAACTTGGTTATTTGGCTGGGGCACACTAATCAACCTAATGATTGCCTGCATCACGGCACTATTAAGTGAAGCGGCTATTTTAGCAATTCGTCGTCGTGCTGTCGGGTTCTTCTTGAAAGATTACAGCGCCCTATTAACCGCTGTGTTATTAGGCGTTGCTCTGCCTCCCGTTGTGCCTTGGTGGGTAACAGTGACAGCAGTGGCCTTCGCCATTATCTTTGCCAAACAGCTTTATGGCGGCTTAGGGAATAACCCATTCAACCCTGCCATGGTCGGCTACGCCATTGTGCTGGTGTCTTTTCCTGTGCCAATGAGCCAATGGCTTGGCGTACAAGGCATGATTCCAGCAGGCGAGACCTTGTCTTTCATGCAAAGCTTGCAGGCTATTTTCCATCACTTACCCGTGATCGATAGCTACACCATGGCAACGCCATTAGATGGTTTCAAACACAAAGATTTATTAGATACTCAAGCCGCATTTAGCAGCATTGCAGCGCTACAAGGCCCAAGCCTAAACAGTTGGCTTTGGGTGAACTTGGCTTACCTTGTGGGTGGTCTTGCTCTGATTTGGTTGCGTATTATTACTTGGCACACGCCAGTGGCACTTTTAGGTGCTTTGTTAGTAATGTCTGGCGCGTTTCATTTATTTGATCAAAGTAATACCGCAACGCCTTTATTCCACCTAACCACTGGCGCAGCCATGTTTGGTGCCTTCTTTATTGCTACTGACCCTGTGTCTTCTTGCACCAGTAATCGTGGCAAGCTGATTTATGGCGCGGGCATTGGTATCTTAATTTACATCATTCGCTCTTGGGGCGGTTATCCTGATGGCGTGGCGTTTGGCGTATTGCTAATGAACTTTGCAGCACCATTAATCGATTACTACACACAACCAAGAACCTACGGTCATAAAAAAGCCAAAACAGGCTTAAAAGTTGGGGAGGATAACTAATGGAATTGTTCGCCTCTATTCGCCGTAACAGTCTTGGTCTAGCTATCTTCGCGGTGCTGACGGCTGGCCTCATTGCCATCACTCACCAGCTGACAGATCACACTATTAAGAACAATATTTTGGATGCGCAAATTTCTGCATTTAACGAAATTTTGCCAGCCAATTTGTACGATAACGACTTAACCAAAGACACCGCCATTCTGCCAGCAGATCCTTTATTGGGAAGCGAAGAAGGCATTAAGATTCATATCGCTCGTAAAAATGGCGAAGTCTCTGGCATCATTTTCGAGACCATCGCACCACGCGGCTATAACGGTAATTTAGACATGCTCGTTGCCATTGACAAAAACGGCGTAGTCACAGGCAGCCGAGTCATCAGCCATAAAGAAACACCTGGGCTTGGCGACAAGGTTGATCTTAAAAAGTCCAAATGGATTTTAAACTTCGCCAACAAGTCTTTAGAAAATCCCAGCCTAAAAGGCTGGGGCGTGAAAAAAGACGGTGGGGATTTTGACCAGTTTACCGGTGCAACTATCACACCTCGCGCCGTCGTTCGCGCCGTAAAAAATACTCTTATTTATTTTGATCAACACAAAGATACGCTGCTAGCGTATTAGGATAGCCAAATGAAAATGAGCGCAGAAACTGCAACAACTGACGCTACTCAAGACGAGAGTAAGCCAAGTGCCAATTACGCAGAAATTATTTACAACGGTATTTGGAAAAACAACCCCGCACTAGTTCAGTTGCTCGGCTTATGTCCTATGCTGGCGGTAACCAGCACAGTGGTGAATGCCTTGGGCCTTGGACTAGCAACCATGGTCGTTTTGATGGGTTCCAACATTGCGGTTTCCTTGATTCGTAACTATGTTGCCGATGCGGTTCGTCTACCTGCATTTGTGATGATTATCGCCTCGTTTACCACCTGTATCGAACTGATAATGCAGGCTTATACCTACGAGCTTTATCAAATTTTGGGGATTTTCATCCCGCTTATCGTAACCAACTGCGCAATCCTTGGCCGCGCTGATGCCTTTGCCAGCCGCAACCCAGTGCTGCCTTCGGCACTAGATGGATTTATGATGGGTTTGGGCTTCATGTTTATCCTTGTTACCTTGGGCGCAATGCGTGAGCTAATCGGACAAGGCACATTGTTTTCAGATATGCAGTTGTTGTTCGGCGACATGGCAATTCATTGGAAAATCGTTATCTTTAACAACTACCCAAATGTATTGTTTGCCGTATTACCACCGGGTGCGTTTATTGGTTTAGGCTTATTGATCGCAGGTAAAAACTACCTAGACGAACGCGAGAAAAAACGTGTCGCAACACAAAAAGCCAAAGACGGCCCAAGTGCTTCGAAACGTGTTCGCGTGACAGGGCAAGTAAGCTAACTTTTATCCCACAGGCTCTTTAAGTGAACAAAGGCTATTTATTTTGAACAAAGAGAAACGCTACGAGATTTTTTCTCGCTTACGAGCTGAAAACCCAAATCCCGTAACCGAGTTGGAATACAGCTCGCCCTTTGAACTTTTGATTGCGGTGTTGTTTTCTGCGCAAGCCACTGACGTAAGCGTCAACAAAGCCACACGAAAACTTTTCCCTGTCGCCAATACGCCAGAAACTATGTTGGCGCTTGGCGTTGATGGTCTAAAAAGCCATATCAAAACCATTGGCCTATTTAACGCCAAAGCCGAAAATGCCATCAAGACCTGCAAAATTCTGATCGAAAAACACAACAGCGTCGTACCTGAAACTCGCGAAGAACTCGAAGCGCTCCCCGGTGTTGGCCGCAAAACCGCTAACGTGGTATTGAACACTGCTTTTCGCCAAGTCGCGATGGCAGTCGACACGCATATTTTTCGCTTTGGTAATCGGACAAAAGTAGCGCCAGGCAAAAACGTCCTAGAAGTGGAAATGAAGCTGTTAAAGTTTGTTCCGAAGGAATTTCTTTTGGATGCTCACCACTGGATGATACTTCACGGTCGTTACATCTGTGTCGCTCGCAAGCCTAAGTGCGATGCATGTATTATTGAAGACCTGTGTGAATTTAAAGACAAGACCTCCACTTAACTTTCCTACTTTTCTTAGTTAACTAAAGGCTAACCTAAAATTAAATAACATCACATTTATTAAACCTTTCTAGCTCGGCATTCTTAGTCTATTGATATTTCACTTTATAGAGGGAGAATGCTATGAGTCACCGTTTAACCCAAGCTCAACTTGACGCACATTGGATGGCCTACACGGGCAATCGTCAGTTTAAAAAAGATCCTCGCATCATCACCTCGGCCGCAGGAAAATATTACACCGACAGTGATGGCAGAAAGATTTTTGACGGTTTGTCTGGGTTATGGACTTGTGGTTTGGGTCATAGTGTTCCTGCGATTAATGAAGCCGTGGCTCAGCAAGTCAAAACACTGGATTACTCCCCTGCCTTTCAATTCGGTCACGAGAAGTCTTTCTTGTTAGCCGAGCAAATTACCGAGTTTATGCCTGCTGGATTAAACCGTATTTTCTTCACAGGTTCTGGTTCTGAATCTGTCGATACTGCGTTAAAAGTTGCGCGTGCTTATTGGCGTAAAAAAGGCATGGGGACGAAGACTAAATTTATCGGCCGTGCTAAGGGTTATCATGGGGCGGGGATTTCAGGCTTTAGCGTCGGCGGAATTCCTGCGAACCGTACGCTTTATGGTCAAGGCTTAGAATCCTACCACCTACCTCATACTCAAGTGCCGGGTAGCGAATTTTCAAAAGGCATGGCTGAACAAGGCAAAGAGCGCGCGGATGATCTGCTAAATCTAATCATGATGCATGATGCATCGAACATTGCTGCGGTGATTGTTGAACCTATGTCGGGCTCGGCTGGTGTCATCGTTCCACCACAAGGTTATTTGCAGCGTTTGAGAGAAATCTGTGATCAGCACAATATTTTATTGATCTTTGATGAAGTTATTACCGCTTTTGGTCGTATGGGCGCAAAAACCGGCGCAGAAGCCTTCGGTGTGACGCCTGACGTGATTACCATGGCAAAACAGGTTACTAATGGTGTTATTCCAATGGGCGCTGTCGCCTTTAAACAAGAGATCTACGACACCTTCATGGATAACGGTGGTGCGGAAT
Source organism: Marinomonas sp. ef1 (assembly GCF_002806845.1). Classification (NCBI taxonomy): domain Bacteria; kingdom Pseudomonadati; phylum Pseudomonadota; class Gammaproteobacteria; order Oceanospirillales; family Oceanospirillaceae; genus Marinomonas; species Marinomonas sp. ef1. The sequence goes on along the minus strand of NZ_NHTT01000001.1, from coordinate 214,943 downwards.
ACATGCTAGAAATCCCTCATGGTTACACCTATTCAGCTCACCCAATTGCTTGCGCGGCTGGATTAGCCTCCCTTGCAGAGATCAAGAAACAAGGTTTGATTGAACGAGTTAGCAGTATGAGTCCAGCATGGGAAAATAGCGTTCATCAGCTAAAAGACGCCAGCTCGATGATCACTGACATTCGTAACTACGGTTTTGCGGCGGGTATTACCATTGCTCCAATAGATGGCGAACCAGCTAAACGCCCGTTCCAAATTGCTATGGCAATGTGGGACAAAGGCTACTACGTTCGTTATGGTGCCGACACCATTCAATTAGCACCACCATTTACAACAGAACAGTCCGAAATTGACAGTCTAATTAATGCCCTAGGTGAGACTATTAAGCAACAAAGCTAAAAGGCACTTGCTGCCTTCGCAATACTTCTCTCCAATCAAGATGTTGCTAATAAGTACTCAGCAACATCTTGATTCATATCAATTTTTTCTAGCTATCACTTCTCAGCACTCTTGCACTATAATGGCTGTCCTAGAAGAGTCATCAATGACCTTGGATCTTCACCCAGTAAAGGATAAACCAATGTCTATTTCACATTCGCCTTATGTTCGCTGTTTTTGGACAGGTTCTCTATATTTAACCAATGGCGTTGTTATGCCGATCCATTGCACACACATATCTACACAAATGATAGAAGTGGAAGCGCCCGACGGTTTGCAAGGATCAAAAATGGTGAAGCTAGAACTAAAGGCAATTCATGAAGGGAAAACGGCCACAATAAAAGCATTATGCGACCCACAACTGGATGTTTTTAACGAGCATAATAAGCATTATATAAAACTTACCTATCACACTATTTCAAGCAAAGACGTGGACTTTATCAAAGAGTTCGCCGACGCTCATTCCTAGCTCATAATAAAGATAAGCTAGGAAAGCGGGTCGTTCTTCTCTTTATTCATTCTGATGAATAAAGATTTACGATTATTTATTCAGCGTCGCTTTCATCTTTTTTAGCGGTATCTTCTGCTTTTTTAACGCGAATTTTAGAGCCATCAACGTCCATACCGTTTAGCGTTTTGATTGCTACTTTCGCTTCACCTACTTTTGGCATTTCAACAAACGCAAAGCCTTTCGATTCACCTGTTTCTTTGTCCATCACGATAGTACAAGATTGCAAAGTACCGTGAACGGCAAACAAACTTCTCAATTCGTCTTCTGTGGTGTTACGGGCAAGGTTTCTTACTAATAATTTCATATTTTTCTCTTTATAAATAAAAAAGGCATGGAAGTTACTTACCATGCCTTCGAGTTTGATTGTGCCATTCTAACGTTTTAAGACAATGTTGTCTCAAACAAGGTTAATAATTTTTTACTGTCCACTTCCATACAAACTTGTGTCATCGGTACATCGTTCCAATGCGGTTCAGGGAAGCTCATGCCTTGTGGTGCAAAAATAGTTTGCCCAATGCCGATACCTTCACACGCAACACGAACAGCGCCAAGCTCTACGCCAAAAATGCTCGGATCCATAACATAAGCAATAGTTGATGCATCATGGAAATAACAACCATCCATATCAAAGCGGCTGCTATAGAAATTAATATAATGTTGAGCACAATCATACAAGAAACCACCTTCAGTCGGGTTGGCTTTCTTAATACGCTCTAATACTGAATTGTCTAATAACACCTGATGAGTGACATCTAGGCCAATCATGGTAACTTGCCAAGCAGCTGTAAAAACAAGATCCGCAGCATGTGGGTCATTCATGATATTCGCTTCTGCCACAGGCGATACGTTACCATATTCAATCGCAGTTCCACCCATCAGCACAACTTCATCAACCAAGTTCGCCACTTCTGGATCAAGCTCTAAAGCTTTTGCCAAGTTACCTAAAGGCCCAAGAGCGATAATGGTTACTTCACCTGGGAATTCACGCACAGTATCAACAATAAACTGCGCTGCGCTTTTCTCGATTGCCTTACCTTTTGGTGCTGGCCAATCAATATTACCAAAGCCATCTTTGCCGTGTACAAAATCAGGATGTGGACGAGGTGCAATCTTGCTTGGTACAGCTACGCCTTTGGCAACCGGTACATTTACCTTAGCAATCTCAGTCAATGTGATGGCATTTTGTGTTGCCAAATCCACAGACACATTACCAAACGTTGTTGTTAGACCTAATACATCAAGCTGTGGTGCTTGAAAGGCGAAGAAGATCGCCATTGCATCGTCTATACCTGGATCTGTATCAATAATAATTTTACGAGCCATGTTTCACTTCCTCTTTTAACTATACATTTTTGGCTAACTGTTTTTGGCTAACTGTTTTTGGCAAGAAAGGCCGTCACTTCATCTTGTGTTGGTATAGATGACGCAGCGCCTAAACGAGTAACGCAAATAGCAGATGCAGCACAGGCACGAGTGATCGCCTGCGTCATGTCTTCACCATTCATTAGTGAAGCTAGGCAAAAGCCAATAAACGTATCGCCAGCTGCCGTGGTATCAACCGCTTCAACAGAAAATGCCTTTACTGACAAACCACCTTCATAATTGTTCTCTTGATCGCTCTCTTTTCCAGTAAAGTAGCACACACCCGCTTTGCCAAGGGTCATTAACACGGCCAGTTCAGGGTAAGCTTTAGGGAAAGCAACGATGGTGCTGTCTATGTCCGTTGTGCCAATTAAATCCATGGCTTCAACTTCGTTAACGATTAATAGGTCAACAAAACCAAGTACTTTTTTGGTCAATTCAGCGTCCATTGGTGCTGGGTTAAACGCGACCTTAACTTTATTCTCTTGCGCTTTGCGCATGATGTATTCGATAAGGTTCGTTTCGTTTTGCAGCAACACCCAATCACCAGCGTTTGCCTGTGATAATACTTGATCAACTTGTTCTTCCGTCAGCGCATGGTTCGCGCCTTGGTATAGAATGATCGAGTTTTCCGCTTCTTTGGTTAGCTGAATAATCGCATGACCCGTTGGCACATCAATTCGCTTTATCAGCCCTGTATCCACACCAAGGGATTCTAACTGATCAATAACAGCTTGATCACTGTGATGAATCGCACCGACATGCTTTACGTTAGCGCCCGCTTTAGCAAGTGCAACAGATTGGTTTGCTCCTTTGCCACCTAACAAACACTGATAGCTATTAGAAGCCATGGTCTCGCCGGGGCGGACAAAATGATCTAGCTGATAAAGGTGGTCGAGGTTAATCGAACCAAAGTTATAAATTGTCATAATTCTCTTCCTTCAGATCAGCGTGCATCGTATCGGCACATTTTATTCTACTGCTCATTCTGCAAAGCGACATGCTATGTCAATTAACCAGCGAATACTGACCAAGTGTACAAAAATAAAAAACGCTCCAATTCTGCAAGAATGGAGCGTTTTTTGAAAGCTTATTTTTCTAAATCAACAAGTGGTTACTTGTCGTTATCTAGAAAACCACGACCTTTCTGAGCGGCAATACGCATACGTAGTGCGTTTAGCTTAATAAAGCCTGCTGCATCTTTCTGATCGTAAGCGCCAGCATCATCTTCAAAAGTAGCAATTTTGCTGTCGAACAAGCTGTTTTCAGACTGACGACCAACAACACTTACGTTACCTTTGTACAATTTCAGACGAACTGTACCGCTAACGTATTTTTGTGATGTGTCGATCAAAGCTTGCATCATACGACGCTCTTCTGACCACCAGAAGCCGTTGTATATCAACTTAGCGTAACGAGGCATCATCTCATCTTTCAAATGCGCCGCTTCGCGGTCTAGGGTAATAGACTCAATCGCACGGTGTGCTTTCATCATGATGGTGCCACCAGGTGTTTCATAACAACCACGGGCTTTCATACCAACAAAACGGTTTTCTACGATATCAACACGACCAATACCATTCGCGCCACCAACCTTGTTTAATGTTTCCAAGATAGTCGCTGGAGACATTGCTTCGCCATTGATAGAAATAGGATCGCCTTTTTCGTAACCAATTTCGATGTAAGTTGGTTCGTTTGGAGCATTTTCTGGAGAGACAGACCAACGCCACATGTCGTCTTCTGGCTCTGTCCATGGATCTTCTAACTGATCACCTTCAAAAGAAATGTGCAGTAAGTTTGCGTCCATAGAGTAAGGAGATTTTTTCTTTTTAGTAGAAAAATCTACTGGGATTTTATGCTCTTCACAGTACGCCATTAGGGTTTCACGAGACGTTAAGTCCCATTCACGCCAAGGAGCAATCACTTTAACACCAGGTTTCAATGCGTAAGCACCAAGCTCAAAACGTACTTGGTCGTTACCTTTACCTGTTGCGCCGTGAGAAATCGCATCGGCACCAGTTTCATTAGCGATCTCGATCAAACGTTTAGCGATCAGAGGACGCGCAATAGACGTACCTAATAGGTATTCGCCTTCATAAATAGTGTTGGCACGGAACATTGGGAAAACGAAGTCGCGAACAAACTCTTCGCGCAAATCTTCAATGTAGATTTCCTTAATACCCAACGCTTGAGCTTTAGCACGAGCTGGTTCAACTTCCTCACCCTGACCCAAATCAGCGGTAAAGGTAACCACTTCACAGTTATACTCTTCTTGAAGCCACTTCGCGATTACGGAAGTATCCAGGCCGCCAGAATAGGCAAGCACTACCTTCTTCACGTCAGACATTATCTCTATTCTCCTCAACGAGCTCGCGCTCCCTCACCAGTGCTTTCAAACCAGAACATGGCGGCGCAAAAAATTTAAAAAAGGGGCTGTAAGTGTAAGATCTCGATTCTTGCTTAGCAAGTAAAAAGCCCCGTTTTGCACATATAATTCGGCAAAACGAGGCTCTTTTAGCAAATCACAGAAATCTATAATAATTTATAAATTAACTCGACTCAGATGATTTCTCTAAGCGAATCGTTACTCGTCGGTTACGTTCTCGACCTTGGGCCGTATTATTCGTGGTGGAAGGATAGCGTTCACCATGATATCGAGAAATAATTTTTCCCGCAGGCACACCTTTCTCCAGTAGATAAGAGGTGACTTTTTCAGCCCTAACTTTTGACAACTCACGGTTATCTCGGCGAGAACCTATAACATCCGTGTGACCATCAATGTAGATGTATTCAACACTTGGGTCAGAAGAAACATACAATGCGACAAGATCCAGACGAGCCTTAATTCGATCCGTAAGATTCACGCCATTGGTCGGAAACAAGGCCGCTGTTCTGGCAATCTGGTCATAATTTACTGGCAACAGACTAGACAAGCAGCGTCTAAACTCATTGTAAGCAGGCGCAAAGTTAATATTCGACAAACCCACTTCTATCGTTTCACGATTATTTTCCCAAGCGGTTCCTGCGACAACAGGATGACGCCCACGATCCAAACTTGTTAGCATCCGTTCAGCGACTCGTCCACCTACTTCAACCGTTAAACCGTAACCAGGGTAAGGTAAAATTTCTAAGGTTTCTGGCTTTAAACCTGGCGACCAATCTGGTGCTTGAGAAATAATATAAACCTGACCTGGGCCGAGTTTTTCGTTCTGCGGCTGCAAAATGAATTTCATAGGTTCGCCAGCTTCTTTTATAAAGTGGCCTTCACCGTAATTCGGCACGGGGTGCGTTAAACTGCACGAAAAAATATCGCCCGAAAGTAGCCACTCAGAATCCGAAATACCAGATTGGTAATGAGTTATGGCATTGGCCTGCGTACATACCATGCCAATAGCCAATAAAAATGTGGTACGAATTAGAAGTTGTTGGGGAATTCCCATTTAGACATCTCGTTCAAGCATTATCAAATGTGTTATGATCCGATCCTATTGTATACCGTTACTGTTGATCAAGCGGCAGAATTAAGGACCTTCTTTTGTCAAACCATGAAATCAAAGATAGATTCCGCGGCTTCCTACCTGTTGTTATCGACGTAGAAACCGCAGGCTTTAATCAAAAAACAGATGCTTTATTAGAAATGGCGGCCAGCATCCTGCGAATGGATGAAAATGGCGACTTATATATCCACGAAACATTGGACTTTTTGATCAAGCCATTTGAGGGTGCAAACCTTGAAAAAGCGGCGCTGGACTTTACTGGCATTGACCCTTTTGCTCCTGGCAGACAAGACATGCCAGAAACTGAAGCTCTCAATCAAATGTTTAGTAAAGTTCGAAAAGAACTGAAGTCTGTCGGCTGTAAACGCGCCATTCTAGTTGGTCATAATGCAGCTTTTGACCACGGTTTTTTGAATGCCGCGATTGAACGAGCCGACATTAAACGTAACCCATTTCACCCATTTTCTAGCTTCGATACTGCAAGTCTCGCTGGATTAGTGTTTGGGCAAACCGTATTAGCGAAAGCGTGTGAAGCTGCTTCTATTCCGTTTAGTAACTCAGAAGCACATTCTGCGAAATATGATACTGAAAAAACTGCAGAACTATTTTGTGAAATGGTTAACCGTTTAAAACGTTTAGGCGGCTGGCCTTTGGTTGAAAATGAAGCCGAAGATAGTATGGCGGCTATTTTCCATTCAGGAAAATAACGTCATAATGAGAATGGGCTTGAGTTATTAAAGCCCACTTTTCTTTTTTTACCTATTAAGCGGACATTACTATGCAAGGAAAGCGAATCTTATATCTGATGCTGGGGTGGTTCTCTCTGATCACTGGCATTATTGGTATTTTTCTCCCCTTGCTTCCTACTACGCCGCTGGTATTACTCGCTGCTTGGTGTTTTTCTCGCTCCTCTGTACGATTCCATACTTGGCTCATGGAACACAAATTCTTTGGCCCGATTGTACGCGACTGGCAATCCTCAGATGGCATTCCTCGTAAAGCAAGAAACCGCGCCATCATTTTTATGTGGGCAGGTATGGCGATTTCGATCTTTATTGTTTCTCGCTTATGGGCAACCATAGGATTAATCACCATAGGGCTCTGTGTAAGCACCTATTTATTACGCATGCCTATTCGTTCTGAAAGCCCACTAATCACAGAAAACACAACAGAAACAGAAACAGAAACAGAAACAGAAACAGAAACAGAAAAAGCATTAAAAAGCACCGAAGACAAAGACAGAACCAGCTAATCCATATTCACTTATTTACTATTGAGAAAGCAGAAAGGCACTTTATGATGACACGCCGACATTTTCGACACTTTGTCTTTTATCCATTTGCGGCTCTGACTGGTCTCACTAGCGCAATGTGGCTAGCTGCTCCATTTATAGCAGAGCACTATTTGATAGCTTATTTTCAAGAGCAAGACGAAAATGTTACCGTTGGCAAGCTGTCTATTGACTTCTTCCCCCCTAAAGTTGATTTGAAAAATATCGTCATCAATGACAAAAACCAAGATACTCTCACTCTTAAACGCGCTATTTTTGAAGTCGAAATATGGCCGCTTTTAACTAAAACAGTTCATATCTCAGAAGCCAAAATTGAAGGTTTAAACTTAGTAGTTGCCCAGCACGAGAAAGACTGGATTATTGCAGGTATTAATACTTCTCAATTCATCACACCTGAAGATCAACAAGAACCAGAAGCAACAGAAGAAACCGCAGAAAACCCAAGTGCGCCTTGGACAATAAAACTGCCTTCATTTTCATTCACTGACAGCCAAGTTAACCTATCTCGTCAACCAGACTTAAACGTCCCTGCCGAATTAGATAAATTCGTCTTAACTAATCTATCTATAAAAGATCTATCCGGCCAAGAACTATCATGGAAAGGCGAGGTTGCTTTATCTGCTCTAGTCAATGAAACCACGCTGTCCTTAGAAAGCCAGTTTGATTATTCACCAGTACAAGCGAGCGCAGACGTCAACATTAAAAATACGCGTTTGCTGATAGAGAGCTTTCGCCACTTTTTACCTTCACCTTACAACGAAGGTAAAGGCCAATTGGATCTCGCTGGAAGCTTTCAATTTTCACAACAGCAAGTGAATGGCGCACCTGTTTTTGATGTTAAAAACCTAACTTTAAACACTCAAGTTGATAACCTAAATTTACCATTAGGCGAACAAGACAAAGTTTCCACCAAATCTACGTCACTATCGATATCAAAAGCCAATGCCCGCTTTGTTTCCGCTGACCAATTGGCCGCGACTGGAACTATTAACCTGCAGTCTACGCAGTCATTCTTTGCACAGGCGGATATAGCCGCACAGTTTGATAAGCTAACCCTAAACACGCCGTTCGATGTTAAACGTGATAAACAGGGATTAGCAGCAAGTGGAAAACTAGATGTGCAGTTAGAGCAGCCGCTCTTTACTCAGGCAGAGCAAAAAGCCCAGCTTGATATGCTTACACTAAACACCCCATTTGATATTAAGCAGAATGAGCTTGGATTAGCAGCCAGCGGAAACCTTGATTTACAGTTAGGAAAATCCAGCTTTGCTCAAGCTGAGCAAAACGTACAATTTGATAATCTGACGTTTAACACGCCTTTCGATGTCAAACAGGATAAACAGTCGGGGCTGACCGCAAATGCTGCCTCAACAATACTGGACATGAATGAGCTTTCCCTATCATCAGAAAGCCTTGCTGTACAAAACCAGCAACTGCACATTGCATTAAACGATATCGCTCTTACTATGGATAACGATCAAGCTCTTACCGCCTCTTTACTTGCGGAAATACAAAGTCATGGTCTATCCGTACAACAAGCCGGAAATACGGCCGACTACGCCACGTTCAATTTATCAAATACGCTTTCTCTGCAAAAAAATGGCGACACACTTTCAGCTCAAAATAGCCAATTGTCTATCGATATTAAAGGCTTGAAAGGGACACAAAGTGACGAGAAACAATTCTCATTAGGTGCCGCCAAACTGACTGCAGACCAATTAGATGTAAAGCAAACTAATCAACAGTCTCCAGCAATAAAAGGCACTAACCTCAACTTTACCAGTGAATCACTGGATAGCATGTTGACGAATAAAAAGCGCATTGCCTCTTGGAAGAATGCCGACATTAGTGGCCTTTCGTTTACTCAGCAAGATAAAGACTTTGACGCCTCATTAGCCCAATTAAGCGTCATGGATTTAACGGTTTCCGAATTGGTTGCGGATGCAGGTAACAAACAAACACTTCCACCGTTAAGCCATATCGGCAGTATCAAAGTAGAAAAAATTGAAGCTACTCAAGATGGCGCTAAAATCAAACAGATCACTACGGATTCAGCCAAAGTAAGCCTAATATTGGATGCTCAAAAGCGTATACAAAACCTCGTTTTTGTCGATGTTGAACAGCAAAATACGCCTGAGCCTGTACTAAAGAATCCAAACGTTCCAAGAGAAAAAGACGCTAAAAATGCCGTTAGCAACACTCAGGATGCAGAACAAAATCCTGCATTTAAAGCACCTTATTACGTTATTTTGGATGCCTACGATACAACTGGAGCATCCAGTATTTATGTGCAAGACAAGAGTATTTCTCCTACATTGCAACGTTCTTTAGACATCGACACTCTATCATTGCGCAATCTAAATACGCAGAAAAAAGACCAAGCCACAGTATTGGCGCTAAAAGCGCGCAATGGTAAATACGCCACTCTACAGAGTGACATAACTATTTGGCCTCTGGCTGATAAACTCACCTTAAAAAGTGACTTGGTTATTCGTGAAGCCGAATTGCCACCCTATTCCTCCTATATTGCTAATGTTTTAGGCTACCAAATAGACTCTGGACAACTGGATCTAGACTTAAAACTCAACGCAGATAGCGGAGTGTTGAGTGGCAACTCCCATATTGTATTAAGAGAATTCGACCTTGGCGGACGCAAAGAAAGCAGCTCCGTTATCAAGGCTGGTGCTGTTCCGCTTAATATCGCCGTGAGCGTTTTAAAAGACAGCGACAACAATATTGATTTAGATATTCCTCTATCGGGCGATATTGAAAAACCTGAATTCGGCTGGCAGGACTTCTTGCTCTTACCTGTGCGTAAAGCGCTATTTAGCGCATCAAGCACCTACTTGATGCAAACTTTTGTCCCATACGCCAATGTTATTAGCATTGCTCAATTCGCCGGTGATCAACTACTCAAGATCCGTGTTGAACCTTTAATTTTTGAAGCTGAAGATGACAAGTTAAACGATTCGCAAGATGCCTTTTTAAAGCAACTTGTTGCCTTAATGAAAGACAAAAAAGACAGCCAGCTAAAAGCCTGCGGCGTTGCGAGTTATCTCGATCTAGGCCTTGAAAAACCACCAGTATCTATCGATAACGACACGAAGGAAACTGCAAGCAATCTAGCACAAAAACGTGCCGATCATTTGAAAGACTATTTGGTGAAAGAAGGTATTTCGTCTTCACGAGTTTTTCTTTGCTCACCCGAAGTGGATCTATCTAAAAGCAGCAAACCAAGGATAGAACTGAATTTTTAAGTCACCTATCTTTAGAAGCTCTTTAATACCAATAAAATTTACCAAGTTAGCCGCGATAGAAACCTCTATCGCGGCTTTTTAATGTCAAAAAGACGCAAAGAAACCCACGATATAGTGCAACGTCATCTAGACTTAACACTCTCCATTGAAAACTGAAATAAACGGGCCATAACTGTATAAGCAGCGTTTGAAATCCCTATTTAGCAAAGTAATTGGTTACATTCTTTATTAGTTAATTTTTTAAAGAGTGAATAAAACCTGACCAACATCAAGAGAAGACTAACCTAACTAGGTTAGTCTTAAACGAAAGCTAGCAAGTATAGGAGGCAATTATGCCGATTGAAGACCATAATTTAGTAAACGAATTTCCTGAATACAAAGAAGACATCCACCAGCTAAAAATGGATGATGCACATTTTAAAAAGCTCTATGATGAATATAACCACTTAACAAAAGAAGTGGAAAAAATGGAGCAGGAAATTATCCCGGCTACTACGATTGAAGAAGAAAAGTTAAAGAAACAACGCCTTCAACTAAAAGACACCATACAAGGCTACATTAAAGCGTCAAAACTCGCTGCTGAAAAAGCCTAGTCTTCAAGCAGAGCGGCTTTTGTATGCAAAGCCGCTCTGCCTTCCCTCTGTTTTTTAATAATTCACCTTCTACCTTATCTCTCTCCCTAATATAGTATTAACGTTAATAGCGATTAACTCTGCATTTTGAATCTTTTGTAAATCAACTCCTATTTGAAAATGAATATCATAAACACTATTATACGCAACTCATTCAATTCAACTTGGTTTTCCTATGACGTTAAGAACCACCTTAATGATGATGCAAGCCTGTGGTGCGCTTGTTTTTTCTACTGTGATTTTTGCCGAAAATGCTGCAAACAACATCACACAAGACAGTTATCTCAATGATGGAGATAACAAAATTAAGGATGGATCCAACATAGAACTTCAAACACTTCAGGTACAAGGCCGTGCTCTGTCTTATTACAAAGAAGATGAAGCTGCACTTGCCACTCGAACATCAACTCCCATTGATAAAACACCACAGTCTGTTCAAGTGGTTACTGAGGCTTTGATTGAAGACCAGGCTGCACGACAGATCACCGATCTTTATCGATCCATTTCAGGTATGTCGCAAAATAACGTTTCCACTGTGACCTTAAGAGGCTTTAGCCAAGACGAAGTACTCTATGACGGTCTGAAAGGCGACCCTTTTGGTGACTTTTCAATTCCTCAGCTGTTTACCATAGAACAAATACAAGTCCTTAAAGGTCCATCTGGTGCAGCCTATGGCGCAGGCGAACCTGGTGGCGTCATTAACTATGTGACTAAAAAGCCGGCGTATGAACAGAAAAACACTCTAAAAGTCAGCGCTGGCAATAAAGATTTTTTAAGTGGTAGCATCGAATCCTCTGGCCCAGCCAATGAAGACGCATCGCAACGCTACCGTCTTGGTATTTACTCCGACGGTCAAGATTCCTATCGTAATAATGTCGAAGAAGAAAACCGAATTATCGATCTTGGTTACGCTTGGGACATCGATGAAAACAATACCCTCACCGTTCAATACACAGACATTCATCAATACATCTCCGGTGCCCGCTTACGCGGCATTCCAACCGATGATGATGGTAACTTCTTGGCTGACACGTCTTGGAATAATAACGAAAAATCCGATTTCCAAGAGCTAGACGCGCAAGTCTTTCAAACGCGTTTAGACCACAGCATAAACTCATGGCTAGACAGCAATTTCTCAGTTCGCTACTTCAACAATACTGAAACGCAGAAATATCATGAGTCTAAAGGCCTTAACGCTACAGACAGCGATAAAGTGAAACGAGAGTTTCGTGACCAAGTCCGCTCCCGAGAAGGTATCACCTTGGTAGGCAACCTGATCGCTGAATTAGGTGATCACACAGTGTTAGTCGGAAGCGATTATTTCCATCAGAAAAACGATTTTTTATATGATAAAACGACTAAAGGTGTTGCTGAACTTAGCCTAAGCAACCCAGTTTATGGGCAAGACGATACCAGTGCCTACGATATGGTTCCCCAAACAAATGAAAGTACCACGACAGATCAAATTGGCTTATACATTCAAGACCAATGGAAAGTTACCGATCAACTAGATTTACTCGCTGGCGCTCGTATTGATCGGATTGAAGAAAAATACGATGGCTACAAGATAAAAACAGGGACTACAAAAGCAAACTACAAGGACACAGGCTACTCTACTCGCTTAGGTGCGACCTATCGAATCAATGACAACTGGAAACCTTACACTTCTTTCTCGACAGGTTTCGTACCTCAAGGCGCTGTAGACCAACAAAAATCGGCAGATGGCAGTTTGTTTGATCCAGAAAAAAGTCAACAAATCGAAGTGGGGATACGCAGCTACTGGCTCAACAATAAGCTCAATGTCAACCTTGCTGCATACCACATCAATCGTGAAAATATTCTACAAGACGACCCTGGCGATGATAATTACTTAGTATCTATTGGTAAAATACGTAGCCAAGGTATGGAACTGGATGTACTAGCAGATATCACATCTCGCTGGGTTGCCAATGTCAGTTATGCTTACAACGATGTGAAGGTGAAAGAAGCTGCAGATGGCGTATATTTTGCTAACACGCCTTATCATCAACTTGGCCTTTGGAGTCGCTACGACTTCCCGAGCATAGATTCCTCTATTGCTTTTGGCGCAGATTACGTTAGCCAACAAAAGAACCGAGATGATCAAACAGTTAAACCCTATACGGTTTATGATATGTCTTGGCAAACTCGATATGAAGATTGGAAGTTCCAGCTAAACATCAAAAACTTATTCGACAAAGAATATGCTGTTAGTGGCTTTACCAAAAACATAGGATCATTCGTCGGTGAACGTCGTCGTGTTTACATCTCAGCCGCGTACGACTTTTAACTGAGTAAAGACGCAATAACAGGGTCAGATTCCTTTAGCTTATTAAGGGAATCTGGCACCTTTAACTTTTCTCTGTAATTGATGAAATTTGACCTAGATCAAACAGACCTTATTTAAGCCACCAATCCCGCCATCATCACTTGAGTTCAATTAACACACAGGTAAACTCCGCGCGTTTTGATCGATCGGTGAGCCTTATGTCTCAAGAAAAAATGTCACAGCAAGAAAGCTTTAAGCCTGAAGTATTTAGACCAGAGCTATTATCTCCAGCAGGTTCGTTAAAAAACCTTCGTTATGCATTCGCTTACGGCGCAGATGCTGTTTACGCAGGACAACCACGTTACTCGTTAAGAGTGCGCAATAACGAGTTTGATTTGGAAAAACTTGGCATTGGCATTAATGAAGCACACGAGCTGGGCAAAAAGCTCTATGTGGTGAGCAATATTGCACCTCACAATGCAAAATTAAAAACCTACTTGCAAGACTTAGCACCGGTTATTGACCTCAAACCAGACGCGCTCATCATGTCTGATCCAGGCCTAATCATGATGGTGCGAGAAGCTTTTCCTGATCAACCAATTCATCTCTCGGTACAAGCCAATGCAGTCAACTGGGCAACAGTCAAATTCTGGCAACAACAAGGTATTTCCCGCGTTATTTTATCGCGTGAACTATCGTTAGATGAAATTGAAGAAATTCGCTTAAAAGTCCCAGATATGGAGTTGGAAGTCTTTGTTCATGGCGCGTTGTGTATGGCCTACTCTGGTCGCTGCCTGCTATCGGGCTACATGAACAAACGCGACCCAAACCAAGGTGCTTGCACCAATGCGTGTCGCTGGGAATACAATGCCCACGAAGCGACACAAGATGACGTTGGCCAGATCATCGCCAGCAGTGGCGCTTCATTGCAAGCTCAAGCGTCTGCCGTACAAATTCAAGAGCCAAGTGATCAGCTCTTTTTACTGCAGGAACGCGGTCGTCCAGACGAATACATGCCAGCGTTTGAAGACGAGCATGGCACCTACATAATGAACTCAAAAGACTTACGCGCCATTCAACACGTAGAACGTCTGGTCAAAATGGGCGTGCATTCATTAAAAATCGAAGGCCGTACCAAGTCGTTTTACTATTGCGCCAGAACTGCACAAATATACCGCCAAGCCATTAACGACGCTGTCGCTGGCAAAAGCTTCGATAAAGGCCTCATTAGCAGCTTGGAAAACCTTGCCAACCGAGGTTACACCGATGGCTTTTTACAACGTCACCGTCATGTGGATTTGCAGAACTATGAAACGGGTAACTCCATTAGTGAGCAACAGCAGTTTGTCGGCGAAGTCATAGCAACCAACGCCGATTCACTCACCATCGAAGTGAAAAATCGCTTCAGTGTTGGCGACTCCTTGGAACTAATGACACCCAAAGGCAATGTCACCTTTCAATTAAGCGAACTAAACGACAAACAAGGTCACCCTATCGACGTCGCCAAAGGCAGTGGTCATGTGGTTTATATTCCTTGTCCTCAAGGTATCGAGGCGTCTATGGGTATCTTATTAAGAAATCTAGCGGAAGGACAAACCACCCGCCAACCTCATGCAAGCGTAACCGTGTAAAGGTTACAGCATGGCATTATTAATCAACGATCGATGCATAAACTGCGACATGTGCGAACCAGAATGTCCGAACGAAGCCATCACCATGGGCGCGAAGATTTATGTCATCGATCCAGATAAATGCACAGAATGTGTTGGTCACTACGACCAACCCACCTGCGTCGCCGTCTGCCCGATCGACTGTGTAAAACCCGACCCTGACAGACGTGAAACCGAAGAAGCGTTATACGAGAAGTTTGTTGAGATGTACTTTGATACCAGCGTTTAACGTCCTGCCAATATCCAAAACATCTTAAGCCGCTGGCAAGTTCTGAGCTAACCATTGCTGAAATTGCGCTTTCGGTAACGCACCGGATAAACGAGCCACTTCTTTGCCATGATGAAATATCATTAGAGTCGGAATGGAACGAATATTATAGCCACCCGCTGTCGTTTGGTTCTGCTCAGTATCTAGCTTCAAGAAACAAGCTTTGGTCGACATCTCACTCGCCACTTGTTCGAAAATAGGTGCGAATTGCTGACACGGTCCACACCATGATGCCCAAAAATCGACAATCACAGGCAGATCATTGTCTGTGATGTAACGTCTGAAATTTTGATCATTGCCTTTGACAGGGCTGGTAGAAAGCACAGGATTCTTACACTTGCCACAAAGAGGCTTATTGCCCAGCTTGTCTTTCGGTACGCGATTCTTGGTACTGCAACTTTGACAAACAATTTGAATAGGTGAATTGGTCATTTTGAGCCTCGTGATTAAGTGCTTTCATTCATAAACAGAACGGGATTAAATCGAAATACTGCATGTTTGCCAACCTCGAAAACGAAAAAAGCGAATCATTTGATCCGCTTTTTGTTGGCTTAGTAGCCTGATTAAACTCACACCACTAAGCTATTCTTCCACATCCGCATGAGATTCGGCTTCAAAGCCTTCCACCTGCTCGAAGTTCTCCATCCAGAAATAGGAACTCACCAGGCTAAACTTGCGGGTTGTGCCTTCGTCTGCAATTTGCTTAAGCTGCCAAACAAGACCCGGCGCTTCAGGGAAATGTGTGCCTTTGATTTGATCTTCGTATAAACGATTGATTAACGCATCATCGCCTTGTCCGCTAGCCAATAACCGCACAATTGAAGAATGTAATGACTCATCAAAAATCGCCATGTCTTCAACACGTTCAGCGGCAACCGTAATGACAAGCTCAACACCTGTTGGCTTTGCAAATATCCCATTAAAAGCTTCGCGCAGTAAGGCATAAGCACTAAAGAAACGCTCATGAAATAAGCAATCTGGATACTCTTCCCACGAACGATCATCAATCATATCGTGGCTAATTTGATCTATTTTCCCTTTAGATAACTCAGGGAATAAATGAGTCAGCACTGCCTTTGCGGCATCCGCAGGCTCAAGATCATTTAGTGACATCATGCACATTTCTCTGAGCTCTGCCGCGTCCATTTTATCCACATCGTCATCAAAATCCATAATGCTCATTAGGGCACGATAATCCTCATGGGACCACGCATTTTGAATGTTGCTGATTTTATGGAAAGAATCAATTTGAACGGTAAACTTAGCTTGCATCTCGCACTCCTTTGAACGCCAATATCCCAGGAAATAACGCTGGTAGGCTTTAACTAACCAATGTCGATCTTAATAAATGTACAGATCGAGTAACCAATGTACCTTGAGTGGAGACAACAAGCTATCCATAGGAGGAAATGTTTTAGAGGGGTTTTGTGGCAAATGAAAAAACTTAGCTTTTCATCTACCACAAATTGACTTGTCTATTTATTGTCTTAACAATCTATTCTTTTCATATAGGTAAAATTAGCGTCACCATTCCAAATGCCACGACCCCAAATAAAATAGGCAAGCCCATAGATCGTGTGCGCGTCCACACTCCAAAGGTAACCAGTATCCCAACACCAGTCGCTAGCCATGACAAAGCATCAGAGTGAGTAGGCACTAAAGAAGTACCAAACATTGCAGCGATCATGGTGGGTCCCAATATAGTTAACCAAGTCGGCATTGATCCTATGCCGTCCTCCGTTTGTCTCTTCGCCAAGCTTCGTTTCATCCAAATATACGGCAAGAGGCGAAGCAAATACGTGCCAATGGCAATGCTAACAAGTGCCAACCACATAGATGTATCCATACTCATTGTCCTCCCAAAATACGTTGATTCTTTAACGAATAAAACAGCACTGCACCGCTCATCGCAGCTAATGGAATAGCGACATTCGGGTAACCTAACATTTTCAAAATTACAGCGGCAACAGCTGACAAAGCAATGGTCAGGGTCCATAGACGATTATTGCAACGTGGAACGATTAAAACGAAAAACAGCGCTGGTAGTGCAAATGGCAAAATATCGTTGATTAATGGCCAACGTTGCGTCAATTCGTCACCGGCAATGGCACCCAGTGCGGTACCAGCAACCCAACTCAGCCAAGCCAACACCGCCGCGCCAGTGTACCAGCCTATCCGCGCCTGATCTGGAAGCTGAGGCAAACGAGCATGAGCAAGCGCAAAGATCTGATCCGTTAAACCATGCATGAGTGGAAGCCACTTTTTATCATGATTTAGGTAGGGTGAAAGATTTGGCCCATAAACAATGTGCCGTGCATTAATTAACAACGTCATGATGACCACCAGCCATAGAGGTGCGCCAGAAGCGGCCATGGCAACAAAGAGAAACTGTGATGCGCCAGCATAAATAAAGGCAGAGATAAGAATAGTCTCTAACACGCTAAAGCCCGACTGAACGGAAATCAGACCAAAAGAAATGGCCACCGGAATATAACCGCCAAGTAACGGAATTGCGTCTTTTACACCCTGCTTCCAAGGTGTTCCGGCAAGAGTTTGGGTTGACGTACTCATGATTGAACCTCCTGTTTAGCGTAAGTTATGACCATCATTAAAGTCGCCCATGAATCGTCAGTTTGATAACTGTGCGGAACATCTGCAGCGAAAGTGTGGGCCTTGCCAATTTCCAAATGGCGTAAGTCATTACTTTCACCCGCCAGCAATTGCCCACTTATAAGGGTTATAGCTTCTGTCGTACCAGCAATATGCGGCTCTGATTGCTTAATAGTGTTCGGCGCGCAAGACATCCAATACACATCGACGCGCGGATTCCCCTCGCCCTGATCAATCAACCTGACCTGTACACCGTTTTCGCCCAGTGTCGACTCCACACTGGCCACAAGATCCCCAAACGGAACATTCAGTTGTACTGCCAAACGCCAAATCGTTTCTAAAGTCGGATTGCCCTCACCTTGCTCAATACGAGACAAGTTAGACTTCGCCAGCCCAGCATCCAGCGCAAGCTGAGACAAAGACAACCCCTTTGCCATACGCAACTTTTGTATATTTCGACCCAACGAGCCGAGAATCGGTTTATTCATCATGCATCTCAAATTGTTCTTTATATAGAACGTTCTATATAAAGAACAATTAAATGTCAATAAAATTGTGGGAAATGGAGGAGATTAAGGAGAGACAGATTCATCGAATCACACTTTGATAAACTCATCTTCCCCTAAATTATTTGCGTTTTTTTTGTAGGTCGGCCTTTAGGCCGTCAAAACGTGACTTGTCGTAATACGTTATTTGTCGACAAATAACCGTCTACTTGACATCTAATTGAGGCAATGAAAATGCCCGCTGAACATCAAGAAACGTTTGCTTGGTGTCCCCCCCTATTTATCATCTCAATCTAAATTACTGTACAACCGTTTCATCCCGCATTCTTTCCCATGTTTGTACCATAAGCTTCTTGGCAGGGCCCCAACGGTAGCCACCAAGCGCCCCGCTTTGCTGTATCACTCGGTGGCAGGGAATCAGTAACGCAACAGGATTTGCCCCAATGGCGTTACCAACGGCTCTTGCTGATCGGGGTGCACCAAGTGCTGTGGCTACCTGAGCATAGCTGGCCACAGCGCCCGGTGGTATTTTTAGCAGCGCCCGCCATACAGCGATCTGAAAATTTGTCCCCTTCACGTGGATCGATAGCGGACCTTGTATGGCGGCTGTATCACTGCCAAAAAACGCATCAACAACATGGCGCGTAGATGGGAGACTCTCCCTGATTGAACTGAGCGGCCAAGCGTTATGCAAATTATCTAGCATCTCGTCCATGTTATTGCAGTCCATGAACTCTGCTCGGCAAACACCCCGCTGGGTTACCGCGACAAACATAGGCCCCAGTGGGGTGGTATGTACGCCGTACTCAATTTGAACCTGCTTACCTCGACTTTTATACTCACCAGGTGTGACAGCTTCCAGCTGTACAAAATGGTCATGTAACCTTGAGCTACCACTTAATCCAAGTTCATGTGATACTTCGAGCAAGGAATGAGAATTCTCCAGCAACACCTTGCCTCGCTCCAATGTCAGGACCTGTAAAAAGCGCTTCGGCGTAGTTCCCGCCCACCGACAAAACAGCCTTTGAAAGTGATACGGACTCAAATGCACATGGGCAGCTATCTCTTCAAGGCTGGGCTGATCCACTGCCCTATCAACCAAATAAGCCATAGCGCTTGCAATTCGATCATAATCCGACATGGCGCGACCTCTCTCAGACACGATTTATGGAAACACCGCCATCTACCAACATCGCTGAACCCGTTGTAAAACTCGAGGCATCGGATGCTAAATACAATGCGGACTGAGCAATTTCATCTGGTGTCGCCATACGCTTAAGAGCATGCAGGTTGCGTACAAACGCCAATGCTTCAGGCGTATTGGCAAACTCACGTCCCGCTGCCGTATCGGTGCCACCAGGCAGAAGAGCATTAACTCGGATGTTCTGAGGCCCATGCTCTGTTGCCAGTACTTGAGTCAACCCAATAAGACCAGCTTTACTGGCTGCATAGGCCGCCATGCCCGGCATACCTGCGGTGTAACCAACAAAGGTAGAGGTAAAAATTAATGAACCCCCTTTTCGGGCTTCCATAGCAGGCAATTGGTACTTTGCCGCCAAAAATGCACTGGTTAAGTTCGTCGCAATGACCTGATTCCAATCCGTTTGAGACATCTCCGAGACAGGGCCCATAGCACCTAAGATAGCTGCATTGTTGAAAGCGATATCTAATCCACCAAAGTGACTTACCGCCTTATCTACCAGAGCTTTGGCAAAAGCTTCATTACCAACGTCACCCGCTAATGCCAGCGCCCGCCCTCCTTCCGCATTGATTGAGTCCGCAAGATCATCAAGCTCTGTTTGTCGCCGTGCAGCCACCACGACGGCAGCACCTTCTTTCGCAAAAAGCTTCGCAGTTGCGTAACCAATACCAGTGCTGGCACCGGTAACAATAGCAACTTTATTGGCCAGTATGTTCATCGATTATTTCTCCTATTTCTGCTGACAATTAAAGGGCACGTGCCCGAACAGATGTCATATTAGGAAACGAAATGATGACTGCCGACCCGAATCTTGCTGTATTTCAATTGTGCTATATCTTGATGATCAAAACCCATAGGAAAAGGATAACGGACTTCATCACCCAACTCTTCGATGTACTCGTTATAGCTTTGGATATATTTTGCAGATGGTAAGACTAATTCCATTTTGTCTCCGGGTTGATGTGGAATATTGAAAGTTCGTAGCGTGGTTTAGGACTGATTAAAAGCGGTTCTATTTTTCATCTGTCCCTAAATTATTATGCAGACCACAATCTAGAACCAACGCTCGCAGTAACAGACACTTTAGCGCGAAGCGGAAAATTGTTCCAAGTGCTGCGTTTGTTAGGCATTGTAGACACTGTACCATCAAAGCTCTCTAGTCTTAATACGTTTGTTAAAATGCATTAATCCAAGAGGATAATGCATCAACATCGTGTTCTATCTGTTGAAGATCTGGACATGGGGCAGGAAATTCATCCGATTGAGAATGCTCAAAAACTGAGTATCGAGTCATCAAATCATCAATAAGATCACAATCGCTCTGCTCTATTTTAGTTAATTTTGACAGCCGTCCCTTCGTTTGAATATCTCGTCTAAACCTGACAAGAACTTCATTCAATAGTACGCTTTCTATGCATTTTTCCACTAAAATTCTAAATTCGCTACAGGTTTGCCATGCCTCTCTCTCAAAAGTATCTGCATCACCATTATCAACATGCTTTCTTAGCTGGGGAAGGAATTCGTTTTTTATTCGTGCCACAGCTTTCACTGGTTTCGAATCTCGAAGGCTTAATTTAGCTGTAATTCCTGAGTCTTTCCCGAGCTTTCGTAACGTTTCCACAGTTACAGAAACAGGGGCTGCAAGTCCATTTTCACGAGCTTGGTCTTTTAATTTCCTAGTCACTGACTCAACCTGAGACAAAAGTGATAGCCTATGTGTAAAAATAATAACCTGACGATCCATCGCTAAAGCAACAAGTCGAGATACAACTTTTTCTTCAAAGTCTTGGTCAAGAGATGATATCGGATCATCAAATATGAATGGAGATTTTTGACCAGATCCTGTGATATCAGCTAGGAAAGCTGCTAGAGCTACAACTCTAATTTCTCCTTCGCTCAAAATTATCTCAGCTGGGACAGTTGATTTGCTACCTTGCAGTGTCAGCCCAAATGTTATCTTCCCTTTTCCTTGTTGTTTACTCACTGGCTTAACGGGGAGTCTAATGCCCCCTAACACTCTTAGCTCTTTGGCAAAGCGTTCTTGATAGCCCGCATCAAGTTCAACTTTTGCTAATTCATTACTTTTTGTTGTCAGGGCATTTGTACTTGTAAGTCTAATTGCAGAGTCAAAAGTAGAAATAGAGTTGAGTCTTTTTCTCTCCTCTAGAATCGCGGCTTTATTTTGATTTAGCCACTGAGTGGATTGCAGCTCTTTAAGTCTTATTTCCAGCTTCAGCCGTTGCCCATCCTGTTGTAGTTCTTTTAGGGTCTTTTCCTCTATATCAAAAGTATTTGATATATGTTGACATGCTTTATCAAGAGAACTCCAATCAAATTTAGGAACTGCCGCAAGACTATCAGCAGTATCAACAGCTTTTCGCCGTAGCGTTAGCACTTTCATATATTGCCTAGCTACTTCCTCTGACACTTTCAATTGATTCATTTGTATCAACCAATCATGCTCCAATGGCAGGCTAGGCATTCTCTTCGCTAGCTCATCTCTCAAATTCTCGGCTGCTTTGGCATCTGCCTCAAGTCCCCCTTGAACATATACCTGAAAGTGATCCATACGCTCTTTTCCATCAATTGTGAATTCTTGCTGACATAGAACACAGCGAGATCCATCTCCAGTAGATGGAAAATTGACATTGGGATATGCGTGCTTTTCAGAAAATTCCTTTGCATGCTTCCATAGTGCCATCCATGTGCTTTGCCCTACCCCATCAAGGGCTGCGTTAGCAAAGACCTTTTTAGCCTCTTCGTTCGCAATATTTCGCTTCTTGTTAGCATCGGATCTCGCAGTAATTACAGTTTGAATTGCTTCATCAGCCAAAGAGGATTTAAGTCTATCAATCCCATCTTTTATCCTTTTGTGAACAAGTCTATCCTGCGCAATAACTTTAAGACGGCCTTCAACGTCTTTTTGAGCCAAAGCTGCTTCTGTTGCAACGCGCTCCTCGTCAAGCTCTATAGAGAACTCACATTTTTGCTCAATAACTTCTAGCTTGGTGGTGGCCTTAATTGTATTTAACCATTGGATTGGTACAGCATGAATTAACATTGGTGGGGTACTAGGGAGCTTCGACACGAGCATTTTTTTTCTTGCTTCAGAAATGTTGATACACGATCACATATTGTAATTAGAGATGAATTGAAACGCATACGACTTGGCTCGTATGTGGCTTCGTTTTTCCCCATGTACATCTGTGCAGTCTTTGTATCGAAAACATGAACATGACGTAGATGTGCTAAAGCCCCGCCACTAAGGGTCCAAGCAACTGACTGTGCTTTTCCACTTATCGATAACTCTATATCGGCAGCAGCAGGTGGTGATTCATTAGAGAATACGTTGCCTAGCAGTTCATCCTTAGCCCTTGAGCCACATACCTGTTTTAGAATACGAGAGAAGCTTGTTTTCCCTGAACCATTTGCACCATATATAACTGCAAGGTTTGTATTGCCAAATGCAAGAGATGCATCTGCTTTGATTGCATTAACACCTGAGACGCCAGAGATTTTATTGATACGTAGTTCTGGGCGCTGGGCTGCCTGCGCTAAAGCACCAGGCACTATTTTAGAGAAACCTTCCTTTGCCCCCAACGCTTCTTTAAAGCATAGTCTTGCAAGCTCCGTTATTTCAGCGTCATTAGGCATTCTTTTCGAGTCAATAAGTAATCGCGCTGCGGATTGTAGCCACTTAGGGCGTTCATTAATCCAGGTTTCGAAGCTGTCGGGCTCTTGTGAATAATGGTCTTCTTGTATGTTATTCATCTTCTAAATCCCTGTACGATAAATATTGACATGAGGGGCGAGGTTAATTTGCCTAACGCCGGCAGAACGCACTCGAGGTACGAACGTCGCTGTTGCTGCCCTTGTTATGGCAGAATAATAGCAAATAGCTTTTTTAAAGGATCGATCGCCCATGAGTATTTTTCGTATAGTGCTCTTGCACGGTCAACAAGATCCTTGTCGTTATTTACTTGAGTTAGTAAATCCACTTCTCGTTTCAAACTCTCAATTTGATCTTCAGTTACTTTACCTACCCTTAGTAAGTCAGAGATATCAGAATTAAAATCCTCTAGCGCTCTTTTAGTGGTGCTAGACATATTGTTATTATCTCCTTGAACAATATTGCCAAATTTTCCACTACCACCAGAAATAGTGATATTTATATTTCCCTTACTCATAACTTTCCTCCTTTAGCAGCATTGGATACTTTATTCATGGCACCTTGAACAACATTCCCTATATTAACTTTACCCCCAGAAATTGTGATATTCATTACTTGCATCTTTTGAGCTTTTAGCTCACTCGTATCAATGTGATTTTTTTCCAATTCTTTTATCATTGCATTAAAAACTGCATCGTGAAGACACCTAATTTGTGTAATTACATCAATATCATTAAATGAACCAGGGTATATCGTTCTGACTCTAGCTAACAAGTCATGTTCTTGTTTTACGTAAGGTATTATCCAGAATAAAAACGTAAATACAGAATATGCAACCAAATTAAATTTCTTATCACGATCGATAAAACCGCCACCAAGCACTCGCCATTCTATAGACTGCATCTTCCCGTAGCTTGCCTGATTAAAAACAATTGTTATAGATGTCCCCATTGGAGTATTAGTTGACGAAGCTCGAATGAAGGTTCGACCCTCAGTTTCAGATAAGTCGTTATCTATATCTGTTATCGTGACCGCCTCCAAAGAGTTTATTGGAGTTTTATCACATAGTTCTGATTCGATAGCCAGATACAAGTTTTTTTCTATTATTTCTGAATGAGAAAAGACATGCTGGAAACTACCAAATATCTGACCATAGTATTTAAACGGAAAGTTTTTCTTGAATTTATTAGAGATAGATGACGCTTCGACCACTTCTCTATTTACAAATGAGTTTGTAATCAGTCCTATGATCAGTAACAGTATAAGTGAGATACCAAGCGTAAAAAAAGCCAGACATGCATGGACAATCAAGGCTAGAATAACGCTTCTGACTTTGATTCTGTTTCTTACTTTACCCGAATTGAATAAATCCATTTATTGTCTCCTAAGCTAATTGCCATAAATTTTTATTAATGCGCATGCGCATTTAAACAATTTCTAAAACCTCAGAATATTCTTATAACTATATGAATAATAAAGATTTTATAAGGACATTAACAAAAATAAAAACTGGAAAAACGAGCATGTGTGTTATTTACTTTATCCACAGCGCGTCATCTCGTCTGCCGATATTCTTATCCATTGATAGTAAAAGACTTTCTTACTTCCTGCCAGTATAAAATACGCTCAACTAGTTTATTTAAAATAGCTAAACGCATAGTAAAATAACCATTTTAAAAATAAACTGTATATACAGACATAAAATACATTTTCTTTATTTGCTCTCAATGAGTTGATTGTCGGGCTAAAGCCGCGACCTACTCCACAATGAAAGCTTCGCTTTCAACGGCACATTACGCTGCGCTTATGATGCCCTACGCTTTGGTTTTACTACGATGAAGTCATTTCGACGCGACGAAGTTGCGCGGCTTTATGGAGTTTAAGAGTCAGTTGAAAATAACTTCTCTCAAGCCTGCAAAAACAATCTATGCCTTACTGCACCAGAGCGTCGCAAAAGCTATTTCTTGATGAAGAAAATCAGGCATTAAAGATCTTAAAGCGAATTTTTGGTTACTTTTTGGGCGCTAGAAAAAAGTTATCCGCTCAGCAGAGCGGAATAAAGGTCGGGAATGCAAAGCGTTTGAATGGAACATGAATTCCGCGTCGGCCTAAAGCCGCGAGCTACTCCACAATGAAAGCTTCGCTTTCAATCGGCACATTACGCTACGCTTATGATGCCCTACGCTTTGGTTTTACACGAATGGCTACGATGAAGTCAGTTCGACGCAATCCTGATTGCGCGACTTTATGGAGTTTCAGGGTCATTGTTTGAGGATCTATCTCCCAGAAAATAAACAATCTATGCCTTACGATAAAAGTCGTGTTGCTAAACCAATATTAAACAACATAAATGAGACGTTTGGGCGAAAGCCCGACAAAGAGACCTTTTTGTTACTTTTGCGTCGTTTGGCAAAAGTTACCCGCTCAGCTTTTCCCTGAATTAAAGTGCGGAATAAAGGTCGGGAATGCAAAGCGTTTGAATGGAACATGAATTCCGTGTCGGCCTAAAGCCGCGAGCCACAATGAAAGCTTCGCTTTCAACGGCGCTTTTTTGATTAAAGAGTCGCTGCACTCATGATGACCTACGCTTTGGTTTTACACGAATAGCTACGATGAAATCAGTTCGACGCGACGAAGTTGCGCGACTTTATGGAGTTTCAGAGTCATTGTTTGAAGATGTATCTCTTACTAAAAGAACAATCCATGCCTTACGATATAACGAGCGTAGGCAGCAATCATGCGCCTATGATGAAAATCAGGCATTAAAGATCTTAAAGCGAATTTTTGGTTACTTTTTGGGCGCTAGCAAAAAGTTACCCGCTCAGCAGAGCGGAAAAAAGGTCGGGAATACAAAGCGTTTGAATGGAACATGGATTCCGCGTAGAGCTAAAGCCGCGACCCACAATGAAAGCTTCGCTTTCAACGGCACATTACGCTGCGCTTATGATGCCCTACGATTAGCTAGGGAGTTATAGAGCTAAAGCTCGATGACTCTTGAGTTGTCGCCGATGCGACTGCTAACGTGACTGACGAGAATCAAAATATCCGGTTTGTAGTCGTTCTGAAGCGAGTGACAAATAGTCTCAATGGTGGCTTTGTCTAGTCCATCAAAGGGTTCGTCTAGCAGTAAGACTGGAGACTTTCTTAGCAATAAGCGCGCTAACGCGAGGCGTTTGCGTTGTCCGCCGGAAAGGTTTCGGCCTTGTGAGCTGAGTAAGGTTTCCAAGCCATTTGGTAGGTTGCGAGCCCATTCGGCTAGGGCGACGGCTTCTAAAACAGACCAGAGTTCGTCGTCGGTTGATTCTGGGTTTCCAAGGCGTAAGTTCGCGCCGATGCTTTGTTGGAAGATATAAGGTGATTGAGGTAAATAGCTTAGCTGTGCTTGGTACGATTGGTTGCTGTAAAGGTCGCATTTTTCATTGTTAATTAATGCATCGCCAGAGGACAAGCAGTCGCCTGCAATGGAGGCCAATAGCGTGGATTTACCTGAGCCGCTGGCGCCACGAAGCCATAGTGATTCGCCAGTTTGAACGCAAAAGTCGATAGCTTGATTGCCCATGCCACTTGAGGCATGAAAGCCACGCCAATGTTTGAATGACATGCGATGAATCGCTTGTGTTTTGCTTTCTGGTTGGACTTTGGCATCTTGATGTAATTGATTCAAACGACGCAGGCCAACCTGAGACTGACCTTGTGCGACGAAGGATTGCACTAAGGGCAATACCAGCTCATTCACTGCTAATAAAGATAAGACAAAACCCACAACCCAAGTACCTTGAACACCGTCTAATAATGTCCAACGACCTGTTTCTGCATCAAAGCTGCCCAATAAATAGAAGCTGCTAGCAAGTAGGATAATAGTCACACCATAAGCCAATAATCGACCCAAACTCACGGCTTTTTGGATACGAATTTCCATGCGCCGTTGTCGTTCGTCCAGTTCACCAAGGCGTTGCGCATAATCTCCCCAATGTCCACGAATGGTCAAAGTAATCAAAGCAGAAAACAAACTGACAAAGCGACTACGGCGATGTACACCTAAAATCTGCCCGACGTGCACAGCATGGCTGGCAAAATGCCCACATACATAAGGCACCACGAAAACATGAAATAGCGCAGCAATAGATAATGGCCACAGTAACGAGGGCAAGATGAAGTAGGCAAAAATCGCTACAGCGGCATACGCCAATAACGCATAAATCCAAGGCAAGAAGACGACCAAAGGCCAACGAATAATTTGGTCAAGATCGCTGACTAGTCGCTGTAGCAAATCGCCTCGGCTTTGTTCATGTAGATTGGCCGCGTCTTTTGCGACTCTCTGATCCCATACCCAAAGACGCAAAGTTCGCAGTAATCCCAATAAATGATTATGCGCAGTGACTTGTTCGCCATAACGCCCTGCTGTTCTGAGTATTGCCATGCCTCGCACGATGGCGCCAGGGGTTAAATAATTAAAAGCTAGCGCGCCACCCAGTGCAGTCGCAAGACCCGCAGCAGAAATAAACCAACCGGATATGCCTAATAGCGCAACACCCGCCAAGGTCGCGGCGATGCCAGTCATAACGGGAATTATAAATCCCCAAGGATTGGCCAATAAAAGGCGCTTAAGCGATAGCTTGGCGGTTTTCTTTGCGTGACTGCTCATGCAAGCCTCCTTTGGTTAACGACCAATGTTTGTCGACCCATGCAATGGGATGCGTATCATGGCTGACGATGAGTAAGGTTTTGCCTTTTGATGCTTTTTCCAGCGTCTCAAGCACCGCTTGAGCGGTTTCTTTGTCGAGACCAGAACAAGGTTCATCAAGCAGCCACATATCCGCTTTGGACAATAAAGCTCGGGCAATAGAAAGACGCTGCATTTGTCCGCCAGACAGCCCTGCGCCTAGCTCGGTTAGTTTGGTTTCCAGTCCTGCTGGTAACGCTTGAATAAACTCATCACATTGGCTTTCTCGCAGCGCGGCATGTATCTCGTCTTCACTTGGAAGCGCTGCTCCCTCTTTGCTGCCAAGACCCAAAAGTAAATTACGACGAATGCTGCCGTTTACCCATTCTGGTGTTTGTGGCAACCAAGCGAGTTTTGCTCGCCAAGAGGCCAAATTCAGTTCACCAAACGGCTGACTGTTCACGAGAAACATTCCTTGGTAGTTTTCTTCAAAACCCAGTAAAAGATGCAAGAGACTGGATTTCCCAACGCCCGATTCACCGCTCAACCAGACGCGTTCGCCTTTGTTAATTGTCGCGGTGATTGGCGCAAGTCGATAACGACCATCTTCTCGCCAACTTAGGTTCTCAAACTGTATAGATGTCAGTTGATTGGGCGTTGCAGCATTATTCGATTCACTAACACGACTTACTTCTTCTTGCGAGGCAGCGGCATGAACCGGCGCATCTAAAATCTCTAATAAATCGGTCGCGGCGGCTTCGGCTTTTTGCTTCGCGTGGTAATCGTTACCCAGCTGACGCAAGGGTAAATAAAATTCAGGCGCGAGCAATAAAAGGAACATGGCTTGAGTCAAGGTAACAGGTGATGATCCGACTTGCCATGGCAAGACTTCCAATAAGCCAAGCCCTAAATACAAGGCAATCATGGCGATAGACAATGATGCGAAAAGCTCAAGGGTGGCGGTAGATAGAAATGCCAACACCAAAACACTCATGGTGGTTTTCTGATAGGCATTGGCACTATCAGACAAACGTTCTCGTGCTTCATTAGTTCTATTCAGGCGTTTTAATTCGGCAAGACCTTGGTTCAAGTCCATAAATTGATTGGACAACATGGCCAATACATTAAATTGCCGACGGTTGGCTTGTGCGGCTTTGTGGCCGACAAAGATCATAAAGATAATGACCAAAGGCGCGGTCATCATAAAAACAAAGAAGGCGATCCAAGAAATAGAAACAACGGAGAGTAGGATCACACAAGGAATTAAGGTCACCATAAACACTTGTGGTTTATAGCGACTAAAGAAATCATCTAACGCGTCTACTTGTTCGTAAACACGAGTAGAAAGCGCCGCATCTTCTTCGATTCTTAAGCGCGCTGGCCCAAGATTTGTCAGATGCGACACCAATTTACCTCGCAAGCCGTAACGAATATCACGGCTTGCGCCAGTGCAAATACGCTCTCGACCAAAGTTAGCCAAGGCACGGATTAGTAGAGCAAATAAACCAACTACTAAGAGAGATATAGAAAAAGACTGGTGCAGCGCCATATCTGAAAATACATTTGCTAGCACCCAAGCCTGCAACACCAAAGACACGGCAAACAGAACACCGAAGCCTTGTGCAAGACGGTATTTTGATGACTGCTGATTCGCTAACTGTCCCAAAAATACCGCTTCCGGTGTTTTAATTCGACCAGTTCGACGAGCTTTTTGTGCTCCCTTCTCTCTCGTCATAAGGCTTACTTTTGCTCCTCTTCACCTTCGTAACCACTAAATTCTAACCAAACCGCATTGATGATGCCGAATGAACAGGCCAACAATACGCCAAGAACCCAAGCAAAATACCACATAACTTATTCCTCTATTTGTTACTAAAGATAGAGCTCTGCGAGCTCTATCTTCTTTGCCAATGACTAGTAAAGTGAATGATTGTTTTCTTCGATGTGTTTCTTCGTCAAACGGCCATACATTACAAAGTAGTTCCACAAGGTATAGGCAAGAACGATTGGCACAAAGATACAAGCCACAACAAACATGATCATCATGGTTTTCTCACTTGACGTCGCATCCCACATAGTCAAACTCATGCTTGGGTAGCTTGAAGAAGGCATCAAGAATGGGAACATTGATCCACCAGCGGTAACGATAATGCCAGCAATACCTAATGATGAACTCAAGAAAGCCAATGCGCCTTTTTTCATTACACTCGCCAGTGCAGCAAACAACATACCCGCAATACCAATGAGAGGAGCCAACATAAGCGCAGGCACTTTTTCATAGTTTGCTAACCATGCACCTGGCTGTACTTCTGCTGTTTTCATTAATGGTGTCATGACTTTATTGCCATCAATGACACTGGTAATGACATAACCATCGATGCCGTAAGCCAACCACACGCCTGCTAAAATAAACAACACAGCCGCTAATGCACCGGTTATCGCAGTGATACGACTGGCTTTTACAAGCAAGGCATCATCTGTTTTCATCTGCAACCAAGCACCGCCTTGCGTCATTAACATTAGCAAGCTAACCAAACCACAGACAATCGCAAATGGGTTTAGTAGTGCAAAGAAAGAACCGGTATAGGTCGCACGCAAATATTGGTCAAACTCAAATGGAACGCCTTGCAACAAGTTACCAAATGCCACACCGAAAATAATAGGTGGTACAGCAGAACCAAAGGTAATCCCCCAATCCCAGCTAGTACGCCATTTTGTATTTTCAAGTTTAGAACGGTAATCGAAGCCGATTGGACGGAAGAATAACGCCGCCAACACCAACATCATCGCAAAGTAAAAACCAGAGAAGGATGTTGCGTAAACCACAGGCCAAGCAGCAAACAAAGCACCACCCGCTGTGATAAACCAAACTTGGTTGCCGTCCCAGTGAGGGGCAATTGAGTTGATCATAATACGACGTTCTGAATCCGTACCGCCGATCACTTTCAACAAGCTACCAACGCCCATATCAAAACCGTCTGTCACAGAGAATCCGATCAGTAGAACACCGATCAATACCCACCAAATGACTTTTAATAATTCGTAATCCATCTTACACCTCTTGTTTTAGCTGAGACGTTTCTTGTTCAAGTGCATAACGACCAGTATGTAAGCTAGAAGGACCTTGCTTAGCAAAACGAATCATCAAGTACATCTCGGCAATCAAGAACGTGGTATACAACACGGCAAAACCAGCAATCGTTATCCAAATCTCAGTAGCCGTTAAACTGGATACCGCAACGTGAACAGGTAAAATCTCACCAATCGCCCATGGCTGACGGCCATATTCTGCAACAAACCAGCCTGCTTCATTCGCAATCCAAGGCAGAGGCAAGCACAACATAATGAACTTAAGGAACAAAGGATTGTTGCCAATACGACGACGTGCGTTTTGATAGAAAGCCGCAGCGAAAACAACCAACATCACGAAGCCACAACCAACCATGATACGGAAGGCAAAGAACAACGGCGCAACTTGAGGAATTGAATACTCTACCGCCTGATCGATCTCTTCAGAGGTCACCTTGTTAATGTCTTCGTTAAATGCGGTTACTAGCAAACCGTAACCAAGATCGTCTTTCACTTTCTCGAAGTTTTCTTTTACCAGCGGATCCGTTGAACCGCTACGCAATTTTTCAAGCAACTGGTTGGCATAAATACCATTGATAATACGTTGGCGGTTATGCTCTTTCAGCTCTTTGATGCCCTCTACTTCTTTGTCGAGGGAGCGCGTCGCGATCAAGCCCATTAAGCCTGGGATTTTTATCGCGTACTCGGTTTCTTGAAGCTCTTGGTTCGGGAAGCCGATTAGCGTGAAGTCCGCAGGCGCAGGCTGTGTTTCCCACTCAGCCTCAACCGCAGCTAATTTCACTTTTTGCACTTCGCCTAGCTCGTAACCTGATTCGTCACCTAGAAGGATAACGCTCAAGATAGACGCCAAACCAAACGCAGAAGCAATCGCAAATGAGCGACGAGCAAAAGCAAGGTCACGGCCTTTTAATAAGTAGTAGCTTGAAATAACAAGAACGAATATCGCCCCCGTTGTGTAGCCTGCTGATACAGTGTGAACAAATTTCACCTGCGCAACTGGGTTAAACAATAAAGCACCGAAATCAACCAATTCCATTCTCATTGTTTCGTAGTTGAACTCTGAACCTACTGGGTTCTGCATCCAACCGTTGGCAATTAAGATCCACAAAGCCGACAAGTTAGAACCTAGCGCCACGCCCCAAGTTACTACCAAGTGCTTCACTTTGCTTAGGCGATCCCAACCAAAGAAGAACAAACCAACCAAGGTTGATTCAAGGAAGAAAGCCATCAAGCCTTCGATGGCCAAAGGTGCACCAAAAATATCGCCAACGTAATGCGAGTAGTAAGACCAGTTAGTCCCGAACTGGAACTCCATCGTCAAACCTGTTGTTACGCCTAGCGCAAAGTTAATACCAAACAATTTACCCCAGAACTTAACCATGTCTTTGTAGACTTGCTTACCTGTTATGACATAGACGGACTCCATGATCGCAAGTAAGAAAGACATCCCTAGTGTTAACGGGACAAACAAATAGTGGTACAGAGCAGTGAAAGCAAACTGAAATCGCGATAATTCCACTACAGCTTCGTTAATCATATAACTTCAACCCATTCATTTGATTGAGAAAAAAGACGATCGTAGACACTTACTTCATTGAGTGTTCTTGTTATCCAACGCCCACCGAAGCCTCAAAAAGTTATAAGGCTTACTATAAGGCTGGATTATGAGTGTAGTTGCAATTCAAAACATTGCGTTAGATCAAGATAAAGAGAGTGAAAGAAATAAGTAGTAAAAAAGACGTGATTAATCGAGAAATTAATTAGTTCGAGAGGCCGACACAAAAATGATAGGCAAATATTAACGTATAAAATGTATAATCATTAGCACAAACGAATTATTTCCACACAGAGCCATTTTTCTTATTTTGGAACCTCATCAATGAGATTAATTTTGAACACTATACATTCTTACTTAAAGCTCTGTTTTATCTGTCTGTCGACTATTTTTTTAGTTGCTTGTAGCATGCCTAAAGAAATAAAAGAAAATGAAGGTATCGCTCAACAGGTTATAAATACGCCGGGGCTTATTCAAGATCATGTTTTGTATATGGAAGGCCCTGATGGCGATTTTAAGCTTCACTACGCCAGCAGTGACCCAAGTGAAAAACCGCGCGATACCATAGTGTTTGTTCATGGCACACCGGGAGATTGGACTTCTTTTGCCCGCTATTTTCAAGACGCTAAACTCAAACAAAGCTTTCGTCTTATCTCTATAGATAGACCGGGCTGGGGTAAATCGACTTATGCTGGGGACTTTCCAACTAAGTTACAAACTCAATCAGCTATGATCGGCCCGATGCTAGAAAATATTTGGGAGCGTAATGGAAAACAAAAAATCATCTTGGTTGGTCATTCTCTAGGAGCCTCTTTGGTGCCTATTTTAGCAGCAGATCACCCTGACTTTGTTCGTGGTGTGGTGATTTTAGCTGGTGACCTAAAACCAGAACTAGCAGAGGCTCGTTGGTATAATACGCTACTCGATTGGACACCAAATTTGCTGGTTCCAGATATGTGGAACCACTCAAATATGGAAGTATTAGATCTAACTAGCAGCTTAGAAGCAGCCCAAAACAATTTGAGTGAATTAACGACACCCATTACTATTCTGCAAGGTACAGACGATACCTTGGTCGATCCAGCAAGTGCGACTTACGCCACAAGCTTATTTAAAAATAGTGAGCTAAAAGTAGAGTGGATTGAAGGTGCGGGACACATCATAAATCTGCAGTATCCAGATAAGGTCATTGAAATCATTCGCGAAATGAACACTCGTAGTAAGTAACAGCGATGATCTTACATCGTTATTACTTACTACTGCTAAGTGGTCTTATTTTAATTTGGCGTTCACACTTTAGGCGTATCGCTTAAATAAATTTTAGCTTCATCCTGTCCCATGTATTTAGCCAGAATCGATAAAGGCACATCTTTTAAATTCACCACAATCAATCCATCCAATGAATAATGAAACGCTGGATCGATGTTAAAACACACTAACTTGCCGTTCATTTTTAAGTACTGACGAATCAATACAGGCAAGCCTTTGCCCTGCTCCATTCTCGATAAAACTTTAGAAAGCAGCGTAACACTCGCCAAAGATGATAATAAATTAGGTTGCCAAAATACCGAGCCACTGTTTCGTAGTGGCGTCGATGGCATCACTAAACTGGCTTTCGCTTTATCGTAATAATGGATCGACAAAGTCGCGGCGATTAACTGGCGAGCTGTGTGACTATAATCATTACTAATGCTCACAGGGCCAAATAAATGCGTATATTTAGGGTTCCGATAAGCAAAGGTCGCAATGCCTTTCCAAAGTAAAAGCAATGAATTTAAGTTCTTTTGATACTTAGCCGCGACAACAGATCGCCCCATTTCAATGCTGTGATCTAGGCTGTCGATAAAAGCTTGGTCATAGTTAAACAAGCTGCGTGAGTACAAGCCTTCTAAACCATGCGCTTCGATGAGCTTGTCCACCATTCCCATTCGATAGGCACCGACGACTTCTTTATTACCATGATGCCAAACGAACAATTGATGGTAATAACCATCGTATTCATCAATGTCGCAGGCTAAACCACTTCCTTCCCCCACGGCACGGAAGTTTTCTTCACGAATACGACCGATTTCTTGGATTAACTGAGGAATAGATTCTGTCGGCGCACAGTAAACACTGAAATCACCTTGTTTCAGCAACAGCACCTCGCCTGGCAGACTGACAATTTCTTCTTCTAATAAATCTTGATCAACTGGCGCAATGATTGGCAAATCTGTGCTGCCATGCTGGAACACACGTTCCTGAGCATGTTGAGGACTCATTAAGTAGGTGTTTAAGCGCAAGTAACTAACAAGATCTTGGTTGCTCTCAAACTGACTCACCTCCGAAAACGGCATGGCACTGCCAATGGAAATCTCAATCACCGAGGATTTCTTATTAAGTAGCTCCCTTCCCAACATAGCGGTTCGCAACAAAGGATGAATACGACCTACTTGATAAAAGAGCGCGCTGTTTTGGCCATTAATAAAAATCGGCACCGTGGTCGCTTCGCTGCGTTTTAAGAAATTAGCAACGGATTGGCTCCATTCAATGTCTGCCAATGTCTGCTTTTCTCTCGACTTTTCTGCAGACTGATCCTTAGATTTTTTCGGATAAGTCGATACTTCCCCAGCAGGAAACACAATCAGCACGCCGCCATCAGCCAAATGTCGGTGAGCATCACGAATCGCTTTGCCATTGGTGCGTTGTGCCGATTTGCCACCAAAAACATCGACGCCAATAAATAAGTCACTTATTTCCGGCAAACGCTTAAGCAATTCATTAGCCAGCACTTTTACATCACTTCGAACTCGTCCAACCAAATCGGCCAAGACCACACCTTCAATCGCTCCAAGTGGATGGTTAGCTACTATCACCACAGGGCCTTTTTGAGGAATATTTTCTACGCTGCCTTTTGCAATCGAATAATCAATATCCAACGCCTCAAGGGTATAACGCATAAATTCAAAACTGGTCTGGCTGCTTGGTCTTTGTTGATACAAGCGATCTAATTTAGCGAGTCCTGTTGCCCATTCAATAACGGATTCCCCAACACCAAATGGCGTGACTCTTTTTAAACGAAAAGGACTTGGTAAACGAAAAGAACTAGGCGAACGAACAGGACTGGCTAACATAATTAGACTCCGCTATTCACAATTTTATTTAGGATGCCTTGCGGATCTTTCAAATCCCGAAGCGATAAAAACACCGCACTTAACCAAACCAAACACGCCATGATAAACAGTAAACCACCGTCGCTACCGACGACTTCACCAACTTCGTTAAACTCAGGCATCACCACACCCAGTGGTGTAAACAGGTGAAAAATAATCGCACCACTCATAATGCCCATCGCCATCAAAGACCCCAAGCCATGCCAACGGGTAAAGAGCAAAATGGAGGCAATCAGTTCGGCCACACCAATAATATAACCACCATAATTCCCGAAGAATTCCAAACCAGACCAAGCGCCCAACACGCCGAAGATATAATCAGTTTCGTAGGAACCAGTGAATTTAAAAAACAGTGACTGCACAAACACAAAGGCGATAAACACCGTTGGCACATATTTCACGAATTGCTTATTCATCTTTATTAACCTTATTTTTTAATATTATTTTTGATCCGTTTTTACGAATCAGGGTTTACCAATAAGAGTCGGCCAATTGGCATCCGCTTGCTTGATGTGCAAAGCCGGATCTTGATCCCACTTGCGTTTAATATCGTCGTCATAATTCAAGTAAAGCTTGCCGTCGACCACCGCCCAATCTTTTGGATCAGCAGAGGCAAAATCGTTTTTGGCAGACACCGCCCACGCGCAATATCCACCATATTGAGGAGCGTATTTTTCGGGCTCTGCTTTGAACATATC
This sequence comes from Marinomonas sp. ef1, assembly GCF_002806845.1. Lineage (NCBI taxonomy): Bacteria > Pseudomonadati > Pseudomonadota > Gammaproteobacteria > Oceanospirillales > Oceanospirillaceae > Marinomonas > Marinomonas sp. ef1. The sequence goes on along the minus strand of NZ_NHTT01000001.1, from coordinate 178,586 downwards.
GAGATGCTGTTGCGAGGCAAAATACCAATCTGCGCCTTTATATTCGGTCACGTACTTAGCGCTACCTTCGACCGGTTTTTGGTCAGTAAAATAAGCAACCGTGTCATAACCACTAAGGGCTTTATTACTAAAATAACCTGTGTAAATTTCATCTTGCGCAAATGCCAGGCTGCTTATAAACAAGGCTAAAAACATCACTAAACGCGTCATAACAACTCCTAAACTTTGATTAAAGGGGAATACCAACAAGGGGAACCTTTTCTTGAAAACGATTGTCTCGAAATCGATTGCCTTGAAAACGATAAGTCTGTTCCGCCAGCGCTTCTGGTGTTAAATGCAAGCAAGGCGCCCCAGCTACATAAGCCATTTTTAGATTGTCTTTTGAAACTTGAATACGTGTAAAACTAACGGTTTCAGCGTCTTCTCTATGCATGCAAACCGATAAGTGAGAATGTTCTGGATGATGCTGAGAATGAAAGGACAACAAATCGACAGGCGTTTTGGCGGCGAGTTCGCCATAGATAGATTGTCGATAAGCAACAGCGCTTTCTAACGCCACTGCAGAAGAAAAATGCGGTGATGTGGCATAAGCAATAGAGACCCTTTCACCATCCCATTGGAATTCTCTAACCTTGTTATTACCCAGTTCAAAAGCTAGCAAGGTAAAAGGCGCAAACAACTCAAGAACCTGCTTAGCAAATTGCTGTTCGACTTGGGCGACTGTTGTCGCACTGGATAAGCGCTTTAACAGTTGTCCGCGGCTAATCAGCTCGCCTGCTGGCTTCTTGCCTTGATAGTTATTCAGCAAACACAACGACACCCCCTGCTCATTCAAACTGATCCAGCTACCTTTGCCGATAGGATCAACTGGCATCAAAATCTGAGTTCCCTGCTGAATAAAAGACTGTGGCGGCAATGCAGCGACGCGCGTTTTTTGCTCATCACGATTGAAAAATAATTGATAGCCTGACTCTTCTACCAACCAAGAAACTGAACACATACTTATTGACCTCGCAAAAAAGTTGCTGTGGCTGGCGCAATACCAAAATCGTCATCGATTGGCTTATTCATCAAATTTGCGGCGACTTTCACCATGGCAAAATGATGATTCGCATGTAGCGCAGCGAAAATAATTTCCCGCTCTAAAGTCGATGACATAAGACACGCTTGCGTATGAGACACTGAGACTTCCGTCAAAACATTCACGTTTTTCTTGAGCTCTTTTACGGACAAGGAAGTAAGCCAATTTGTCAGCTCGTCGATTTCAGTCAATGCAATAGAACGTGATGTTTCTACCGCATGACCGCGACGACGATGGTTGTAATCAATCACTATGCCCGCTCGAGATATGGCATTAAAAACATCCAACCAATGGCGAAAATGCTCACCGATAGAGCTGCTAACGAAAGGCTTTATCGACGCTTGATAAGCCTCATCATCCAGTATCTGTAAGCAGCGAGAAGCCTGAGAGAAAACCTCTAAACAACCTTTTACGGTTGGCGAATAATCCGCTGGTAGCAACGCGTTTACTTCTCTATTCTTTAATACCGATTGCATAAATTCTTTCCTTCCAAAAATTGCCCTTAGCTAACACCTCAAACTCACTTTTTTATTTCATTCAGTCAGTGCTGGGATAATGCTGAGTCAGGGCTTTTTCTTCTCGCCATGCTTTCAATAAAGCTCGAAGGGTCGGTGATTTAAAACCGCGATTTTTTTGCAAAGCACCTATCTCAAACAAGATTCGATACTGTTTGAGCAGGGTGCCAAAAATTTCTGATAACTTGGTATTGCGATCCCAAATATGCGTTGCCTCACTGCTCGCGCCATTCATTTCTAAAATGGAAAAATTCTCACCGGTCATAAAGGATTCAATGTCGGCAAACTTGATGTCTAAACGACCATAGTAGTAACCATCGACGTCCTTTAAGATCTCATCCAATTTACGTGTTAGCGCTTGAGTAATGTATTGATTGCCATTGCGAAAAATCGAACCACGACTGTGACTGCCTGCAAACGCAAGGGGATATTCCTCACCGTCTGCGGGAACCCAATCCAGCTTTTGTGTATGACGCGGGAAGTACAAATGGGTTAACTGACCCGCACGCGGACAACGCTCAATAAGCTGTCTCAAGCTGTGCGCTCCATCACCAACCACACTTGGTGTGTATTTCAAGGTAATGGAGATAACTTGGCCCTGTTCCTGCCCCGGATAACGCACGTAAAACACACCTGCTTCCGCTTGGTATGGCGCTTTACGCTGAAGAAGAAATCTCGCAGATAGAGGGAAGCCATGGATGTAATCATAAAGTTGCGCTTTGGATTGCAGCAGTTTCACTCCAACTCCGCGACAACCTAAGTCTGGCTTAGCTACAATCGGGAATGACAAATGAACGGCGTCCATTGCTTGCAAGGCGCTTTCTAACTGAGTATCTGTATTCTCTTGGTTTTTTGTCAGAGTGATAAAAGGTTCAATCCACTTTTTGGCTACTAGGCCCGCTAAGTTCAAAATATCAGTTTTAGATTCGCCCACCATGCCACTGAGCTTTATGCTCGGATTGGCGATTAATGGTAAACAGACATCCCCGTGACGCAAACCAAGTAACAGACTTTGCGCCACAACAGGCACATAAAAAAACCAGCTCGGCATGAATTCATAAGGCGAAATGCTCGCCTCTTTTTCTACGTGGAGCAGCGGCATTCCAGCATTAATTTTATTCGGCGCAATGAACTGCCCCTCTACCATGGCACTCATGACATACCTCGCGTAAACGATTTATTAAGAAAACGATTTATTAAAAACAACAGGCCAAATACCAAAGGAATAAGTACCCACTTCAGCTCTGAGACTTGCATAAAGACACTACTGCCTATTTGGTAAATCAGCGTGAATACCACCAGCGTCCAAATAGACGTGGCAAGCAAAACGGCGCTAAAAAAGACAGGTAACGGGATGAGGAGAAAACCACTCAAGGTAAAACCAATGGTCCTTAAACCGGGAATAAAACGAATCAAGAAGAGGTTCAAAAAAGCACGCTGGGTCAGCTTTTTTCTTACGACTTTAAACGAAGAATTGCTTAAAGCTCGGTAACGCAGCCATCTAACTTTTCGGGCATAATGTCCCAAAACATACAACCCCAAATCCCCTGTCGCAATGCCGATAAAAATCGCCATTAGAGCAAGTGATGAAGGCATGTCACCGAGAGCAGATAAAGTCGCTGCCGTTGCAATAGCAAGGTCTTCGAGTAAATAAGACAAGAACACAATACCAACACACAACAAAGTCAGCGATGTTGTTCCCGATGTTAGCCATGCTTGTAATTCTGCAATCAAGGTAAGCCACCTACCCATATCATCTAAAAACTTGGAAAGATCCAAGCACCCTTATTTTGTTTCTGAGGGTTAGACGTAGATAGAAATCACTTTCTTACAGCGCTATTTAAAAAACTTATAAAAAGTAAAAAATATTAAAAATAATGAAATTTAACTAGCTAGAAGGAATTAGAAGGAGAGAAAAATACAGTAAATGATCGGAGGAAGTTAAAGATAAAGAGTGTCGTGTTTCTGTTTGCGAATTGAGCAGTTAGCCAAAATATCCAGTTTTTCACTCTGCGTAGATTTTTGCCAATCCATGATTTCAGTTATGGTTCGATAGCAACCCACACAAACATCATCGCCATCTAGGCAGCAATGTCGAATACAAGGACTTTTTATGGTTTTATCAGTTTCATGATTGGCTGACATAGCTTTACACCTCTTGCTTTCGCAATCCAAAAGAGGCCACGTTAATACGCAGCCTCTTAGTAGAACTAAGTTTGGATTTTAAACTGTTACCTTGTCCAACGCCTGACTAATATCCGCAATAATATCTTCGATGTTTTCAATACCGACAGATATACGAACTAGATCGCGGCTAACGCCAGCTTTTGCTAATTCTTCGTCATTCAACTGACGGTGAGTCGTTGATGCTGGATGACAAGCTAGAGATTTAGCATCACCAATATTGACGAGGCGTAGTACCATTTGTAGTGCATCAATAAACTGTGTTCCAGCTTCGATACCACCGTTAATACCAAAACTTAGTACACCAGACGCTTTACCACTGGTAATTCGTTGGCTCATTTCATTGTATTTATTATCTGGTAACGCTGCGTAATTCACCCAATTCACTTTATCGTGATTCTGCAAAAATGCCGCTAGTTTTTCAGCATTAGAGCAATGGCGCTCCATTCTTAGTCCTAGCGTTTCCAAACCTTGCATGATTAAAAATGAACTGTGTGGAGACAACGCTGCGCCAGTATTACGTAAAGGCACTACTCGACAACGACCTATATAAGCAGCGGCGCCCAAGGCTTCCGTATAAACAACGTCATGGTAGGAGGGATCTGGTTCATTCAACATGGGGAAACGCTTTTTATTCGCCACCCAATCAAACTTACCTGAGTCAACAATAATACCGCCTACTGTCGTGCCATGACCGCCAATGTATTTTGTTAATGAATGCACCACGATGTGCGCACCCAATTCAAAAGGACGACATAAGAATGGTGTTGCCACAGTATTATCAACAATAAGTGGGATACCATGCTTATTAGCAATGGCAGCAAGCGCTTCTATATCAACTATATTACCGGCTGGATTACCGATAGATTCACAAAAAATAGCGCGAGTATTATCATCAATCGCTGCTTCAAACCCAGCTAGATCGTCCGCAGATACCATGCGGGTTTCAATGCCTTGTCTTGGGAAACTATGGGCAAATAAATTGTAAGTACCGCCATAAAGTTGACTGGTGCTGACAATATTTGAGCCAACATCACAAATACACTGTAGTGCATAAGTAATCGCCGCCATACCTGATGCTACGGCCAGAGCTGCGATACCGCCCTCCATTGCTGCAACACGCTGCTCTAAAACGTCAGTGGTTGGGTTCATGATACGGGTATAAATGTTGCCCTGGACTTTCAGGTCAAATAAATCCGCACCGTGTTGGGTGTCGTCAAAGGTATAAGATGTCGTTTGATAAATCGGAACGGCTGCTGCTTTAGTTGTAGCTTCAGATGTGTAACCGTGATGCAGTGCAAGAGATTCTAATTTCATGGTAAGCAAACCTATTTTTATTATTCCCAAAAAGTAACGACATAATACTACAAAGTTATTATGCTTTGGAAAAACAAGTATTACTCATAACGTTAGGTAAAATTCTAATCCCAATTGCTACGGCGCATACTTTTGATTTGGCCTTTTTGTTTTTTCTGATCAACGCGTTTCTTCTGCGAAGAGCGCGATGGTTTGGTCGGTCTACGCGCTTTTTGCACACGAACAGCTTCAAGAATCAGCTCTTTAAGTCTTGCCAATGCGTCTTCTCGATTCAATTCTTGGGTGCGATGTTGCTGGGCTTTAAGCACAATATCACCATCTTTAGTAAGACGAGAATCACTTAACGCCAACAAACGCTCTTTATAGAATTCCGGCAAAGAAGAACTAGCGACATTAAACCTAAGGTGAATAGCGGAAGAGACTTTATTCACGTTCTGGCCGCCTGCGCCTTGCGCTCGTATAGCGGTCAATTCAATTTCGTGGTCTGGGATCGCCACGGCGAGGGTAATTTGTAGCATGATGATTGCTTTATATATCTTTCTATTTGAATGACCGACGATTATAACAGGCTTAAGAAGTGTTTGCTTTGGTACATCGTTTCTCAGTACATTATCGGTTACAATCGCCATTTTTTCTGACCAAATAGGAGTTTTTTGTGACCCAATTCCGTCCTTGTATCGATCTACACCAAGGCAAAGTTAAGCAAATTGTTGGTGGCAGTCTGAATGACAAAGGCGCCACAGAGAACTTTATCAGCGAACACAATGCTGAGCATTATGCCAATATGTATCGTGAACATGGGCTCGTTGGAGGGCATGTTATTGCGTTAGGAAAAGGTAACCAAGAAGAAGCCTTAAGCGCACTGCGCGCTTATCCTAATGGTTTACAGTTTGGCGGCGGTGTTAACAGTAGCAATGCTGAAAGCTACTTAAAAGCTGGCGCTTCTCACGTTATTGTCACTTCTTATTTGTTTGAAAATGGTGAGTTTTCTTGGGATCGCTTAGACAAAATCAAACGCGAAACAGGTACTGATCGTTTAGTATTAGATTTAAGCTGTCGTCGTACAAAAGACGGCTGGTATATTGCGACCGATCGCTGGCAAACCATTACATCTACTCAAGTAAACCAAGAAAACCTTATTGAATTGGCAAACCACTGTGATGAGTTTCTTATTCATGCTGCAGATGTTGAAGGCTTACAGGCTGGTATTGACGAAGATTTGGTTCAATTACTTGGTCAAGGCTGCCCGGTTGCAGTAACCTATGCAGGTGGCGCTCGTTCTTTGGCTGACCTTAAGCGTGTTAATGACTTGTCCAATGGCTTAGTTGATTTAACTATCGGCAGTGCGCTAGATATTTTTGGCGGGAAAGGCGTGACGCTAGACGAATGTATTTTGTGGAATCAGTCACAAAAATAAAGTCCAAAGAGAGACGAGCCGTTAACTTGTCTCTCACTCTCTCTGTATTACATTATTATCTCAAAGATTCATAAAAGATTTTATTTACACTTTTAAATAAGATACTCGCATCGGCAACAGGTACTTCAGCTCGACATACTATCCGCCATGCCGCATACTTAGTCACTTATTTTCGCTTCTAATCTCAGGATTATTAAATGCCTACATTTCGTTCTGGCCTTTTACTTGCAACGCTTTTACTAAGTGCTTGCTCGATGCCAATTTTTCAAGATTTACAAAACAAGCAAACTGAGAAAAACTCTACTCCAAACACAGTAAGCACTGAACAAACTATACCAAGCAAAACTACAGACAACGAGGTTGCTACTGTAGAAACGAGTGTTATTACTGAGACAAATAATAGCAACGGCTCGAAAGCCAGCAGTCCTGATAGTAATGCCGATCTGGCTGAGCAACTTAATACACAAAGAAAATTGGCTAACGCTAACTTTACAGAACTCAAAAATCGAGTTGGAAACGCGCCCGAGCTACCAAGACTATTAGCGACAGAGCAATTAAATTCGAAAGAAATTAACTTAGGTATTCAGCAGTTACGCTCATACATCAGCAAGACGAATACCGCCATAGCTTTGCTAAATGCACGTGTAGAGGACCGAGAAAAAGTCGCTATGAATGGTGACTTAATTCGAATTTTCTTATCTGAAGCGACGGTTACTCATGACAACATGACATTCAAAGCACAACCACTTGTGGGTCAATGGGTTCGCGGCGAAAGTCGAGTCATTCGTTTAAAAGACAATATTTTGTTTGAGAACCCTAAATCAGAAGACATGCATATTACGTTTTCAGAAACGTATCAACTTGTTGTTAATGGCGAAGTCATATCGACCGTTAACCCCAAAAAAGAAAAGAATAACGCAAGTTTCAATGTAACCACATCAGGTAATAACGGTACTATTGTTGGTAAATTAGACTATCGAGTCGTTGATAACGAATAACCTAATTATCGTTAAGTAAACAAACAAAATAAGAGCTTAAATTAGGCTCTTTTTTTATTTAACCAACTTAGCGGCTTTTCTGCGTTTCTGCGCATTGTCCAATACCATCTGAATGCACGCCAAATAATCAACAATCATGCTGGCAAATAACTTATTGTCTAACTCTCGAACTAATTTCCCGATACGCTTTATTACCTGCCAATTCACAGACATGACACGACTCGATGCATGTTTATCCGCCGCATTAAGGGCAGATAAGTATGCTGTTGCTATATAGCCAGGCTCCGGGTTCATTGTACCAGTATCTTCCGGCAGCGTTCCTACACTATGTAGCAGGCGCTCAGCTAACCGCCGATACAAAGACGACACTTTTTTAAACACATGCTTATCAAGTGTATTCCCTACTCGCCCACATAATGCCGAGTTAGCAAAAAAACCGTCAAAACACATAGAAAGCATGTCACATAAAATACGTGAATCCCTATTGGGATAAAGCATTTTTTCTGTTCTATGGTCTTTAAGCATGTCTGTCTCCTTTCAAAAAAGGGTGAGCTTTGTGCAAATAAGGATAATTAAGGCCGTGTTTAATGCAAAGTTACTGCAAAAGGCTAGGACAAGCTTATCTACCTATGATTCCATAACTCTATAAATTTTCACGATCACTCTTCTGTTCTATTTAGGGAAAATAATAATGTCTTCACCAAAGCTATTTATGCATGTTCAAGATCCATTATTAGCTTCAAATCTACTTTCTTTAAATGGCGTTCGACAGTATGAGTTAAACATTAGCCATCAAGATGAAAATTGGCTAGATCAGCTATCTGTCGCTCAATGTGATGTTGCTCTTATCGAAGTAAATTCATTGCATGATGTTGCCTTAAAAGAACTTATTAACAGCCCTGTTCTATATAAAACAGAGTTCTTATTTTTCAGCAAAGGCGAACCAGATCCAATATTAGATCACCTAATGCATAAAGGTGCTGGATTTCACTATCGTGCGCCTTACAATTTAAAGCTGATTGAATCTTCCTTAAAAGAAGTCTTTAGTGAACTAAGCCGCTCTCACGAAAATGCCAATACCCAAACCAGTTATCTGGATCAATTTGGCTTATTAGTCGGCTCATCAACTGCCATGCATTCGCTTTATCGCACTATTCGAAAAGTCGCAGCAACCAAAGCCAATGCTTTTATCATGGGCGAAAGCGGTACAGGTAAAGAACTTATCGCCAATACTTTACATGTTTTCAGCCAACGCGCTGAAGGTCCTTTTGTCGCCATCAACTGCGGTGCGCTTAGCCCGGAGTTAATCGACAGTGAATTATTCGGCCATGTTAAAGGTGCTTTCACCGGAGCACACAAAGATCATCAAGGCGTTTTCGAGCAAGCAGAAGGCGGTACACTCTTTTTAGATGAAGTCACCGAGATGCCATACGAACAGCAAGTAAAACTTTTACGAGTGCTCGAAAGTAGTGAATACAAACCAGTCGGCGCTCAACAAGTAAAAATGGCCAACGTACGAATTATTGCTGCAACTAACCGTACATTAAGCGATGCTATCCGCGATGAAGTATTCCGCGAAGATCTCTATTTTCGTTTAGCTCAATTTCCTATCATGGTTCCAAAATTAAAAGACCGAGAAGGTGATGCATGTGGCCTTGCTCAACACTTTTTGTCTTACCGCAACGCTAAAGATGGCCAACACAAACAATTTTCAGCACAAAGTCTAGAAAAGATTAACCACTATACTTGGCCCGGTAATGTGCGAGAGTTAAAACATGCCATTGAGCGGGCTTACATTCTAGCCGATCATATTATTCATCCAGAACACCTAATAACCAATGATCTCAGTGATCAAACCGAGATAGACAAAACAGCAGGTATTCCTACTGGTATGCGCCTAGATGACATAGAAAAAATCGCCATCTTAAAAACACTGAAAAACAATGACGGAAACAAAACAGATACTGCCCATCAACTTGGTATCAGTATCAAAACTCTATATAACAAACTCGATAAATACGAACATACCGATTTTTTATAAAGCAATAACAGTTACCTTAAAAAGAACGTTAGAAAAAAGGCCGATCAACTCGGCCTTTTTTCTGTTCGTTTTAGCAATCAGTGTCTTTGGCGTTCATGCCTTCTTTCGCTTCTTCACACTTGTCTTCAATGGCATTACCTGTATCTGTCATAGTGTCTTCAATTGAATTGCCCGCGTTATTTAGCGCTTCACCAGCATTATCCATTGTCTGCTCAACAGCATCACCAGCATTGGACATAGCGTCTTCTACTTTGTTGTCATCAGAACTCTGATCACATGCTGCCAATGTACCAGCAGTAACAAGAACCAAAGCGGTATTTAGTAGAGTGCGTTTAATATTCATAATGGTAACCTCCATTTAGTTTTTTAAAATTTGGGCGTCATGGCTGCGTTTATATCCAGCCTTCCCAAGTAATCAACTCAACGACCTGAACAAAAGATCTGAAGTTCATATCGTTGATTTCCCTTAGAGTATTGCGAAGCTTGTGCCAACTTTTAAAAAAACGTACAAGGTATTGATATTAAAGAATTTTATTAAAAAACATTCATCCAACATAACTACTAGACAGCAAGCTAATAAGTAGTTTTTACAAAACTACTCGGTAACTGTTTCCGTCGAGTAATTGTAAAGACGCAAAAAATGTGGCTCATAAGCCATCAATGCTCTGAGATAAGCAGGAAAAATCACGAAATAAACAGCTAATTTCATGGAATACACAAAAAGACTCTTGAATGTTTGTATGTCTGCCATAGAATTGGCCAAAATCTATGCTTTATTTATAAAAGCGACCTTTAAGGACATATTAATGAGCTCTACGCTGTACACCTCACCAAGATTAGATGGCTTTCGTATGCCTGCGGAACACGAACCGCAAGAGCAAGTTTGGATGGCTTGGCCAACCCGCGAAGACAACTGGCGAGAAAAAGGCAAACATGCTCAAAAAGAGTTTGTTGCTGTTGCTACAGCAATCGCACAATCAACAGACGTCACCTTCATTGCCGATGCCAAGAATTATGAACAAGCTCGCCTCGCTTTGCCTAGTAAAATCCGAGTCATTGAGATGCCGTCCGATGATTGCTGGATGCGTGACATAGGTGCGACCTATGTGGTGAACGATCAAGGCGAACGCCGTGCAAATAGTTGGCAATTTAATGCTTGGGGTGGCGAACTAGACGGCTTATACGATTCTTGGGAGCAAGATAATGCGGTCGCCGCAAAAATGGCCACTGTCACAGGTGACTATGTTTACCACGCGCCGTTAATTTTAGAAGGCGGTTCCATTCATGTGGACGGTGAAGGCACCTTATATACAACTGAAGAATGTTTGCTGCACCCAAGCCGTAATCCGCATCTCAGCAAAGAAGACATCGAAGACCTATTAAAGGTGTACTTAAATGTTGAAAAAATCATTTGGCTTAAAGATGGGCTTTATAATGATGAGACTAACGGCCATGTCGATAACATTATGCATGTTGTTCGTCCAGGTGTTGTCGCATTAACCGATTGTGAAGACTCAAACGATCCACAATATGCCATCAGTAAAGCGGCGCTAAAAGTCCTAAGCCAAGCAATCGATGCAAAAGGCCGAACACTAGAGATTATTAAGCTTCCGATGCCGGGGCCGCTTTTTGTATCAGAAGATGAAGCAAAAAACTTAGTAGAAAGTGATTATATGAATCGCCAAGTCGGAGAACGTCTTGCAGCTTCTTACGCCAACTTTTTAATTACGAATAACAGTGTTGTATTTCCAACATTCGGCGAAAAAACTGATGAACAAGCAAAGGAGATTCTACAAAAGGCATTTCCTGAGCATAAAGTAATAGGTGTTTACGCCAGAAATATATTATTAGGTGGCGGAAACATCCACTGTATTACTCAGCAAGTTCCTGAAAAGTGCTCTATTAAAGCAGTTTAAGAGCCCTAATAAGCCCTTAACGGATTATTATATTGGTTATATATGTTATGCCTATATTCAATATAAATACCAAGATGATAAACCTTTTTTATGGCACTAATATTTCTGTTTGTGGCGCACACACACTGTGCTAATCTCGTGTATTAGCGCCTTGTAAAAACGGTTTATAACGCATTGGTGTTTTGTGTATTTTCTGGCTAGAACATAATCAAAGTTTTGCTTATGTTCGGTTGTACTAATTGAAGCGCATTGCTTCTTATTTACGATGGCGTATTTCGCTTGGGGTAATATCAATGGATTCCACGTTTACTTTATTGGACTTAGGCTGGCAGGCTTACTTTCAACAACAGTTATCATTGGATGATTTAGAATCTAACCGCATTGCACGTATCTGCTCTCAAAAAGACAGCAGCTACGAGCTTGTCAGTGAATTCGGCTTTTTCACTTTAGAAAACCATTCCGATATGCCAAGCATGGCTGTCGGTGACTGGGTTATTACTGACACTGAACAAAACTTCCTACGCCTTTTAGAACCAAGTTCTATATTTGAAAACATCGCTTCAAATATAGACACTGTATTTTTAATTTGTGCATTAAATCAAGATTTCAATTTAGCGTTGATTAAACGTTATTTAGAACTTACTCATGAAGCTCAAGCAGATGCAGTTGTTATACTTACAAAAGCAGATACTTGTAATGATGCAGCTGAAAAACGTGCCCAAGTAGAAAAACTTGATCCGTTACTCATCGTAGAAACAGTTAATGCTTTAGATGCTGACAGCCTACGCTGTTTATCGCCTTTGCTTAAGAAAGGTAAAACCATTGCCTTACTTGGCGCGGTTGGTTCAGGTAAATCTGCATTGATCAATACCTTGATGCAAACTACGGCCGAAGGCAAAGCACAAAGAAACATTGGTGATTCGGGTGCCTTAAAGATCATGCCATCAGGTGCTATTTTGCTAGATACTGCAGGCATGCGTGAACTACAACTTGCTGAATTCGATAGCAGCGCTATTGCCAATTTCGCTGACATCATTGCATTGGAAAAAGAATGCCGTTTCAGTGATTGTCATCACCAAGGCGAACCTGGTTGTGCCATCAAAGGTGCAGTTAAGGCAAATCGTTTAGATGAGCAACGTGTGGCTGACTTTATGTTACTTCGTAATGAAGACAGCGATGATGATCAAGTGACCAGATCTAAACCACAAGAAAAGTTTTACCGTAGCGCACAATCCGATATCCGCGCTCGAAAACACAGTTCTGCTGAGTAATATTAAGAGCAATCTCAAATTAGCAAAACAGAAAGCGGACTATACTCAATAGTCCGCTTTTTTTATGTGATATTTTTATACGCTTTTTATGCAACAGTAGATAAAATTCGGGAAGAAAAGCAAGTGTCCTTTACAGCAAGCCTTTGAGTGTTTATAACAAGTCCCTCTATTCGTTTTCACTCCACTCCAACAGAGGCAGCTTTTCTGAATCACCATGTCTAATACTTTACTGATTTATTCAACAACAGACGGTCACACAAAAAAGATAAGCCTTAAAATGCAAGCCATTATCGAGAGCCAAGGCCATACCGTCACCCTTCTACCAGTAGAAGAAGCAAGCGCTGAAACCTTAGCCAATCACGACAAGGTAGTCATTGGTGCCAGCATACGTTATGGCAAACATCAGAAAGTTGTGATTGATTTTATTGAGCAGAATAAAACTCAGCTTAAAAGCAAACCAAGTGCATTTTACACTGTTAACCTTGTTGCTCGTAAACCTGAAAAGTGCCAACCTGATACCAACCCGTACATTATTAAACTTTTGGCTCAACTAGATTGGAAGCCAAGTTTAGAAGGTGTTTTTGCTGGTAAGTTAAACTATCCAAAATACGGTTTTATCGATCGCAACATGATCCGCTTTATAATGTGGATGACAAAAGGGCCAACAGATCCCAAAACCAATATAGAATTTACCGATTGGAATAGTGTTGATCAGTTTGCTCAAGCTGTTTGCGATATGTAATAAAACGATAACAAACAATTCACAGCAAAAACTGCGATTTAAAGTATTAAAACATTTAGTTCTTCTATTCAGTTATTAGAAAAGGAAAAAATGAAATGACTGACGCACTACTATTAACCTTTGTTTTTTTGGTTGCGGGGGTCATTTCTGTTCCTATTGCGTCACGCCTAGGACTGGGGTCTGTCTTAGGATATCTGTTAGCTGGCATCATTATTAGTCCATTACTAACCCTATTAGAAGTAGACATTGTTTCTATTCAACACTTTGCTGAACTTGGTGTTGTCATGATGTTATTTCTTGTCGGACTAGAGCTAAACCCTAAAAAACTCTGGGCATTAAAGTCTAAATTATTAGGCTTAGGTGGTGGGCAAGTTGTGTTAACAGCCCTTCTTATTATGGGATTAGGAATGCTGTTAAACCAAGAATGGCGTACCAGTTTAGCTATTGGTTTAGTACTTGCTCTATCTTCAACCGCCATCGTCATTCAAACATTGACTGAAAAAGGTTTAATGAAATCAGATGGCGGCCAATCATCTTTCGCCGTATTGCTCGCTCAGGATATTGTCGTTATCCCAATGTTGGCCTTTATTCCTCTGCTTGCCACACCAGAACTCATCGAATCTTTAAGTCATGCGGCAGAGATATCTCAGGGTGGAAGCCATTCAGTATCTTTAGTCGATGGTTTAGAAGCATGGCAAACTGCATTAGTCACCATCGGCGCTATTGGTATAGTGATTTTAAGCGGTAGCTTTTTAGTTACGCCTATTTTTCGTTTTATCGCAGTCACACAATTAAGAGAACTTTTTATTGCCGCCGCGTTGATGTTCGTTATCGGCACGACTCTACTCATGTCTTTGGTTGGACTTTCTCCTGCACTCGGAACATTTCTAGCTGGCGTGGTGTTGGCTAACTCACCTTATCGACATGAGTTAGAAAGTGATATAGCTCCTTTTAAAGGCTTGCTGCTGGGATTATTCTTCATGACCGTCGGTGCTGGCATAAACTTCGCCCTACTTTCTAGTCATTTTTTCTCTATTCTTGGCTTAACTGTTGGTCTAATTCTGCTGAAAGCTACCACGCTGTTAATATTAGGACGGATATTTAACATTCGTGGTTCAAATAAATGGCTATTTGCACTAGGCCTTGCCCAAGCCGGAGAGTTTGGTTTTGTTTTGCTGTCTTTTACTGTCAGTAATGCAGTGATATCACAAGAAGTTGCCGACATTCTACTGCTTGTCGTGGCGTTGTCTATGTTGCTCACGCCAATGCTATTCATCATCTATGATCGTGTTATCGCGCCTCGTTATGCCACCGACCAAACGGCCGGCACACACGATGAACTACCCGATGACAATAAAATCATTATTGCTGGTTCCGGACGAATGGGAAGTACGATAGACAACCTTTTGCGTTTGGCTGGTTATCATTCAACAGTGATTGATTTCAGCGTAAAGCGATTAAGAGCACTTCAGCATTTTGGCGTTAAAAACTACTTCGGTGACGCCACCCGTCCAGACTTATTAGAAGCCGCAGGCATAGATGAAGCATCATTGTTGATTATTACCATTGATGATCCAGAGCAAATTACCAAGCTCGTCAAATATGTCAAAGAGCACTACCCTGATCTACACGTTATCGCGAGAGCTTTCGACAACAATCACGTTTACGATTTATGGGCTTCGGGATGTCGCGACATTATTCGAGAAAACTACGACAGTAGCTTGCGTATGGGACGGTCTGCTTTTGAAGCACTTGGCATTTCTCATAAAAAAGCCGAACAGATGATTGACGTGTTTAATCAGCACGACAAAGTATCTATGGTGGAAGTAGCCGATGCACATCAGATAGGTGTACCCTTCCATGAAAACACCGTATTTATTGCTCGTCTAAAAAAATACCTTGAAGAGAAAAACCCACAACTTCAAAAAGCTATGAAAGACATTCAAGCTCAAGCAGATGACTAAAAATATTCGTATTTAGCACTAAAAAGTTAGTGCTAAATACATTAATGGAGCGCCACTTTACTTTGTAGTTTGGCGAGCCGTTCATTCCATTTTCCCGCATGGGAGCGCTCGCAAGCTTCTTCTGTATCAAAGCTAACTTGCTGACGAAGCTGATTTAGCTTGATGTTTACGGTGCTTAACTCATTATTAATAAGCGTATAAAAGTAATCATCTTGCTTCGCCTCAATGGCTTTAGACAAGGCCTCATCGGTTTCGAAAACACAAACGATCTTTAGCGAATTAGGAAACGCATTATAATTAACTAAATGCGTTAGCCAGACAAAACCTTTCACAGAATCCAGCGCTCCTTCACAAACATTCGTTAACGCTTCGCGAAGTGCATTATCGATTTTTTTATCGGATTTCTTCATAAAAATACATTACTGATTTAAGAAGCCGAAAGTGTAACCTGTCGCACTACCTCTACCAAGTTGATCAAGCAGATTCCCTATCATGCATTTCTTCTAAAAAATAACCTGCTATAATTTCAAAACACTGTTTCAATAAAAAGCGACTCATCATTGGAGATAACCTTGCATAAAACATTTCGCTCATTGAGCAACCCGCAATATCGACTTTGGGCAATGGGAGCTTTTGTCTCAAATATTGGCACATGGCTGCAACGTACTGCGCAAGATTGGATTGTGATTGCAGAACTGTCTAACGGAAACGCCACTGCAGTAGGTATTGTTGTCGCTCTGCAATTTGCTCCGCAATTTATTTTCTTACCTATCATTGGTTGGGCTGCTGATTACTTCGATCGCCGCAAACTACTTATCGTCACACAAAGCTTGCGCGGTTTTCTTGCGCTGGTTCAAGCCATCATGATTCTAAATGGTCACCTTGAACTGTGGCACATGTATATTTTCGCCTTTTTACTCGGCTGCTTTACCGCATTCGACACTCCAGCGAGACATGCATTCGTAGCCGATTTAGTTGCTGATAAAGATCTAGCTAACGCCGTTTCTTTGAATTCTATTTCATTTAATAGCGCTCGGATGATTGGCCCTGCTATCGCAGGTTTTTTAATTCTATTAATGGGTGCTGGCTGGGTGTTTGCGCTAAATGCCTTGTCCTTTATCCCAATTATAGCCATCACTTATATGATAAAGGCCAAACCAGTAAATTTACTTCCAAGCGTCGAAAGTGATTCTAGCAAATCTAGTAAAGCCACCTTATTTGATGGATTTCATTATATTCGCCAACGTCCAGACATGATCATTGCCATCACCATGTTCTTTTTCTTCGCTATGTTTGGGCTAAACTTCACTGTCTATCTGACGTCAATGACCGTTCATGTGTTTACTGGTAACTCTCAGCAATTTGGCATTCTGATGTCTATTATGGCAGTAGGTTCTATTGTCGGCGCCATGATTACCGCTAACCGAGAAAAACCTAATCTTCATTTTATATCCTTTTCAGCTATCGGCTTTGGGGGAATTGCCTTGATAGCCTCGATCATTCCTAATTTTTGGTTATTTGCGGTCTCACTCAGTTTAATAGGCATGACTACTCAACTTTTTACCACATCCGTACACAGCCTAATTCAACTCAGTGCACAAAAATACATACGCGGTCGAGTCATTGCTATTTTGTTAGCAACCTCTGTGGGAGGTTCGGCAATTGGTGGGCCTTTGGTCGGTTGGACTGCCGACTTACTCGGTGCTCGTTGGGCTATCGCCTGTGGAGGCATTATTGCTTTGCTAACCGCTGCACTTGGCTTACGCTATTTACATCAAAGAGGTGATAAATAAGTTTTTTTAAGATTAAGCAAAGCTCTCAACTATTAAGCTGCACCATGATGCATTACACTATTTGCTCACGATAACATTCGACCCAAACATTCGATAAAAAGCAGGAAACTCACATCGACCTCCTGCTTTTGCTTTGATTTAAGACATCCAGTAAGGAATCACGCTGTGAAAAAAGTATTTATTGATGGCGAAACAGGCACAACAGGTCTTCAAGTAAAAGACCGTCTAGTTAACCACCCACACATTGAAATCATCAGTATCGACCAAGATAAAAAACGCGACGTAGAAGAAAAGCGTCGTCTGATGAAAGAAGCCGATGTAACAGTACTTTGCCTACCAGATGATGCCGCAAAAGACAGCGTTATTTTGGCAAAAGAAGAAGGCTGTCGTATTTTGGACGCGAGTTCTGTCCATCGTGTCGCCGAAGGCTGGGTATATGGCTTGCCTGAACTTGATGTCACTCAACGCGACAAAATCAAAGATGCGCAGTTTGTCTCTAACCCCGGTTGTTACCCAACTGGCGTGATCTTGCTATTGAAACCATTGATTGAAGCTGGATTATTGTCCGCGTCTTATGATTACTCAATCAATGCCGTATCTGGTTACAGTGGTGGCGGCAACGCGCTAATTGACCGTTATGAAAGCACCAACAATGCGCCGATATTCGGTGCTTACGGTTTGTCTTTCAACCACAAACATCTAGCTGAAATGAAAAAATGGTCAGGTTTGGATAACGCACCCATTTTCGTTCCTAGTGTTGGTAACTTCCGCCAGGGCATGTTGACCTTCTTGCCAATTCAGCTAAAAAGCGATGTCACCATGGAGCAGTTACAAGCTAAATTGGCCGAAGTGTATGCCAACGACACGTTTGTAACGGTAAATGGCTTTAATGTGGTTGCCGATAACTCAGCACCATTCTTGACGCCACATGGTCTTGAAGATACCAACCAAATCGAACTCTCGGTTCTAAGTGAACCAGGCAACAAGTCTGGCATTCTTGTCGCAAAACTGGATAACCTCGGTAAAGGCGCGTCTGGCGCTGCCGTACAAAACCTAAACATCATGTTAGGTTTTGACGAAGCAACCGCAGTTAACCTTCGCTAGTCATCTTATCCCGCCTTCTTTTTCAAAGAAGGCGGGATTTATGCCTTAGAGCCTCAAATGAATAATAAAAATAAGTCTCCACATGTCACCAAAACAACACCGACACCTTCACTGAATATCCCAAGCAAACCTAGCTGGCCGCTTTATCTAATTTTAGCGATGACATTTGCCATAGGTGCTGTTTCCTATCAATTTCTAACGCTTCCGCAATCGCTAACTGCTGGATTGCTGTTCATTTGTATCGCCTTCTGGGCGACGTCTCTGGTGCCAGCTTATTGGCCTGCATTGGGCTTATTTGCTTTTGCGACGGCAACACAGCTTGCTCCGACACAAGTCATATTCGCAGGATTCCAATCGTCGACATTTTGGTTACTGTTCAGCGGTATGGTGTTCGGTGCAGCGATCAATCATACGGGGATCAATTCTCGCGCTACACGCTTGCTGATGCTAATTCTTGGCAATAGCTACCAAGGCACTATTATCAAAATTGCGTTGTTTGCGATGGGATTGGCCTTTTTGATTCCTTCTGGCGTGAGTCGTATCGTACTCATCATACCGATCATTGCCTCCCTTGCAGATCATTTTGGTTATGATCAAGACTCTAATGGTCGAAAAGGCATGTTATTGGCCGCGGCATTTGGAACGTTTTTACCTGCCTTTTCTATCTTGCCTGCGAACGCGCCTAACATGCTGCTTTCGGGTATGACCGAAGCTCTTTATAACGCACCCTTTTCTTATGGTGAGTATCTACTTTTGCACTTCCCTATCTTGGGGCTTGGGAAATTAATCATGACTATGGGCGTTATTCTGTGGCTTTTTCCAGATAAAGCACCAAACCAAGCGATACAAGCGACAATCGAAAAGTCAGCCATGACAAAAATAGAAACACGGTTGTTAATTGTGCTTTGTGTTTGTTTTGCTTTCTGGTTCACAGACTCGCTGCATCATATTTCAGCGGGCTGGGTTGGGCTTATTGCTGCGTTAGTTTGCCTATGGCCAAGTCTTGGATTAATGGCAAAAAATAGCATCGACAAAGACATTCAATATGGCACACTGCTATTTGCGGCAGGCATTATAGGATTAAGCGCGATCATTGCTTACTCAGGCCTTGGTAATATCTTGGTTAATTATTTAACCGAAGTCATTCCTTTCTCACAAGATTCAGCTTTACTGAATTTGAGCTTGCTGACATTTATTTCCACTTGCGTGGCTGTGGTGACTAATTTGGCTGGTGTTCCCGCTATTATGACCCCAATGGCAGAGCATTTAGCCAACATCACCGGCCTTTCTAACCATGCAGTGCTAATGACGCAAGTATTGGCTTTTTCAAACGTATTGCTGCCTTATCAGGCGCCGCCACTGATTACCGCGATTGCGCTTGGCAATTTATCCATCAGCGCCGTCACTAAGGTTTGCTTAGCGACCTTTGTTTTAACAAGCTTCATACTGCTGCCACTGAACTTCATCTGGTGGCATATTCTCGGTATGTTTTAGGTAATTTCTTAGCAAAGATAGACAACAGCCGCCTATCCATTCAGATAAGCGGCTTGTTAATGGCGAAGCTATTTAATAAAAAACCTATTTCAAAATATGAAACCTACTTCGTTGGCTGCCAAACGTTAAGCTTAGACTTACGCATTTGGTCTTTTTCTGCTGCAGAAGCGCCCCAATTACCATCATAAACTTTACCTTCCCAATCACCGTAAGCCGGATTAGGTAACATGATAAATGTTGTACCAAACAGCGCTTTATTTTTTTCTACAGCAGCATCACTTTCCGCTAAACCCTTGGTTCTAAAATCAGTCGAAAAATCATTTAGATTGTCTCCCATCAACAACGCGATATCGTAGTTTTCTGCCACTTCTTGTCGACGAGGTTCTTTGTTACTGGTGGACGTATTCAACATTAAGTGCGCATCATCTACATTGGGAAAGCCTAGGTCTTTTAGGTTTTTACGCGTGCCTTCCAAACCTGATGCTTTACGGTTAGTTATATAAAATACTTCCCCGCCTTTACTCGCTACGTAATTCAAAAACTCAGTCGCGCCCGGCATGGCTTTCGCCTGAGCAGCATCCATCCATTCGCCCCATGTTTTGCTTGAATAGCCAAAATCCTTGCCGATCAACCAAGCCTGATAGCCACTATTGTCGATAACTGTTTCGTCAGCATCGACAATCACCGCGATTTTCTTGCTGCCTTTATGTTGGCTAGCGTATTGATCAAATTGCATTTTTGCCAAATTAAACGCTTGATAAGACAAAGCCTTATATTCAGCAGAGGCTTGCATCCACAAGGTCGACATAACCAACTGTTCGTTTAAGTCTTTGGCCGAATAATCAGATTCTTGGGCAAGAGCGGAGAACGAAAAACTGCCCGTTAGCAGTGCAGTTGATAGAACCAGTGTACGAAAAGTGATTGAAAACATTAAAAACCTCTTATTTATAGACACATATGCAACTCAATAAACGCTTCTTGCAAAAAATACACCTTCTTTGTCTATTCGTCTTCCTCTTTTATTCAAACAATAAAGAACGTCAATCTTGTTAGAAAAACCATCTCGCTGCCATTTGAGAACAGCTTTTTCAACGAAAATATCGTATTATCCCCGCTATTAGCCATTGACCCAGCATTCTAACTATTGATTCCTATGATACGACTTTCCAATATCCAACTTCCTCTTGATCACGACGCTAGCGCAATAGAAAGCGCGATTTTATCCATGCTTGAAATTCCAGCAGAGAAACTCGTTAGCTTTAACGTTTTTCGTCGCGGATACGATGCGCGTAAGAAAACTAATATCATGTTGATTTACACCTTGGATGTTGAAACGACGTGTAACGATGTTTTGCTTAGCCAATTTGCGGATCACCAGCAAATAAAAGTCACACCAGACTTAGATTATCATCCAGTTGCTCAGGCACCGGTAACTTTGACAGAACGCCCTATCGTTATTGGTTTTGGTCCATGTGGCTTATTAGCAGCCTTGGTCTTAGCGCAAATGGGTTACAAGCCAATCGTGTTGGAGCGTGGTAAAGAAGTACGTGAACGTACCAAAGACACATTCGGTTTCTGGCGTAAGAAGATTCTTAACACAGAATCTAACGTGCAATTTGGTGAAGGCGGCGCGGGAACCTTCTCCGATGGCAAACTCTACAGCCAAGTGAAAGATCCAAAACAATACAGCCGTAAAGTACTTAACGAATTTGTTGCTGCAGGCGCACCGGACGAAATTCTTTACGTCAGCAAACCTCACATTGGTACCTTTAAGTTGGTTGCCATGGTGGAGAAAATGCGCGCACAGATTATTGAATTAGGTGGTGAGATTCGTTTTAGCTGCCGCGTCGATGATTTACATATCGAAAATGGCCAAGTCACTGGCGTTACCCTTGCTGATGGCGAACAATTACACTCCAAGCACATTGCTATCGCCATTGGTCACAGTGCTCGCGACACCTTCGAAATGCTGCACAACAAAGGCGTATACATCGAAGCCAAACCCTTCTCGGTGGGCTTTCGTATAGAGCACGAGCAATCCTCTATTGATAAAGCACGCTTTGGCCCAAATGCGGGTAACGAGATTCTGGGTGCGGCGGATTACAAACTGGTTCACCACTGTAAAAATGGTCGTTCCGTTTACAGCTTCTGCATGTGCCCTGGCGGCACCGTCGTTGCAGCTACATCAGAAGAAAATCGCGTAGTTACCAATGGTATGAGTCAATACTCTCGTAATGAGCGCAACGCCAACAGCGCCATTGTTGTGGGTATTGATCCATCCGATTACCCGGGTGGCCCGCTTGCAGGAATCGAATTCCAACGCAAGCTAGAAAGCCTTGCTTATGAATTGGGTGGCAGCAACTACGATGCGCCAGCACAAACCGTCGGTGCCTTTTTGCGTAACGAAACACCAGAAAAACTCGGTACAGTTGAGCCTTCTTTCAAACCGGGTATTAAACTTACTAACCTAGCCGATGCCTTACCCGATTTTTGTATTGAAGCGATTCGCGAAGCTATTCCAGCGTTTAATAAGAAAATCCGTGGTTTTGCTTTCGATGATGCTTTATTGACTGGCGTAGAAACACGTACCTCAGCACCAATCAATATCAAACGTGATAACGACAGTCTAGAAAGCATCAACACCAAAGGCTTATATCCTGCAGGAGAAGGCGCGGGGTATGCTGGCGGTATCATGTCAGCGGCAATAGATGGTATAAAAATCGCCGAAGCCATGGCATTGAGTATTAACGCTAAAGCAGTCAAATAACCATTAGACATCGCTTATAGAAACTAACTAGAAAGGGCTCTCTAATGAATAGACAGCCCTTTCTTCTTTTTGCTAACAAGCTATTTATCAGACCCTTCTGTCACATCAATACCTCGCTCAGCAAATACTTCTTTGGCGGCAAAAAGGCCATTTAACGCGGCTGGAAAGCCAGCATAAAGTGCCATTTGCATCAACACTTCGATGATTTCTTTGGGGGAACAGCCAACATTAAGCGCAGCATGAAGATGGACTTTAAGTTGTGGTGCAGCATTGCCTAATGCAGTTAACGCCGCCACGGTAGCGATTTCTCGTGATTTTAAATCCAAGCCAGAGCGGCTATAGATATCACCAAAACCAAACTCGATCATCAAGGTAGCGAAATCTGGCGCGATAGGTTGTAGTGCATCGACGACTTTCTGGCCTTGTTCACCGTCTATTTCAGCGAGTTTTTTCAAACCTAATTGATAACGATCTTCACTCATTTTTCTCTCCTAAACACTTCATAAAAGGACACCAGTTGCATTGCTTGTTACTATGTCATTTTTTATAATCGAAATATTTAGAAAAAATAGAGAAGTCATTTTTCAATATTGAAAAACAACTTTAGCGGAATATCTTATGAAAGAGATAATTTGGGATGATACAAAAGCTTTCTTGGCGCTTGCCCGTTTCGGCACGCTTACCGTAGCAGCAAAATCCCTAGACATGGGAATTGCTACACTATCACGAAAAATAGAGCGTCTTGAGCACAGTCTTCAAACACCGCTCTTTTTGCGTTTTCAAACAGGTTACCAACTGACGGATGAAGGCAAGAATCTATTAAATAAAGCAGAGGCAATGGAAGCCGCCGCTTTTGCGTTTACCAAGAGTGCGAAAAAGGAATCTCAACTGATCGGAAGGGTCAAAGTCGCTACGGCTGAAAACCTCGCCACTCACCTCATTTTGCCAGCACTAGGCCGTTTTCAGCAAACTTACCCTAACTTACACATCGATATTGTCACTGACATTCATAAAGCCAATTTACATCGTCGAGATGCTGACCTTGCCTTACGTATGGTGCGTCCAACTAATGGCAATGTCAGCTTCCAACATGTTGGTACGCTAGGCTACGGACTCTACTGCAGCACTCATTACCAAAAGGAACGCGATGACGCTAATGACAATTTTATTCAATGGGGAGAGCATTACGAGCATTTGCCCGCAGCACAATGGATAGCCAATCAATTAGCAGGAAAAGAGCCCATTATCACCACCACATCGGTAGCAACACAAGTAAGTGCTTGCCTTGCGGGAATCGGCGTGGCGGTGTTGCCACACCTAGTAGCACGGCACACTGAACTTGTTTGCCTTATCGACACACCAGAGGTCAATCAAGAAATTTACCTCGTTATCCAGAGTGATTTAACCCAATCGAAACGCACTCGCGCTGTGGCGGATTTTCTTTCAGAGCTGGTAAAGACACATCAAGATCGCCTTAATTAGGGTACGGCCACACCTTACACATTCTCACCATAAACTTAAACTGGTCACTCGTAGTCACACAGCGGATGTGTTCTAGCTCGTCTAACAAAAATCTCTGTTGAAAAAACCAATCATCATTTTTCGATAGATAATCTAGGGCTTTCTTTAGCACTCAAACTCAATGGAGCTAGCGGTGTTGGGAACCTTTAAGAACAATAAACGCAATCAGTATTTTAAAAGCTCATTGTGCTTCTTTAAAAAACAATCCAAGACTTGTGTTTTGAGTTCGATTACGCTGACTTAATACAAAAACAGTCAGCAACAAAGCAAGAAACTCAGTGCTCGCGGCTGCATACCAAATTCCCCACTCAGAAAAGAAGTACGGTAGAATAAAAATCAACGGCAGAGAGAACGCATAGGTTTTCATGATGCCTAAAATGCCCGCTCTTTTTGCATCACCAATGGCTTGGAAAAACATGCTAATCATCATTTGCGGGCCAACCAGAAAAAGCGCCAAAGTAGAAAACGGTAAAATTCGCACTACCTCACTAATCACAGCTTGATCACTAACAAACAACATCCCTAAATCACGTTTAAAAACAAACGCTATCGTCTGTAATAGCAGGCAATAAACAAAGGCAATAGTCAGAGCAATTTTAATACTGACATTTACTCGGCTCAACTCATTCGCTCCAAAGTTGTTACCAACAATCGCTTGAAACGCCATGCTAAGCCCAAGCAAAGGCAAGAAAATAAACGTCATTAAACGCGTGATAATGCCATAAGCTCCCACTGTCGTTGCATAATTAGCAGCATCCCACGTTTGCAAATTGTATAAAATAGCGCCAGACGTTAATGCCAAGCCGATATAATTTAAACTCGAAGGTGCTCCTAAAGACAAAAACGTCAGCCAATGCTGTCGAGATTTTGAAAACGACACAACCTGAAGGTTAAGCTCGTTTTTCTGATATTTCCGATAGCAAAAAACAATAACTAAAGAGACAGCTTGTGCCAAAACAGTGCCATAAGCAGAACCCTCTACCCCCCAATTCAAACCGACAATCAACAAATAGTTAAATACGCCATTCAGTAGCACTGACAAAAGAGAGACCGACGCCATGAAAGAAACACGCCCTTCGCAGCGTAAACTGTCACCATTAATAGCTAGAACAAAGACCAAGGGAGAGAAAAAGACCAAAATAGATATATAACGATAACTCATATCGGCAATCAGATTTGAGCCATTACTCACTGCATCTGTTAACGCGTGTCCACCTAGTAAAAACAAACCGATCAGCACAGCACAGACCACTAAAGACAAACTAATCGCTTGCGAGAACACTTCCACGGCACTAGATCCATTTCCCGCGCCTAATTGCCGCGCCATCAAACTGGCAAAACCATTCGATACTAACGTTGACAAAGCAACAATCAGAATAAAAGCAGGAAACATAGAAGTAACGGCAGTTAGGGCATCGGCGCCAACAAACACACCAAGGAAGTACGCGTCCACCAGCGCAAACGAACCATTCACCATCATGATCAAAATAATCGGTGCCGCTGTTTTTAGAAACACAAAGGGTAAAGGCGCATTAAGAAAATTATTATTTTTATGTAATTCTGTCGTCATTCGAAATACGTCCGGTTAGATCATCACCATAGGTAAAGGTATTTAGAGCATAAGCTCTTATCATTGGGTCCCAGGATATTATTCTAAGCAAAGATCAAACGGGAGCTTTTATCATAAGAAGTATTAAAAACAGCAATATCAGCCATGTTTCATCATTAGATGCTTAGACCTGAATAAGTTAAACACACATTCATTTATTTAACGTAGATATAAAGATGTCCTATAGCTGATCATACTTATAGCTGCTACTGTAATGAGTAAACCATCAATTCGGGAGTTGTTTTATGTGGTTAGAAGCATCCAGTACTCTTGAGTTCAACATTGAGACACCGTCACCTTTTGTGCTTATGTTACGACCTCGTAGCGGTATGCAACAATGGATTGCTCGAGAAGAATATGTGTTGTCGCCTAGTGTGCCAGCAGTTGAGTTTACCGATTCCTTTGGAAACTTATGCCAAAGATTAGTCGCTCCTGTCGGACATTTTTCGATTCGTATTTCTGTGGTAATAGAAACCGCCAACGCTTCAGATACTGCACCCGGCGCGCCTTTTGTTGACATCCAGCAACTACCCGACGAAACCTTACCTTTTTTGCACCCTAGTCGTTATTGCGACTCCGATCATTTTACCGAAATGGCGTCATCCATTGTTGCAGGCTTAACTCCAGGCTATGACCAATGCAGTGCTATCGTCGATTATATTCGCAAAAATATTCAGTACACACCGGGTGAAGGCGAACAAAACATAAGTGCATCAGAGCTAAACGGATTAGGACGAGGTGTTTGTCGAGACATGGCACATTTGGGCATTGCTTGCTGTAGAGCGCTTGCCATTCCTGCACGCATGGTGGTCGGTTATCTTGAAGGCTTAGAGCCGATGGATTTACATGCGTGGTTTGAAGCCTACGTTGGCAATCGTTGGTACACATTTGATCCAACGCAAGCGGATTTACAAGGTGGTCGCGTCGCTATCGCTTTTGGGCGAGACGCTGCTGATGTGGCAATCTACACCCAGTTCGGGCCACCGGTAGAGCTGCTCAATCTCGATGTTAAGGTCCAAGAAACGCAAGGACCAACGCGATAAAGCAGCACTTTTTATGAAGCGACACAATTAATGAAGCTATTAGACTATCTCAAATTGAATAATAGCATTACCCTGATTCATAACTCGGTTCACACCTAAAGACTCAGCGGCTGACACTAATCCATTTAAGGTTCCGGTAATAAAAAAGTAGTCTTTATTGCCGTAGCCTCGTTGAATACATTGAAGTATACCTTTCTTCACCACGTCTTTCTTTGCCTCTACAAGCTGATCCAATCCTGCAGAGTAGGTATAACCTTGATTACCACCTTCAAAAAGTATCTCACCAGCTACTGGCTTTTGAGAGACAAAAACACCGTAGTTGAAATAGAAATCACACGCTGAATGGTTCGTAGGGTGAATAGCCGGACGAATCAGTTCGACAGCTGCAAAAGATGTCAATTCACCAACCAATTCATTAATTGCATCTGTCGTACTTGGTACAGTCAATTGAAAGCACACTTCTAACTCAGTACCGCGAAATGCTTGATGTGGAATGGTGTCGCCAAGATTGGCGAATACTTGGAAGTCAAAAATAGGAGAAAGAATAATCACGCCATCTTTATCGACAATTTTCCAACCGGCGATCGTGGCACCTTTCTCGACAATTTTAGTAATCAGAGCATCCTGCGCGGCGCACACTGCGTCAAAACTATCAGTTAACGATAATGACGCCTCAAGCTGAAATCCTTTTACTATCCGAGAATATTCTTCGAAAACCATTTTGTGACAACCCTTGTAAAAATTAATAGCGGCAAAAATAGCCAAACACCACAAACATTTAATCGTAGTAAAGGCGCCGCTATAGTATGAGAAAAAAGTAAGATGAGATATGATCTTTGCACGCTTAACATCATATAAAAGCAAGAATCAGCCACAAAAAGCAATAAAATATGAATGGAATCCTGAATGCGAATTGACCCAACTTCCCTGCGATTGTTCGTCTGCGTCATAGAGCAAGGCTCAATTGCCCGCGCTGCCGAATTGAATTTCATTGCGGCTTCTGCTGTATCAAAACGCATCAAGGAATTAGAGCAATTGCTTCATACCCCATTAATGATGCGCACCAATCGCGGCGTAGTTGCCACTCCAGCTGGTCAAGCTTTGTTACAGATGTCCCGCGGCGTGCTGCATCAGTTAGATGATATTTATAACCAAATGAATGAGTTCTCCCACGGTGTTCGAGGGCAAGTTCGAATGGTAGCCAACATTTCTGCTATCAGCCAATTTCTCCCTAAACAACTGCGCTCTTTTCTGAACCAAAACCCTTTGGTGCAAATTCATTTGGAAGAGAAAATCAGTAGCGAAATCATTCGTGCCGTAGCAGAGAATGCAGCAGATATTGGTATTGTCACCATCGCTTCAAGAGAATACCCAGACCTTTCTATCTATCCTTATAAAACAGACCGTCTTGTGGTCATCACTCCGGTTGGGCACCCTCTTGGACAATACAAAGAGGTCAAGTTTGTAGACACTTTAGGGCATGACTATGTCGGTTTACATACAGGAAGTGCTATCAATAACCAAATGATTAATGCGTCTACCAATGCCAATTTACCACTAAATATGCGCATTCAAGTCACCAGCTATGAAGCGCTTTGCAGCATGGTGGAATCAGGACTTGGTATAGGACTTATGCCTATCGACATTGCTCGCCCCTATATAAAAGCTTCACGAATAGAGGCTTTGCCATTATTAGACAGCTGGGCACATCGAGAACTTAAGATCTGTGTTCGCAGTTCGGATCAACTGCTCGACGCCGCTCACCATTTATTAACCCATTTACGTACAACTTAATGACTATAAATCTTGCCATATCCTAAAGAGATGGCAGCCTAACATTTAGGCGCTTTGCTCTTGCTCTAGATTAAAAGATGATAATTACAACAATTACAAAAAATAATTAAGGGAAACGAGAATGAACCAACGCGACTCGTCATCTAACACAAATTCTAACAATGAAACCGAATTACCTTTAAAGGGCGTACGCGTTTTAGAACTGGGATCTCTCATCGCCGGTCCCTATGCTGGCAGCATTTTTGCTCAATTCGGCGCAGAAGTAATTAAGGTTGAACCTCCCGGAAGCGGTGATCCATTGCGCAAATGGCGCAAAATGTACAAAGACACTTCTCTTTGGTGGTACTCACAAAGCCGCAATAAAAAATCTATTACACTCGATCTTAAATCGGCGGATGCCCAAGCCATCATCCATGACTTGGTAAAAGACGTCGACATAGTCATCGAAAACTTCCGTCCTGGCACCTTAGAAAAATGGAATCTTGGTTGGGAGCAATTATCTGCTATTAAACCAGAACTCATCATGTTACGTGTTTCAGGTTATGGTCAGGATGGGCCTTATTCTTCGCGTCCTGGTTTTGCTGCGATTGCAGAATCCATTGGTGGCTTACGTCACCTTGTTGGTTATCCAGATAGACCTCCGGTTCGAGTGGGTGTCAGCATTGGCGACACACTTGCATCACTTTACGGCGTAATCGGTGCCATGATGGCGATGCATCACTTAAAAGTAAATAAAGGCACTGGGCAGTTTATCGATGTAGCCTTATACGAATCTGTATTCGGTGTGATGGAAAGTTTGATCCCTGAATACGGTATGTTCGGTTTTATACGAGAACGTACTGGCGCCAGTATGCCGGGCATTGCACCATCTGGTTCTTATATGAGCAAAGACGAACGCTACATTGTTATTGCCGCTAACAGCGACAGTATTTTCAAGCGTTTAATGAATGCAATGGAACGACCAGATTTAGCAAACGATCCAGAGTTAGCGCAAAATGACGGTCGAGCTAAACGCTCCGACGAACTAGATGAAGCAATTCAAGCTTGGACATCTCAGCATTCTCTTAAAGATGCGCTTGCTATTTTAGAAGAAGCCGCCGTGCCGTCTAGCGGCATAAACAATGCGGAAGATATTTTTAACGACCCACACTTTCATGCCCGAGAAATGATTGTTGAACATCCGCTTTCTGGTGACGATAAAATATCACTTCCTGGCATAGTGCCAAAATTAAGCCTAACACCTGGCAAAACTCAGTGGCTAGGGCCAAAACTGGGCGAGCACACAGACGAAATTTTAGGCTCAGTTGGAATCGACAAAGACAAGCTTGCCGTGCTACGTGCCAAGGGTGTGATTTAGGAGCCTATTATGTTCATGCAGAATCTACCAACCAAGGTACGAATTAACGAAGTGGCGACTCGCGATGGTTTTCAGAGCGAAGCGCTTTTTATACCAACAGATAAGAAAATCGAGATCATCGACCGCCTATCTTTACTTGGTTTAAATAAAATCGAAGTCACCTCTTTTGTATCGCCAAAGGCAATTCCTAATCTGCGTGATGCTGAAGAAGTCATGAATAGCATTACGCGTAATCCCAAAGTCACTTATGTGACACTGGTTCCCAATGAAAAAGGCGCAGAGCGTGCACTGGCGACCAAGGCGGATGAAGTAAACCTGGTTATGTCGGTGAGTGAATCGCATAACCTTTCGAACATGCGTATGTCATGTGAGCAGTCATTGGCGCAGTTCATACGTATTTGCGAGTTAATGAAAGGCAGTAGCACTCGAATTAATGCTTCATTAGCCACTTCATTTGGCTGCCCTTTTGAAGGCATTATCGCTCCTGAGCGTGTAATCAAAGTCATTCATCAATATATTGATATTGGCATTCAGAGTATTTCGATTGCTGACACAACAGGTATGGCATCACCAAGACAAGTCTATGAGTTATGTTCGCAAGTTCGCGATATTTTTCCAGCGCTCGATGTGACGTTGCATTTACACAACACGCGCGGTATGGGATTAGCGAACGCGCTTGCTGGTTTGTCTGCTGGTATCACTCAACTAGATGCGTCATTAGGTGGCATCGGCGGTTGCCCTTACGCACCAGGAGCCACAGGTAACATCTGTACAGAAGACCTAGTTCACATGCTAGAATCCATCGGTTTAGATACGGGTGTAGATTTGACTACTTTATTAGTCATGGCTCGCGAGCTACCAGAATTACTAGAACACGATATATCAGGACAAGTTGCCAAGGCAGGCTTACGAACTGAAACAAGACCTTTATCACAAAGTGTCATTGATCTTAAAGCTCGTATTGAAAAGCACTAAAATAAAAAACTAGCAGTAATAAAACTATAAAAATAATGATTAATAAGAAAACAGGACTTTACCATGAATTATAAAACCCTTCTAAAAACTGGCTTATTAACGTCTACTTTGATGGCTTCTTTGCCAACATTAGCAGAAACAACGTTAGGGATTTCGCTGCAATTACCTCTTAAACATCATCTTGGTCAAAACCTTGTCGACTTCAAAAAAGAAGTAGAAGAAAAAAGCCATGGTGATATTAAGATCAAAATTTATCCTTCTGCACAACTGTTTAAAGACAGCGAAGTGCACCAAGCAGTGAGTTCTGGCGCCATTGAAATGGGTGTGATGAGTCTTTCTCAGCTTGCAGGAACTATTCCAGCAGTAGATGTTTTTTATGTGCCTTTCATGTTTCCTTCTCAAGACAAGGTAGAAGCTGCAACTCGCCCTGATAGCCAAGTTCGCAAATTACTGGATGAAGCCATTCTAAAAACCGGTACGCGTCCATTATGGTGGCAAGCTTATGGTGGCATAGCGTTACTTTCTAAGAAAAAACCAATTGAACTACCAGAAGATATGAAAGGCATGAAAGTTCGTGTTTTTGGTAAAACATTAGGTGAATTTGTTAACGCAGTAGGCGGCGCACCAACATCACTATCTGGCTCTGAACAATTCCTAGCCTACCAACGAGGTACAGTAGATGCAGGCATGACAGGCGTATCTGCGGTTGGCCCACGTAAGCTTTACCAAGTAATGGATTACCTTACTCTAACGAATCATGCTGACATTGAGTTCTTAACTGTTATCAATGAAAAAGTATGGGAATCTTTATCTGCTGATAATCAAAAAATTCTGTCTGATGCAGCTCGTAAAGTTGAAGTTGAGCTAAGAGATAAAATCAAAAAAATCGAGAGCGATGCTATCGTAGATGCTGAAAAACACATGAAGGTGATTCATCTTACTGATGACGACATCATCGCTTGGCGTAAAGCGACCACCTCTGTTAAAGAATCTTTCTTAGATAATTCAGGTCCACTCGGTTTTAAAGTCATTCAAGCTGCCGAAAACCTTTAAGCTTATAAAAATATATCGCGGATGAGCCCTTCATCCGCGATATTTCGTTGTTTTTTGGAGTATTGGCTTATGTCCAACCATGAAGAAAAAAAGCAGGACTTGTCAGCTTGGCGAGCAGAACACCCCGCTCTTTGGGTTCGTATAAACTACCGAGTAATTCGATTATGCGGCCAGCTATCTGCAGCACTGTTTGTTTTCATCGCTGCAATTATCACTTATGAAGTCGTTGCCCGTTATATATTTACTGCACCTACTATCTGGTCAGAAGACATATCATTGCTTTGTCAGATTTGGGCAACCTGTTTAGGCGCCAGTTGGGTATTGCAAAACAAAGCACTGATTCGCATCGATTTTCTAACCAATATGCTGGGTGAAAAAGCGAAAAAACTGTCTGACTTCGTCGCGCTATTATCGATCATCTTCTTCGCGGGATTTATTACCTTTTATGGTTATCAACTATTAAAAGAATCCATTGAAATGGGCTCTGCATCAGCAAGTATGCTGGGGCTACCACTTTGGACAACAAAATCAGCCATCCCTATTGGATTTGGGTTACTAACATTACAAGCCGTCATGGAAATATTTTTGATGTTCGCGGGTGATTATCAAGAACACGAAGAGGTTTCACTATAATGACGATTATCCTGTTACTGGTTATCATGGTCTTAGCGTTGTTAATCGGCGTACCTGTTGCTTTTGCCTTAGGTGGGTTAGGTTTAGGGATGCTGTTATTAGCTGGCTTCTCACCAATGATGGCGCCGCTAGCGCTTTACTCTTCCTTCGACAGCTTTATTTTATTATCTGTTCCACTGTTTCTATTGATGTCGAATATCTTGCTGCAAGGTGGCATAGGCAAAGACTTATTTAGAGCCGTACAATCTTGGGTCGGTCATTGGCCTGGCGGTCTTGGCATTGCCACAATCGCTTCTTGTACTATATTTTCGGCTATTTCTGGATCATCTGTCGCTACAGCGGCAACCATAGGAAACGTAGCTATCAAAGAAATGACTGACCGAGGCTATAACAAACCATTCGTATACGGTTTAATCGCCGCGGGCGGTACCTTAGGTATCCTGATTCCGCCTTCTATTCCAATGATCGTATATGGCGTTATTACCGAAGAATCCATTGTCGATTTATTTTTAGCGGGTATCGTGCCCGGTTTATTAATGGCAGGTAGCTTCATTGTTTACTGTTTTTTTTACGCACGCTTCAGCAAAGATTACACGCCAAGTGAAAAGGCTACTAGCGCTGAACGCAAAAGTGCCAGCTTACGAGCAATACCAACGCTGTTACTAGCTAGCATCATCATTGGCGGTATTTATACTGGTGTATTCACGCCAACTGAATCTGCAGGTGTCGGTGTTGCGGTTTCTCTGATTATTGTCATCATGATGGGAACCTTTAGCCTTGAGAAATTCAAAGCCGCAGCTATGAGCACAATGAAAAATACGGTGACGATTTTTCTTATCATTGCTGGCGCGAAAGTCTTTGGTAAAGCCATTACTCTGTACCAAATTCCTCAAGATATTTCGATGTTAGTCAGTGAGAATATATCTGAAGTAGGTTTGTTCATAGCGGCAGTGTGTTTTGTCTTGCTAATTATGGGCTTCTTTCTTGAGTCTGTATCTATGCTATTGATCATGATGCCAGTACTTTACCCATCGCTTGGCATGTTAGGTATCGACCCAATTTGGTTCGCTATCATCTTTGTGATCATGATTGAGTGCGCATTGATTACACCGCCCGTTGGGTTAAATCTCTTCGTCATTCAATCGGTGTCTGGAGGGAAATCCTCGGAAGTCATTCAGGGCGTTTGGCCTTTTATACTTATCATGCTTGGCTGTTTGCTAGCTGTATATTTTTTCCCGGCTATCGCTCTTTATATTCCCTTTCAGTTATAAGTTAACTTAAATCACTATCCAGCTTTCACAGTATCGCTGGGTAGTGAATTTTATATAAGAACTTAATGTTTCTGTGCATTAAACCTTTTAAAAAACAAAACACTTCAAACACTCCAACTTTTCTTTAAGTTTCTTCACAAACATCCGTCTTCATTTTGTTTCATAAGAATTAGTCTGTATCATACGCGCACCTTAACCCATCCTATGAAAAGGAACTTCCAGTGAAGAAAATACTTTCCGTGCTCGTTTTCACGCTTGTTGCTGCTTGCTTAGTGGCACCTAAATTTATCGCTCCTAAGCATCAAGAAAAAGTCGCGGAACTGATCTCAAATATTAATAAAGCTCCAGGCTATACAGCGAATATTGTGTCTACAGATTTAGCGTGGTTCGGCTCTGAAAATAAAGTGCTTGTAACTTTTGATACCACACAAATCGATCCAACAATTCAAGAAGGAGTTCTTGAAGCCGAACTCATTATTGATACGCATTACGGCCCTCTACTGTTTGCAAGCCAAGGCTTATTTGGTTTGTACGATACTAAAATTAGTTATACAGGTGACAAACAACGTAACTTCATAGACTGGAATGAAGACCTGCCTTTATATGAGCTTTCTGTGCTTGGCGGCTTTACAGGTAACTTCAAAGTAGCCGATAGTATTCCTGCCTTTAGTAACCCAGCTAATACATTTCAATTTAGTGGTTACACAGGCCAAGGTGAAATGACAGATCAAGGATTCATCTACCAAGGCACCTTAGATCAAATTGATATAGTTGACGGTTATACTCCAGTTAAAGCAGAAGGATTCACACTGTCTATTGAGTTGAACGCAAACTTAGCCACCATCATGCAAGGTGGATTTTATGACAGCACAACAGACTTCAACCTTGAAAAGCTTAATATAGGTGCTGATACTGAACTTTCAGGTCTAAATATTGAAATGGGTTCTAGCTTAGATAAGGAAACGCAACTAGGTAGTATTGAAATTGGTTATCTTATTAAAGATGCCATGTTTGGAGAGTTTAAAGCGAGTGATCTTTCTTTAGTCACTGAGCTGACCAAGCTGAGCAATAAATTCTTTATTGATTACAAAAACTTTTCTGACAACCTGCTAGCTCAAACCCATTCGTCAGATGCTGTTTACGAAGTAATATTGGCTTTTATGCAAGATAATATTGGTGAGTTACTTGCAGCGAAACCAGAATTCAACATCACTGATTTCAGTGGAACTTTCCCTGAAGGTAGCTTCAATGCAACGCTAACGAGCAAGCTTGCCGATATTGGCACACCAATTATTGAGGAGCTTTCTATTCCTGAGTTTTGGTTGTACAACGCGATTGTTACAGCCAACCTTGAAGCAGATGAACCCTTGGTACGCAGCCTAGCAGAGCAATTCATTGCCAGTAAAATGCGCGCACCATTGAATGCACCAGAAGTAAAACAACAGGCATTAATGATCATCGATAGTTTTGTACAACAAGGTTTGATTAAATTAGAAGATGATAAATATAAAAGCGAAATCACCATCGAAGATGGTCAAGGCAAAATCTATGATTCTGCATTTCCTTTGATGTAGGTTACTTATTTAAACTTATCCTAGCTCCAAACTAAAAAGGCGCGTCTTATATTCTGGTTTACAGAAATAAAACGCGCCTTTTTTATTTCACTAAAAAATTTAGTTGCTAGCGAAAGGCTCACCATTATATTGCGTAACTAGGCAATCTTTGCCCTTTTCTTTTAACATTTTACAAAAGTCTGAACTAAATGTTTTATTCACAAATGGCCCTACTTTAAGCTGATACATAGTACGACCATTGACTTCTTTTTGATTCACTAATGGCTCTAAACCGTTAAAAACTGTTGGATAGGACTTCTGCAGTACTCTCCAACCACGAACAGCTTCATCACGATTACCATAAGAAGCCACTTGCACACCGTATTCGTCTCCAGTCACTGTCGTTTGTTTTGTTGCCATCACCGGCGCAACGACAACAGGAGGAGCCGCTCTATCCATCTCGAAGTTTTCTTCTGGATCGATAGTCATTGGATCAGCATTACCTTGACTGTCTATAGGTGCCTGCATAACAGCAGGAGCTACATTTACAGCCGCCATAGTTGCACTAGTCGACATACCATTACCAGCCATGTTATTTGACATTGCTGCAGATTTGGTTGGCAGAGCCTTACCTTGCTTTAATGCTGCGACTTCAGCTTCTAGCTCGTCAATTCTATCCAATTTCGATTGTACGTTTTGCCATTGTTCATCATGAGTACGAACTTTATCTTGCAAATCGCCATAGGTCATAAAGGTGTTTTTATCGTCCAGAGATGAGCAAGCACCTAATGATAATCCTGCCATCACTACGATCAGTTTTTTGGACATTCCCATTATTCTATTCTCCATGTACATCATTAGAACTTCGCGCTTACTATCATGGACTTTTTTATCCGTACCTCTTACAGAGTCAATAGTAAGTGCTGTCCCCACAAAATTAAGGCATAACGAGCCGCTTTGCCAATCAAAACCAAAGGTAAAAAATACCAAATAGGTGTACG
This sequence comes from Marinomonas sp. ef1, assembly GCF_002806845.1. Taxonomy (NCBI): domain Bacteria; kingdom Pseudomonadati; phylum Pseudomonadota; class Gammaproteobacteria; order Oceanospirillales; family Oceanospirillaceae; genus Marinomonas; species Marinomonas sp. ef1. The sequence continues at coordinate 142,172 of NZ_NHTT01000001.1, read as the reverse complement.
CAACATTCCCGATACTAAAGCAATCCCGTCGCCAACAACAGGCAGCCAAGTAAATAATAAGCTCCAAATACCATACTTATTAAAAAAACGTTCTGCTTTTTGTCGAGTGGGCGCCTTCATCGGAAACCATTTTTTGTGCTCGAAACGAATCAAATACAGCCCTAAGAACCAGTTTGTTACCCCCCCTAATGTATTCCCCAAACTTGCCCAAATCCATAGATAAAATACCGACAAGGTTGCGTCATTTGCATAATAAAGCAACAAACCTTCTGAGCCCAAGGGCAAAATAGTAGCTGACAAAAAAGAAACTAAAAAAATAAATAAATAACTTAACACTATCTCTCTATACCTACGTTCATCGAGTAATTAAATATCTAAATACAAAAACAATGACCCATCTCAATTTTACCCACTAGGCAATATATAGAAAAACAACTACTCTAGGAATCATGGCCATTTTTTATCTCAAAGCAGCCATTTCAATAGCTCCATTTATTGGCGTCAAATACGCAAAACCAACCTAACGGAGGCGACATGCTGGATCGCATTAATGACATAAAAATTCGTTACAAGTTATGGGCTATTATTGGACTAATGTCCATGGGAACCACGGCACTTATTCTCGTATCTCTTTCTTCATTGTTTAACAGCCATGTAGACGCCAGAAAAGATAGAACCCAAGACATATTAGATATCGTAAACACCACACTATCTCCTATCTATAAAAAACAAATATCTGGTGAATTAACAGCAGAACAAGCAAAGCAACAAGCTATTACACTGTTATCTGAATTCAGTTATGGCGATCAACAAAGCCTATGGATTATCAACAAAAACAGCCGTACTTTACTTAGCGCTCCAGCAAACTATAAAAGTAGCACTTCGCCTTCATCCCTAACTGACGAACTAAACAGGTCACAACCATCGACGTCTAAAAAGAATTATCAAACTATAGAATTTGAGTATCAAGGTAACGATGGCGCAGCTCATCGAATGATTGCCAGCGCATCTACGTTCACACCTTGGAACATTACCATTATTGCTACCGCGTCTATGGATGCCGTGTTCAGCTTTTTCTTAAAAGCTTTAATAGATTACGCCATTGTCGTTGGTCTATTAACTGTACTGGTCGGCGGAACCGCTTTGTACATTATTCACTTGGTTACTAGCCGTGTGACTTCTCTATGCAAGACAATGACGTCGGTACAACATTCGGGTGACCTTACTCAACGTGTTGAATTTACTGGCCAAGACGAAATGGGGGAAATGTCGCGTGCGTTCAACAGCATGATGAACGATTTCCAATCCATCGTGCGCAATGTCAGCTATTCCAGCGAAACCTTAGACAGTATCGTTGGTCAAACGAATAATTCGACAACCAAAACAGCGCAAGGCGTCGCCAGACAATTATCCAATACAGGTAAAGCGACAGAGCTGATGCAAAGCGTAATGACGTCAGTTGAGGATACCCTTGCCATTGCTGAACAAGCCAACAACACAACACAAGAACTTGGCCAGCATTCCAAACAAGGTCTTGGTGTTATGAATAAAGCTAACCAAGATATTCAGCAACTATCGGTTGAAGTAGGCGATGCAGCTAAACAAATTCAACAATTACGAGAAGACGTTACTCATATTAATGAAAGGCTAGGAATCATTGCTGAAGTAGCAGACCAGACAAACCTACTAGCGCTGAATGCAGCGATTGAAGCTGCTCGTGCTGGTGAACAGGGTCGCGGCTTTGCGGTTGTTGCTGACGAAGTGCGTCAACTTGCCAGGCGCTCACAACTCGCAGCAACTGAAATCGGAGGTTTGATTGATCAACTAACTCAGCAAACACTCAATACTGTGGAAGTCATGGAATCTGCCAGAAACACGGCTAACCAAGGAGCAGAGCAAACCTCTCAGGCTGGGCAAGCGTTTACTCAGATTGCCAATGGCGTTCTCTCTATTTCCAAACTGAACAGCAGCATTAGTAAAGCCGCAGATCGTCAATTTGAGTCATCACAAACAGTGAATCAAACCCTAGAAAATATTGCTAATATTTGTGAAGAAACAAACCACAACTCCACGGACATTCAAACATCGGTAAACAACCTACAAGATTGTGCCAGCCAATTGCGTCAATTGGTTCATCAGTTCAGTACTTAACTGTTAGCGTTTTATACCTCTTTTTGTATAAATATAAAAAGAGGTCATGCACTTAAAAAACCATGACCTCTTTCACCTTTCTAAGATCTTGTCCTTGCTTCATAAAACATTAAATAACGCACCTTAAACTGCACTTAAGCAATATTTTCTGCTCAAAAATTGTGCATAAATGCCTGACTTAATTGAAATCACGACATTTTTAAAAATTAAGTAAAAAAGAAGCTTCTTTAGTACTTTAACTTCTTGGTGAGTCACATTATGTTTGGGTATAGTGGTTTTAGACTTAATTAGTACTATAGTACGAACTAAGCTTTAGGCCTTTAAACAACAGAGTTTCATAAAGGATCGAACATGGCGTCTGATACGCAAGATAAGCTAGATTCTCTTTATCAACACATCCAAGCGGTTATCTTATCCCGCCAGCACCCAGTAACAGGGCTTTTTCCTGCTAGCACCAGCATTAACAATCACGGTAACTACACCGATGCTTGGGTACGAGACAATGTTTACAGTATTCAAGCCGTATGGGCCTTACATCTAGCCTATAAGCGCGCTTCCAACCCTCAAAAGCGTGCCAATGAACTTGAATTCGCCTGTATAAAAATGATGCGCGGCTTATTATTTGCCATGATGCGTCAATCCCATAAAGTAGAAGCCTTTAAGCACAGCCTAGACCCTAAAGACGCGCTACACGCTAAATACGATACTAAAACGGGTTTAGAAGCCGTCGCTGATGACGCTTGGGGACATTTACAAATTGATGCCACCAGCTTTTATTTATTGATGTTGGCACAAATGACCAAAGCTGGCAGCAAGCTGATCTTTTCTCGTGACGAATTCAACTTTATCCAAAACCTTATTTATTATATTTCGCGTACTTATCGCACCCCAGATTACGGTATTTGGGAGCGAGGCAATAAAGTAAACAACGGCAAAGCCGAAATAAACGCCAGCTCAGTAGGCATGGCAAAAGCTGCTATGGAAGCCATGGATGGACTAAATTTATTTGGTGAAGAAGGTCCCGAGTGGGCAGTCGTACATTCCTTTGCAGATGCCGTTGCTCGAGCAGGTTCTGTATTGCAATCCTTGTTACCGAAAGAGTCTCGCTCAAAAGAAGTCGACAGCGCCATTCTTAGTATCATTGGCTTCCCAGCCTTTGCGGTAAACGATGAAAAACTAACTCGCCGCACACGCAAAGAAATCATTAGCAAGTTGGGCGGCGAATACGGCTGTAAACGCTTTTTATTAGACGGTCACCAATCCGAGCTTGAAGACCAAAGCCGAATCTATTACGAGTACGATGAGTTAATTAATTTCGAGCACATTGAATCCGAATGGCCGCTATTTTTTACTTATCTTTATATTGATCGCTTGTTTGCCCGAGATTGGGAAAGCGCTAACTTTTATCGCCATAAACTAGAGTCACTTATGGTTGAAAAAGACGGCCAGATGCTGCTGCCAGAACTTTATTATGTGCCGCAAGAAAATATTTTAGCGGAGAAAGAAAAGCCTGGATCTCAAAAACGTGTTCCCAATGACAACCTACCTTTGGTTTGGGCACAAAGTTTATTTTTAGTCGGTAAAATGCTCGATGAAGAGCTGATCACCACTGATGATCTCGATCCTCTTGGTTTACATCGAGTCCAGCACCGACCAAACAAAGTCACCACATCCATGGTTATCTTGGCACAAAATGACAAGGTCAAACAAAAGCTACTAAACGCTGGATGTCTTTGCCAAACACTTGAAGACATTGCGCCACTGAAAGCCATTAGTGCCGATCAATTGGTTGAAACCTACCGTCATCTTGGTGCTTCCGAGACACTGGGCCTTACTGGTCGCCCTAATCGTGCGTTGAATAGCTTGGCAACCTCTCAGGCATTTAGTATCAATGACGAAAGTTATTTGTGTTTGTCTTGGATTCAAAATGAAGACAAAGACTATCGAAAAATTGATCCTAGCCTATTCCAAGCACACATTCGTAACGAATTAAAAACCATCGCCAATCATTGGTATTATCAAGCCAATGCTGTTTTCAGCATTCTCATAGATGAAGCAATGAGTGAGATGAAAGGCAGCGATGAACTGTTTGAATTTATTCGCTTACTGCAAAAACGTGAGCACGAAGAATTCCGTGTAATTCCTCAATCTGCTAAGAATGCCTTTAAATCAGGAAATCGTCGCGCCATTATAATTAGCTCACTTGACCATAAACAGTTAGAAACCAAACTACCGGTTCACGATACCCTTTGGCCTTTAGCTGACAAGCCAAAAGCCTACGATACTGCTAGCATTAAAGCAGCCGAAACCGATGCTCTGCTTGCTCGCCTAGTAGATCAACCTAGCTTAGACGAAGCGGTAGATTGCTTAATGGAGCTTGGTGGTCGTCGCGCATTAATGAGTACCATACCAGGCTCAACGCCTGCAATTACAGCTTATAAAGTATTGAATAGTGTCTACCTTCAAGCGCTATTATCAGAAAATTGGCGCCCTGCACGAATACTGTATTCTTTGATCTTGAAACCATCAACGGATCTTGCAACCTACATTGCCGACATTACCGTTCGTCAGCGCTTGTTGGTGATAGGTGAAACGCCGGAAACGGAAGTCGATATCAGTTCACCACTGCATCAAGATGCCATTTTAGATATGCTGAGAAGTGTCTCGTCATCGCCTATTGGTTTAGTTATTTGCCATGAGTTAATTGCTATCGCAGGTACGCTAATTAAAGTACACCCTGAGTTTTTCTCAGGTGTTCGTACTATTCGTATTCACAATTTGGCCATGCTTTGCGCTCGACAATTTGATCCAGAAGACGATGCACCAGTTTTTGACACATTATCTAAGGTCTCCCCTAGTGAGCTTTACGAAGCACTCACTCAAGTGTTACAACAGAAGCACGATGAATACGCACATGTGGCAAATAATATGCGTTATCACAACAGTACCGATGCACAAAGTAAGATGAAAGATGTTGACTGGTTTGACTGGCGTTCTGAGCAAGGTATGATCACTAAGCTCCCAGAATCTATGTTATTGCAACTCTGGGGAAGCTTAAGTCATGCAAATACCATTGTGTTTGGTGATTCTCAGAGTAATACCGCGCTGGATTGCAAACGTGCGCTAAGTTCAATGACACCAGGTGAAGACACCTTTGCCCTGCTGATTGAAACCTTAACATCAGATATTCATCCAAGCTGGTATAAGAGCCTTATTTTTGAAGGTTTGTATGCCTTCATACAGTTTTGCCAGCAACATAAAAACTGCAAGTTTGATCAAGAAATCAACTTGCCTGTGCTAGTTTCCCAAGCCGCTTTGGATCACGCCAAGCAACATCAAGCAGAACACCCGGAAGAAAGCTGGGCAGAAGCCGCATTGGATGAATTTGCACAAATAACACCAAATAAAGTAAACCAATATTTGCGTTGGGCAGTGAGCAAACTTCACAGTCATCAGCACCAACACTCATCGAGTTAACACACTCACTCTTGCTGGAGAAGTGAATGGATTTAATAAAAAATGCCCTAATTAACGATGTGCTGAATGCTCATTGTTCAGACCCATTTGGCTGTTTAGGACTACAAACATCACCTTCTAAAAAAGGTTTGTCGCTACTTGTTTGGCAACCGGAAGCGATCTCTATTCGTGTATTAGCCATAGAATCAGACAAAGTGCTCGCCACAATGAGCGAGACCAATGATAAAGGCCTGTTTCACGCCGAATGGCCAAAAGAAAACACGCGCTTTCATTATCGTCTTGAAATTACTTATAAAGACAAAAGCACTTATACGCTGGTCGACCCATACCAGTTCCCTAATACGACCTTTGTCGACCCAGAGCACCATCAAGCAAATCAATACAAAAGCCAAGGTGCAATTCGTGCTGGTGCCAAGGTAAACGATAAACTCACCATTCAAGGCACACGCTTTGCGGTTTATGCGCCAGCAGCACGCTCTGTGTCTGTGGTTGGCGACTTTAATGCTTGGGATGGTCGCATTCACCCAATGTCGAGCAATGGCGATGGCATTTGGCGATTGTTTATTCCTGACGTTAATCACGGTGCCCGTTATAAGTTCGAGATTCGCGCGAAATCCGGCGAGATTCTTCCTCATCGCAGCGACCCATATGCACAGCGTATTGAACAATATCCATCCTTTGCCAGCGTAACCTGTTTTGACAATAAGCACGCATGGCAAGACGACGCTTGGGTTAAACGCTCTATCGAAGACATCTATGAAAGACCCATGAGCATTTATGAATTGCACATAGGTTCATGGCGTCGCAAAGGTGACAATCAACCGTTGACGTATCTTGAGATCAAAGATCAGCTGGTTCCTTATATTCAAGAAATGGGCTACACACACGTCGAATTATTGCCGATTACTGAATACCCATTCGATGGATCTTGGGGCTATCAGCCTGTCGGTTTATATGCTGTAACATCTCGATTTGGTACACCAGAAGATTTCAAAGCCCTTGTCGATGCGCTTCATCAAGCCAACATCGGCGTGATCATGGATTGGGTTCCTGCGCATTTTCCAGCCGACAGCCACGGTTTGGCGAACTTCGATGGTTCCAAACAGTACGAATACCCAGACCCTAAAAAAGGCTGGCATCCAGAATGGAATTCGTTGATCTATGATTTTGGTAAAGAGCATGTAGTGAATTACCTAATCAGTAATGCCGTTTATTGGTTAGAAGAATTCCACATCGATGGTTTGCGCGTTGATGCCGTGGCCTCAATGTTGTACTTGGATTATTCCCGTGAAGACGGCGAATGGATTCCCAACAAAGACGGCGGCAATCATAACTACGAAGCCATTGATTTTTTACGCCGTTTAAACGAAACCGTGTATTTGAATCATCCGCGCTGCTTTACAGTAGCGGAAGAATCTACCGCCTTTCCAGGTGTGTCTAAGCCAACTTATATGAATGGTTTGGGCTTTGGTTTCAAATGGAATATGGGCTGGATGAACGACTCGCTAGCTTACATTAAAAAAGATCCAATTTATCGCCAGCATCATCAAGGCGAACTTAGCTTCAGTATGGTTTACGCCTTTGACGAGCAGTTTGTTTTACCGATTTCTCACGATGAAGTAGTACATGGCAAAGGCTCGATGATCACTAAAATGCCCGGAGATGCTTGGCAGAAATTCGCTAATTTACGCGCATTTTCGGCTTACATGTATTTCCATCCTGGCAAGAAGCTCAACTTCATGGGTAACGAGTTTGCGCAAGGTCAAGAATGGAGCCATGAACGCTCTTTGGATTGGCACTTGTTAGACACCGATTTCCATAAAGCTCAGCAAACACTGTCAAAAGACCTAAATCATCTTTATCAAAACGAAGCGAGTTTGCAATTTGATCATTCCCATCAAGGCTTTGAATGGATCAGCTACGATGACAGCGCCAACAGTATTTTGGCCTTTGCACGTAAAGCCAAAGACAGTGATGAGCATGCGGTCGCTGTGATTAACTTTACGCCAGCACCTCATGCAAACTACCGCATTGGTGTGCCTAAGGCAGGTCGCTACCAAGTCATTATAGATACGGATGAAACAAGCTATACAGGCAGTGGCTTCGCTAAAAGTAAAGAATACTATACACAGACTATTATCAGCCATGGCCGTGATCAAAGTATTGAACTGCAAGTACCACCACTTGCTGGCGTTTTATTAAAATGGTTAGGCGAGTCTTAATCGCTAGCATTAACAGCATTTAGTAATAACAACAGCAACATAAATAGCATCTAGAGGTATTAATGAACCAAGCACACCAGATTTCCGATGGCTCCTCTTTTCCTCTAGGCGCCACAGTGACCGAAAACGGTGTTAATTTCGCCGTTGTCGCTGAAGACGCTATTCAGCTGTATTTGTGTTTATTTGATCAAGAAGATAATGAACAAGAACCCCTGCCCTTTATTAATAAAAATAAGGGCATTTGGTACATGGAAGTACTTGGTTTAAAAGAAGGTCAGCATTATGGCCTTAGAGCCAAAGGCGAATTCAAACCAGAACTCCAGTTGCTCTACAATGAGCGAAAACTGCTTATTGACCCTTATGCAAAAGAGTTAAGTGCCAAACTGGTTTGGCATGAAGACCAAGCAGCGATAACAAAAGAAGGTCAACCGCATCCTACAGACTCAGCGTATTGCGTTCCTAAATCTATTGTCCGTACCGTTGAAGTAAAATCAGATCGACCTGCAAGAGCCAAAATCAGACCGTCTAGTCGTGCCTTGTATGAATTACATGTCAAAGGTTTTAGCAAAAACCTACCAATCGAGAGCGAGCTTCAAGGCACTTACCTTGGTGTCATTTCTTCCGCAGGCATCGAGCATTTAAAAAGTCTTAACATTACTACGATTCAATTAATGCCTTGCTTTAGCTTTATGACAGAACGTCATTTACAGCAATTGGAGCTCAACAATTACTGGGGCTACAACCCGATTAGCTTTTTTGCCGTCGAGCCTTCATACGCCATAAAAGACGCGATTGTTGAGTTCCAACAAATGATTGATGGATTGCGCCAAGCAGGTTTTGAGGTGATTTTAGACGTGGTGTATAACCACACAGCTGAAAGTGAATTAGATCAATCCAGCGTGTGTTATCGCGGCTTAGACAATGCGCGTTACTATCGCCATCAAGATGGTCAATATTTGAATTACACAGGTTGTGGTAACTGCGTCGATACCTACAATCCCACCAGCATTCGTCTTATCTGCGACAGTATGCGTTATTGGGTTGACGTGATGGGCGTCGATGGTTTCCGCTTTGATTTAGGTGTGGATCTTGGTCGCACAAATCACGATTTCACGCCACAAGCGCCTTTATTACAAGCCATTCTTCAAGATCCTGTTTTAAGCGAAACTTGCCTTGTCATGGAGCCTTGGGACATTGGTCCAAACGGTTATCAAGTTGGGCAGTTTCCTAAAGGGTTTCTCGAATGCAACGACCAATATCGCGACACCATTCGTCGTTTCTGGCGTGGTGATGATGGCTTAGTGCCAGAATTTGCCACACGTCTTATGGGATCAAGAGACTACTTCCATAAAGGCAAAAAAAGCGCGCTAAACTCGGTTAACTACATCACTTACCACGATGGCTATACAATGAAGGATTTAGTGTCTTATCATCATCGTCATAATCTTGCCAATATGGAAGAAAACCGTGATGGTCATGGTGAAAATATCAGTCAAAACTTTGGTGCAGAAGGCGAAACAGACGACAAAGATATTCAAGCACAGCGCTTGAATCAGCAGCTTTGTTTTATGGCAACGCTGCTATTAAGCCAAGGCACACCACATATTTTAGGTGGTGACGAACTGTCCCATAGCCAACAAGGTAACAACAATGCCTATTGCCAAGATAACGTCATTGCGTGGCAAACTTGGCAAAACCTAGACACCGAAACAAGCCATGCGAGAAAGACAATCCAAGATACCATCTCAACGCTTATGGCATTGCGTAAAACCTACCCTATCTTGGCAGAAATTCATTTAGAAGATGATCCGCTTTATCAACATACGTCGTCAGATAAAATCCATTGGCTCAACGAACAAAGCGAAGCAATGACGATAGAAGACTGGGCTGATGACAGCCGACACTTCATTGCGCTAACACTAACACCAGCCGACCATTCCAGCAGTTTTTGGATAGTATTCTATAGTGACGATGCGCCACTTAGTATTCCGTTACCTACAGAAAACGACAACATAGAAACGCTTTACCAAACTCCTGGATTATCCATTACAGACAACACACTCCATTGCGCTTATCGTGGAGTATTTGTTGGTAAATTTTAATCAGATTGAGCGTCATCATGTTGATTAAACTGTAAGTCGGCTAATCGTTTATACAAGGCACAGGTTTCGAGTAATTCGACATGCGTTCCTTGGGCGATTATTTCCCCTTGATCCATCACAACAATTCGATCTGCGTTCAATACCGTTGCCAAACGATGGGCAATCACCAAGGTGGTTCGACCCTTCATCAAAGGTTCAAGCGCGGCTTGAACCTTGTTTTCGCTTTCTGCATCTAAAGCACTTGTTGCTTCGTCTAATAACAAAATCGGTGCGTCTTTTAATATCGCCCGAGCAATCGCTACACGCTGTCTTTGACCACCTGACAAACGTACGCCGTCTTCTCCTAGACGAGTTTCATAGCCTTTATCCAAACGAGCAATAAACTCATGGGCATTCGCCTGCGAAGCAGCATACTGAATAGACTCCTTGCTGGCATTGCGATTGGCGTAACCCAAGTTATCGTAAACTGTTTGATCGAAGAGAACCGTTTCCTGTGGAACCAAAGCAAAGTGCTGGCGCAGATCGTCTAAGAAATACTCTTTAATATTCTCACCAGCCAAATAAACACCGCCTTGCTGAGGATCATAAAAACGCAGCAACAATTCAAACAAGGTAGATTTACCGGCTCCTGATGGCCCAACTAAAGCCAGCATTTCACCCTGCTTGATAGAAAAAGAAAGATTCTTCAACGCGGCATAATCAGGTCTTGTTGGATAACGGAACTCGACATTATCAAACTTGATGACCTCTTCGCCTTGACGAATTTCAGCCATACGCTGAGAAGGAAATTCGGTAGAACCACTTACCACAACGCTTTTTGCACTAAGCAATTCCATAATGCGCTCCGCTGCTCCCGCAGCGCGCTGCAACTCGCCCATTACTTCAGAAATGGCACCAACCGCGCCAGCGACAATAATGGAATAAAACAAGAAGCTTGCTAGATCACCAGCACTGATAGCCCCTGAGATGACGTCTTTACCACCAAACCACAACATCACCCCAATGCCACTCATCGATAACAAAATGACCATCAGAGTTAGCCAAGAGCGCTGCTGAATACGTTTCACACTTACATTGAAGGCGCGATCAACCGTTGCTGAAAAACGTTGCGCATCATGCTTTTCGTGGGTAAAGGCTTGTACCACTTTTATGTGACGCAATGCTTGTGATAAATAGCGGCCCACATTAGCTACTTCATCTTGGCTATCACGAGATAGTCGTCGCACTCGTCGGCCAAAATACACTACGGGAACAATCACAAAAGGTACGCAGGTCAGCAAAATAAGCGTTAATTTAAAATGCATCACCAGCAAGAATAAAATCCCACCAATCAACATCAAACTGCTGCGTAAGGCAATCGACAAAGAAGAGCCAATCACACTTTGTAAAAGCGTGGTATCAGAGGTAATACGGGATTGAATTTCACTAGGAGAATTATCTTCAAAGAAGGAAGGCGACAAAGTGAGCAAATGCGCAAACACGGCTTGACGAATGTCGGCCACCACTCGCTCACCTATCCACGACACCAAGTAAAAGCGACAAAAACTGCCAATACCCAATAAAAATACCAAAGCGATGAAAATCATCAAGGCATGAGTCAAGCCAGCCTCTGAACCAGATGCTAGACCTTGATCAATAAGCAACTGCACGCCTTTGCCTAAGCTCAGCATGGTTCCAGCGGTGACCACTAAGGCGATCAAAGCCAACACTATATGACGTCGATATGGACGCAAAAAAGGCAAGAATGTTTTTATTCCACTATCAACTCTTTCCCTATCAACAATTGCATTCTCAACATTTTCCGGTTTGCTCATCAGTCATAACCACCATAAAGTAATAACGACCGTCACTATAGCGTATCTGTGTCTACACAACTGGGTAAATACCAAGTAGAGATTTCTTACTAGCTTTCACTATTAGGATGAAGCTGCAGATTTGAATCCCATGCGGAAACCACCCCAATGCTTACCATTTACAAAAATAGGCACGGAAAGATCATGGAGAATTTCTCCCGTATCACGTTTATAAGTTTGCAGTAAAAAACTGTCAGTATGAGAACCACATCGGCTGCCAGTGGCATCATTAAAAATACGTTTGCTGCGGTTGTTCACCAAGTCTTTTTCATAATCACCACTTAATGGCTGACTAAATTTTTTGTTATGAGTTGGGAAGTAGCCATTTACATCCACCGCACCAGCAAACATAACCTGCTCATATTTTTCTAGAACCGCTTCTTGAATAGCTGGAAAAGCACGGTCGCTAAAAGCATCATAGGAAGTATTGTATTTCTGTGGATTAGTATTATTGACTGGTCGGTAGTCTCTAGAAAAAACCGCTTGCTGAGTTAAATCACCCTTTTTGATTGCCTCTTCAAATAGCTGACCAATAGCTTGTGCAGATGTTTTGGCAACCATAAGTAACTCAGAAAAGAACAATGATTGATCAACCTTGTCTAGCTCCCTAAAAACCACTTCAGCTCCGTTGCTTAAACCTGACGCTTCTTTTGACAATTTATCGCTGCGCTGAGAAATATCTTGCAAAGAATGACGAATACGCGAAATAGAACCATTTATCTGCGTGCTGGCTGCGCCTAATTCCTCTCCTGCACTTTCGACTTCCGACAATACGGCAGAGGCATTTTGAACCTCTTCCGTTAAAGAAATAAAGCGCTGCGTTTCTCCTAACAAGGTCGTTGATAAAGATTCGGTTAAGCCTTTTAATGACGACATTTCGTGATTGGTTAATTCGCTGTTACGACGTACGTCTGTCAATAAACTCGAGATTTGCTCTGACGCACTAGCACTTTTAGCAGCTAGCGCTCGCACTTCATCCGCCACTACCGCAAAGCCTCTACCTTGCTCACCAGCACGAGCAGCTTCAATTGCGGCATTGAGTGCTAATAGATTGGTTTGTTCAGAAACGCCCTTAATAACCGCTGTAATACTGTCGATATCATCGGCACTTTTGGTTAATAAAGCTAATTGCTCACTGGCGGTTTGCACTTTCCCTGTGAGCTCATGGATCTGATCGGCACTTTGTGACAAGGCTGTTTGGGCTGTTCTACTCGATTGCGCCGTTTCACTCATAGTACGAGCTAGCTGACCTAGGTTAGTCGACAGCGTCAATCCAGTATCTGACAGCGTTTCTACTGCTTGAGAAATCTGTTCGCTATCATGATGGGTAAGATGTATGTCTTTACTTAACGTATCGACAAAATGAGATACTTCGGCCGCCCCCATGGCCATCTTTGATGTGGCACGAGTAACTGTTTTACTCACTTCAGAAAACGAAGTTGATGCATTATCCTTGGCGGCATCGGCCTCTTTAGAGCTCGGAGTAAACGTACTTCGCACTAGTTTTGGCAAGACTAAAAAGACACATAGTAAAAGACCTGCACCAGCATAAGCTTGAGGAACAGTGCCTTGTATGTAACCTAAAATAAAAATTACGAGAAGCCCTACAACACCACACCACTGGAAATAAACCATCGTTCTTTCCTTCCTTTTCATTATTATTTCTTCCCAGTGTTTAACTATGGCTGTTGAAGGTCAATACAAAACGAAGAACATAAGACTAAAGTCGCACTGAAAAAATTAACATGCTTGCTATCGGGATAATCCTATTATCAAAGACAACTATTTTCACCTAGCAATATACCTTCTCTTTAGGAAAGCATTCATTCATAGAAGTACATACATCGTTTTTTCAAAATTAGATAAATAATGCACAAAAATAGATTAAAAAGAATTATAAAACCCATAAAACTGCTTTTTAACACATAAAAAGCAGAAAAATTCTCCCGCAATCCAACTACACTAGAAAGCAAGCTCACGAAGCACAACAAAAATAAGAACGTCGTTGCGCATAATCTGCCAACGAACATACTGAGGATAAATGTCATGATCACCAACAAAGTTAAAACAGAATCTTTCTACCTTGAGTTGGGACAACTAACCCCAGATAGCGTTGATCACCTAACGCCTTCTTTTGATCATTTACCACCAAATCCTTACGCTGATGGTGAGTTCCGTTTACGTCGTTATTCTCGCTTTACACTTGAGCAAGGGCTGCTAAAGCGTTTGCCTTCACAAGCGTTTGTCCAAGATGAAAACATCAACCACTTCCAAGGCAACGTTGTACGCAGTTATGAAGAAATTGACGACAGAATAGTCGTAGACCCAGCCTTTGTGGAATTATTTGAACACTTTCAGAAAATGGCTAGTGTGGTTGATAGCACCCCTATCGAAGTACATCAATTACGTATTTTTGCTGATCATAAGGTCGCTGAAGTGGCGCCAGAAGGAATTCATCAGGATGGCTTTGATCGCATCGGTATTTATGTAATGCAACGTCATAATATTGAAGGCGGCAATATCAATATTCACCTAGATAGAAACAGCCCAGCACTCATTAGCCATGATTTTGATAAAGGGGAGTTTGTCGTTCTGAACGACCGTAAGTTTTTTCACAGTGCTCAGCCCATTAAACCAATCGATGGTGACCAAGGCTATATGGATATTTTTGTATTGACGGCGAACTTAATGCATTGAGCAATAAGTGAGATGCCCTAAAAATATGACTTCCTTATTACTTACAACTTTTCCTAGTTAAATCAACCTGAAAACACTAGGGCGACTCAGCCAAGCATGGTATAAAACGCGAATGTAACCATTTGTAATTTTATTAATTGTTTTGTAATAGATCAGGCCGGGAAAGTTAAACAGTGACAGATATTAGCTCAGCAGAGGATAGTAAGAAAAATAGCGTAGAAGATACTACAAAAAAATCGGTACTAATCATTGAAGACATGAATGAAATGCGCCTAATGCTGAGATCAATGATGCTCTCATTAGGCTACACAAATATAGAAGCTGAAGCCTCTGGGCAGAGTGCACTCAAGCGCATTGCAGCTAAACATTTCGACATTATCCTTTCTGACTATAACCTTGGTGGCCGCATTAATGGCCAACAGGTTTTAGAAACCTCACGAAGAAATAACATTTTAAGTCATTCTACTATTTTCATCATGATTACCGCCGATACAGGCTATGACAGTGTCGTCAGCGCAATAGAGCATCGCCCCGATAGCTATATGGTGAAACCATTTACTCCTGCGACTCTACACAGACGACTCAGTCGCATTAAGCTACAAAAAAATATATTTTCTGAGGTGGATGAACATCGAGGTAAAATGAATTTTGAGATGATGGAGAGTAAGGCCAAAGCCATCATGATCAAACACCCTCAATACAGCAGTTTATGTCTAAAAGTTATTGGCGAATCATTGCTATCCAGAAAAGAATACAAAGCAGCAAAGATACATTACATGCGAGTACTCAAACACAATCAGGAGACATCTTGGGCTCACTTCGGGATTGCCCAGTGTGATTTAGGCTTAGAACAACCATTATCTGCAGTGAAAAGCTTAGAAAAAACGATCAGCATCACCCGTCATTTTTTACCTGCGTATGACACTCTTGCTAATACACAAGAAAGGCTAGGCAACTTAAAAGAAGCTCAAAAAGCAATGATAGCAAGCCTAGAGATAACTCCTAGATCTCTAGCAAGAACAAAAAAACTTGGAAAGATTAGCGTTCGACTAAAAGATTGGAAAATGGCAGAGCAAGCTTATTCACGAGTCATTCGTTTAACCAAAGACACTCAACATGAGAAAATAGAATATTATTATGAGCATTTAAAATGCCTCATTGCGATACAAGAAAATGACGATCAGGCACCACAAACAGCAGAAAAACTTAAACGCTCTTTGACGAGATTACGTATGTTAGGAAAAGACGACCCTATTGTTGTTTCAAACTCCTTTCGTGTAGAAGTTCAGCAACACCTTAATCGTGAGCGTAAAAATGATGCTGTTAAATCATGGAAACAATGGAAACAATTAATACTATCAGGGAAAGCCTCATCGATATCGCACGAGCAAGAGCTCACTTTGAAAAGAAAACTAGGCTTATAAATAGTTGGCGTAAAAAAAGTTGCTATCGTTTTTACGCCAACTCTGATGGACACAGAAAAGTTCAATTCCTAGAAAATCTTATCATTAGATAAATAGCGCCCAAAAAGTTACATTCTGTAACAAATCTAAATATCTCTTACCCTGTTGATATTAAATAAAAAAAACTGAAAACTTCCAGATTTAATCTATAAAATTACGATCACTATAAGTTTTTTAGTTTTTCAAGTGATATAAATAAGGCATTAGACTTATTGCAAGCTCATTAAAGTCAGGTAGTACCTTTGACAGATGTAATCGCCCTTGGCGTTGAAAACACAAATGATATCCATCAAGGACTTATCGACCTATCAAAAAAGCGTGTTTTGATCATCGAAGATATCGGTGAAATGCGCCTCATGTTGAAGTCTTTAATGACGTCAATGGGCTATTCTAATATAGACGTGGAACCTTCTGGACAATCTGCTATCAAGCGAATTCTAGAAAGACCTTATGATGTAGTGTTGTCAGACTATAACCTTGGCGGTAGCATTGACGGCCAGCAAATTTTAGAAACCTCTCGCAAGAACTATTCTCAAGACCATTCCACTATTTTTATTATGATTACCGCAGACACTGCTTATGAAAGTGTTGTGAGCGTGCTGGAATATCAACCAGATAGCTATCTTGTTAAACCCTTCCCACCAGCGGCTTTTTTTCGTCGTTTCGAGCGAGTACAAAAACAAAAGAAAACTTTCGAAAGCATTAATACTGCTAGAAAGGAAAATGATTTTGAAAAAATGGAAGCGCAAGCCAAAGCAGTCATGCTGCAATACCCTCATTTTGCTAGTCAATGTTTAAAAATCATTGGCGAATCACTCTATGCTAGAGGTCGATACAAAGACGCCAAAAGCCACTACATGCTTATCATTCAAAAAAGCAAAAACCTAGCTTGGGCACATTACGGCATTGCATTATGTGAACTCAAACTCGGCACAGTTGCTGCCGCTATAAAAAAGCTAGAACACACGATTGCTTTAAGCCGTCATTATTTATCCGCTTATGATTTACTTGCCGACGCACACGAAGATTTAGGCAATCTAGAAGATGCTCAAGCGGCTATGATCAGCGTTTTAGAAGTCTCTCCACGCTCTACAGAACGCGCTCTTCGACTTGCTCAAATCAGTATGCAATTAAACGATTGGCCTACTGCTGAACAAGCGTATTCAAAAGTCATTCGATTAACTCGTGAAACCAGCCATGAAAAGGTCGAATACTATTATGAGTATTTAAAGTGCCTAACTAATATAATGGCAAACAGCTCGGACAACTCAAAGCTAGCAGAGAAGTTTAAACGCACACTTATCCGGTTGCGAACCTTTGGAAAAGCCAACCCTGCAGCGATATCCAACTCTTTTCGTGTAGAAATCCAGCAATACCTTACCCGGGACCATGTTGGTGAAGCTATAAAGTCATGGAAACAATGGAATCGTTTGATTAAATCAGGACAAGCTACGCCCCTTACTGACGCTCAAAAACACACACTTAAAAAACGCCTCGGCTTGCTATAATCCCCCCACACCGTTATGGTCATGCGCTAATTTAAAAATTGACGTTATCGTCACTTACACACGTTTATCCTTTAATATCAGAGCATCCTTTATGACGGCTACTCATTCCTTTTCGTCCCTTATTCCAGATGTCATTTTAGATGCCGTAGAGTCCACTGGTTTGTGGAGCGATTCTCGTATTTACCCTTTAAATAGTTACGAAAATCGGGTCTATCAGATTGGTATTGAAGAGGCATCACCTGTCATTGCAAAATTTTACCGCCCAGAACGCTGGAACGAAGCGCAGATTCGAGAAGAGCACCAAACATTATTAAAGCTCAAAGCGGCGGGCGTTCCCGTTGTCGCTCCATTAGAATTTAATGGTGAGAGTTTGCTTCGCCATAACGACATGTATTTTTGCTTGTCTCCACGTCTAGTTGGGCAACATCCTGAAGCAGACAACCTTGATCAGCTTTATCAAATTGGCGAACTCATTGGCCAGCTACACAAAACGCTGCCAACCCCCCCCTTTAAAGAGCGCATCAGTGTCTCTCCTTTATCACAAATGGATGATGCAGCTAATCAGATTTTGACGGGGCGTACTTTATTTGGACAATCAGAACTAGCAGAAGAATTACAGCTGCCTGAAAAGCTCAAGCCTATTTATATAAGACAAATCGCTACGCTGCGAGATATGTGCGAGGCCAGCATTAAGAGCTATTGGCCAAGGCAGCTTCGACCGATTCATGGTGACAGTCACCGTAGTAATTTGATGTTGCACGACGGTCAATTTCATTTATTAGATTTTGATGATTGCCAGAATGGTGTTGCCGTTCAAGATTTATGGTTACACATTACTCAAACAGAAAATCCAAGACAACAATTAAGCGAAATCATTGAAGGTTACGAGACCTATTTGCCTTTTGAAACTCGTGAATTGGATTTAGTCGATGTTTTTAAATGTGTGCGTGTCATTAGTTACACTGCATGGCTACAAAGCCGTTGGCATGACCCTGCTTTTACCAAAGCTTTTGCTTGGTTTGGCAGTGAAGACTACTGGATAAATCACTTAAACGAGCTAAAAAACTGCGAATTAGAATGGGGACAAATTTCACGATGATGCCTTCAAATACAGCACCATTAGAACACTCGCTTCATTCTTTGTTCGGTTTCAACGAGTTCCGTGAAGGTCAACAGCAAACTATTGAACAGCTTCTGACTGGATACTCATCGCTCGCGGTTTTCCCAACGGGTTCTGGTAAATCATTGTGTTACCAATTCACCGCCACTCAACTCCCTAATTTGACGTTGGTGATCTCACCATTGATTGCCTTGATGCATGATCAATTAGCGTTTTTAACCGCAAAAGGCATTCCCGCTGCTTGCTTAGATTCCAGTCAAAGCAAAAATGAAAGCCAAGCTGTTATGTCTGGAGTACAGAGTGGCGCTATTAAGATTTTAATGATCTCGGTTGAACGCTTTAAAAATGAGCGTTTTCGTCGTTTTATCAAGCGCGTTCCGATTTCTATGTTAGTAGTCGACGAAGCTCACTGTATTTCCGAGTGGGGCCATAACTTTAGACCAGACTATCTAAAACTACCCTCTTACCAACAAGAATTAGCCATTCCATTAGTCTTGCTGTTAACCGCCACGGCAACACGTCGAGTACAAAGAGATATGGCACAAAAGTTTGCTATTTACCCTGAACATATAGTGCAAACTGGCTTTTATCGACACAACTTAGATATTGATCTTATACCCGTACAAAGCCATCAAAAGCTAAACGTCTTAAAAAATATTTTCAATGAAATCCAAGGCGCGAGCATAGTATACGTGACTCAGCAGAAAACGGCCGAAGATGTCGCTCGCGCTCTACAAGCCGATGGCTACTCAGCAGTCGCCTACCATGCAGGCTTGAATAGTGATATTCGCAGCGCTATTCAAGCCGACTTTATGAATAGTAAAACACGCATTATCGTTGCGACCATTGCGTTTGGCATGGGCATCGATAAATCTGATATTCGTTTAGTCGTGCATTTTGATTTACCCAAATCAATCGAAAACTACAGCCAAGAAATTGGCCGTGCGGGGCGAGATAACCAACCGAGCCGATGTGTAATGCTCGCCAGTTTGGAAGGTTTAAGTACCCTGGAAAACTTTGTTTATGGTGACACACCTGAGCCACAAGACATCGACACTTTACTACGTTGCATTACCGAGCAAACAGTTGAATACGAATGGGAAACACAACTGTACGGATTATCCAATCTCACTAACATTCGCTCTTTACCGCTCAAAACCTTATTGGTGCAGCTCGAATTATTCGGTGCGCTCACGCCAAAATACAGTTTTTACGCGGATATCAAAATTAAATGGGAAGGCGATAGAATCGCTTTTGCCAACCAAATCCCAACCGAGTGGCAAGCTGCCTACCAAGCAATTCTAAAAGGCATCCAATACAAGAAAATCTGGGGCACACCTGATTTTGATAAGCTATTTAACGAAGCGGGCTTATCACGAGGCGACGTATTGCAAGTCTTGGAATTTGCAGCGGATCACAATGTTCTGACGCTAGAAAGCAAAGGCCTGACTGAAGTGTATCAAGTCCATACCGAGCATTTTCACCATCAGACAATAGCAAACCAATTGCATCAATATGTGGAAGAAAAACAAAGTGCTGAAGTTGCACGAATCGCTACCATGATTCGCTTCTTCCAATTGGATCGCTGCTTAAATAATAATTTAGCACGATATTTTGGTGATCAGAATTCACCAGAACATTGTGGTCACTGCTCGGTTTGTCGAGGAAAGGTTCTGGTCTTTTCACAGCAAGCAGACATAGATAGTGATGTGACGTGGCAGGATAATTTAGCAGAGTACGCTCGAGAATTCGCTCAACATGTTGGAAACAAAAGCCCAGCGACTCAAGTCACAGCGATATTGATTACGCGCTTCTTAACGGGTTTAACACAACCCATTTTCACAAAAATAAAAGCCCGCCAACTTAGCGGGTTTGGTGCGTATGAAGAAAAAAGTTATTTGTCAGTTCTAAAAGCGATACAAGACTTATAAACTAGCAAAGATACAGTGCATTAACAAAATGCACTGTATCTTAAAATTCAACGAAGATAAGCATTAAAAACAGCATTAAATTTTTCATCTAATGCAGATTCATATACATCTTTAGCAGACTCTTGGTTTTCCAAAGATACTCGGTCACGCAGCGCCTTATCACTTAGCAAAGCATCCATTAGATTAGCTAATACTTGATTACTTTCTCCATCGTAGATAAAGCCAGCCGATTCATTTTTCATAAGTTCACTTGCACCAACCCATTTGGTCGTAATCACAGGTGCGCCACAAGCCATAGCTTCAGCAACAACGCGCCCGAATTCTTCTATTCTCGCCGGTAAAACAAAGATGTCTAGAGCATTAAAATATTCTTCGACATTATTAATAATAGGAAGTTGGCGCACTCTATTTTTGTAGGGAGAACGGTCTAAAATCGCCTGAAACTCTTGAGTCAATTGATCTTTTCCGACGAAAACAAAGTGAGTTTTGTTAGCAATCTCTTCTGGCAAGAGACTAATGGCGTCAAAAAAGCGGTCAATACCACGTTTTTTAAAATTACCTGAGGTAACCAAACCAACTAAAAGCTCATCTTCTTTTACATCTAGGTCTTTTCGAATTCTAGCCTTAACCTCGTTAGACAAAATCTTAAACTGACTTTCATCTATGGCAGGATAAATAACCGATATATCTTTTTCAGGTACAGAGAAACGTGCAATTAGCTCATTTTTTGTCAAATAAGAGTTCGCCACAATATGCTTAAACTGATGATTTTGAAAAATAGGCGTATGGGTTAAATACATTTCATCATTTTTAGATAGTGGCTTATTATGAATTTTTTCTGCTGCTAAATGTACGCAGTTATGAATAAAATGAACATCTGGATGCTGTAAATCCCCATGACCTATAAGCAAATCCGCTTTGATTTTTTTAGCTAACTTTAAAGTTTCATTACTAAATTGAATTCTACGCTTAAACTTTTTCTGCCAGAAAAAACGCTTTGATTTATGTGAAATGCCTCCGCTCTTTTTTATATCTTCTACATTGGCATTTTCAGAAATAGTATGTACTTCACACCCAACTGAAGAAAAATACTTGATCTCTTCATGAACACTACGACAAGCGCCTGAATAGGTTTTCTCAAGATTCTGTTTCGCTATTAATACAGTTTTCATAGTCTTGCTGGGAGTCCCTTCAATAAATAAAAAGTAAAAAATTCATGATAACAAGAAGTACTAAAAAAAGCGGCGTATTAACAAAAAATAGTGCCTGCCTTACTGACTCTTAGATGGTTTTATTAAACGGTTACTCTGTGATTTCTGAATAAACACTGACTTCTATTAGATTATTGTCTGGATCATTAAAATAGACAGATTGGATTGGCCCTAGTGCGCCAGATTTCGTCACTGGGCCTTCTAAGATAGTCACCTTACAAGCTTTCAAATGAGTGACAACTTCGTCAATGGTCCAGTTGGTAATCAGGCATAAATCGCCAGATCCTTCCATTGCATGATTTCGCAGCTCTTGCCCCAGCAATTGGAAGTTGATCTTTTGTTGACCAAAACGCATCGCTTTGCGTCCGTTAGCAAACGTTATAGGCTCCATTTTTAGCACGGTTTCGTAAAAAGACACGGCTTTGTCGATATTTGCCACGGTCAAAACAATGTGGTCAAAATGACTTATCATAGCTCCTGCCTCCCAGAGCAAGCATCACAAAATATATGACATGCTACGAATGATCGACAGGAAAAACAAGCTTATATTATCTATTAGAGGCTAGTCTCTTTTCGAGATGATTGGCTTAATGCTGTTAAGTCTATTCCGCCTTCTATGAGGCTCAGTTTTTGGCGTCGATTCAATTTTTTTACTTTATGCTCCAATACTAAGGCGTCACTCTTTGAACCAACAGATTGATGCCATACTAGTTCAAGCGGCCCTTTGCCCTTCAGATAGCGAGCTCCTCGCTTACTTACGCCGGAATGCTCTTTAAAGCGTCGATCAACATCGGTACTAATGCCAGTATAAAGCGTATTCAAGCGAGTCTTTATCATATAAAGGCTCCACTCGTGATCCTTAGAGACACTTTGCCCTTCCTGTTTATCTGTCACTTGATGCTCCTCTTCCGGGCGTTTAATTACCAATAATCAGTAATAATGTAGAGGCTGTGGCAATCCCCATACAAAAATTAAAGATTCGTTGGCGTTTTTGATCAGTTAACCAACGTCGAATACTCACTCCAGCCCACGCCCAAATTGAAATTGCAGGAAACCCCATCGCAGCAAACAATACGATCATCCAAAAACCAGACTGAACATATAAATCTCCAGCAATTGCGAACGAGCTAACACAACCAATCGCCATCATCCAAGCTTTTGGATTAACATACTGAAAAAGCAAAGCCTGCCACCAATTCATTGGTGAAGATGGCGCTTTTTTAGTTTCTAAATTTCCCACTGGAGCACTGCCAATTTTCCATGCTAACCAAAGTAAGTAGGCACAACCAACCCATTTTAAAACGCTGTATAGAGGCGGATACCAGGTAAACAACGCACCTAGCCCCATTAAAGTAGACAACAACAAACTTGCGACACCAAGTACAATCCCTAGCATATGCGGTAAGGTTCGACGAAAACCAAACTGCGCCCCTGACGCCAATAACATAATGTTATTCGGGCCCGGTGTCACGGAAGTCACAAAAGCAAACATGGCAAGCGCTAAGAAAAAAGATACATCTATCATGACATCTGCCCTTTATTTTTAATAAGGAACATCACATCTCGCATAAATCCAACAATAGTCACTTGTGACAACTCAGCCTGATGGCGTTCTTTTGTCATGCCTATGTCAATCATCTGCTGAGGAGTTAGAGATGCCAATTTTTTACGAGTTTGAAAACGCTCTATACTTTGTTGAATACAAACAAATAAGCTGACAACTAACATAACCCTCTCCTTTTAGACTACTTGTAAACTGCACTAATTAGGGCTTAACAAGCACTATGTGTATGAGTAACTACTTTAAGAGAAGACAGGAATACGATACAGATTCAAAAAATCACTTTATTAAACATACAGTGAGAGGTTTTTTTGCACTGTATGGCCAAATAAATCTGAATCTGTATGGTCATACATGGCAAATACACACCTTATAATCAATACAGATACCAAGAAGGCTTTAAGGGAGATGCTATGACACTTTATCAAAAACTTGCCAACCGCTTACGTGAACACATACAGCATGACTTTTATAAGTCTGGCGACAAGCTGCCTTCTGTACGCCAATTAGCCCAAGAACATGGTGTCAGCATTTCAACTGTACAAGAAGCTTATAGGCAACTTGAGCAAGAACTACTGGTAGAAGCTCGACCAAAATCAGGCTACTTTGTTTGCTCACGCAAAAAGGACAATCTGCCCAGCATCTCAAGACCACCACAGCGCCCTTTGGAAGTTTCCCAATGGGAAGAAGTGCTCAATATGCTAATGAATCGCAGTGGTAACAAAGGCGTACAGTTGCAGCATGCTATGCCAGATATGAAAGCGACAACCTTGAAGCCTTTACTCAAAACCCTGTCAGACCTTACCAAGCAAAAACCAGAATTAGGATTAGGTTACGCTGATATTCGTGGTACGGAAGAATTACGCACACAACTTTGTCGTCTAGCCGTAGCATCCGGTTGCCAGTTACACCCAGACGATTTAGTCGTTACCTCAGGTTGCCAAGAAGCACTATCTGTTTGCTTACGAGCGGTGACAGAACCTGGCGATATTATTGCCATCGAATCTCCAAGTTTCTACGGCTCCATGCAAGCGATCAAAGCGGCGAACCTTAAAGCAATGGAAATTCCAACCCATCCCGAAACGGGTATCAGTTTAGAGGCATTAGAGTTAGCGTTAGATCAATGGCCAATTAAGGCGATTTTTGTCACACCAACCTGCAATAACCCGCTGGGTTATACCATGCCAGAAGACAAAAAAGAGCAGCTCTATCGACTCGCGCAAAGCTATGATATTGCCATAATAGAAGACGACATCTACGGTGATATCTCGTATCAATTCCCACGTCCTAAAACCATCAAATCCTTTGATGAAGATGGCAGAGTTCTGCTGTGTTCGTCATTTTCCAAAACCATTGCGCCTGGCATGCGGGTTGGCTGGATTGCACCGGGGCGTTATCGAGACAAAGTTACTCACATCAAGTACGTAAGTAGTTCTATGTGTCCAGTTCTTCCCCAGCTTGCCATTGCGAAGTTTATTCGCTTAGGAGGCTACGCTAAGCACATCCGCAAAATGAGACAAGACTACGAGCAACAGCGAGACCATTTACTTAGCGTGATAAAAAACTATTTACCCAGTGACACCAGAGTTAGCTACCCTGTCGGTAGTTTTATCTTATGGGTAGAGCTTCATCCCAGTATTGACAGCATGAAGCTAATTGAACGCTGCCGCGAAGAAGGTGTAGGCTTTGCACCCGGCCCGCTTTTTTCTGCAACTGGTAAGTATCGTAATTGCTTTAGACTTAACTTCAGTGAGCAAAGTATGGAAAGGCGCGAGTGGGCAATCAAAACCTTAGCAATGATTTTGCAAAATTTCGAACAACGGGCAAAAGCAGGGTGAACCAAATAATCTTATCATGACGTAAAAAATACAGATAAAGCAGTCTAATAAGTAATTGCTTTATCTGTAATTGCTCTCAGCTAGATAGGTAAACTGTAAAGAAACGCAAATACACTTAAAGCCTTGATCCAAAAACGTAATAATCCAACGACTTACTTTTCTTATATTAAAAATATAGCGTGTAAAAAAACGTCACTGATTCAGCTCTTTTACTAGGACATATTAAATGCTCAACCGGCCTTTTTTAAATATAGGGTTGCTCTGCCTCAGTCTGGTATTAGCGGCCTGTAGTAATACAGAGAAACGCAAAGACTACGCTGAATTAGCGCAACAGGAACTAGATTCAACGAGCAAGACTAAAACTTCCCAATGGCAAACAATGGACAACGTCGTTCCTGCAAGCTATTTAACAGATTTGATACAAGATGAACAACTAAATAGCCTAATTACCCAAGCTCTAGAAGCGAATCCTAGTTTGCAAAAAACGCAGCTGACTCTACAAGCCAGTTTATGGAGTTTAAAAAGCCAACAGGGCGATTCTCTACCTAGCGTCGAAGCAGGCTTTTCTGGTAACAAATCAGAAGGCAGCAATACCGACTACAAAGCCAGTTTAAGCATTAGTTGGGAGGCCGATTTATGGCAAAAACTCGCTCAAGCAGAACAAGCTTCGGCCAAAACGCTTGCCAGTGACGAGGCCTTATATCAAGCCAGCCGTGACACCTTAGTTGCTAATGTAGTTAAAACTTGGCTGGCTATTACTGCGAAACAACATGCCATTGATATTGAGCAGAAACGCCTAAAACTGTTAGAAGCAAACGAGCAATTAATTCTAAAACGTTTTAAAAATGGACTTGGCAACTTAGAAGAACTAGACGAATCTCGTACTTCCACTTCTCAATCTAAAGCTGACCTAGTGGAATACAAAGAAAACCTAGCTATTGAAATACGCAACCTGCAACTTTACTTAGGCAAAACAGATAGTTTGAGTTTCATTACCAACCAAAACTACCCCAATGTCAGCCTTACATTAAGCGACCTACCACAACAAAACTTACAACGCAGACCGGATTTAAAAGCTGCGTATTTGACTATTGAAGCCGCCGATTTAAATACCTCTGTAGCCTATAAAGACATGCTTCCCAGCATCAGCCTAAGCGCAACACTAAGCGAAACAGCAGCATCGCCAAGAGCGGCTTTGTTTGGTTCGCCTATTTGGTCTTTGCTAGCACAAATAACTCAGCCACTCTATCAAGGTGGACAACTAAAAGCCGCTGCAGAAATCGCCAAACTCAAAACTGCTCAAGCCTATCAAGATTACCGTGACACACTGCTCACTGCCGTCAACGAAGTAGAAAATACCTTGGGGCAAGAACGCGTCCTATCACAGCAAGTCCGCCACATTAATGAAGCACTTTTTAGCGCCAAAAAGAACCTCACTCAATACGAGAAAAAATACCGCACAGGTTTGGTCGAACTGAATGACTTAATCAATGCGCAAACCACTGCTTTTGACTTAGAAGCACAATTGGACAATTTAATTTATCAGCACCTATCAAACAGAGTTGATTTGGGGCTCGCACTCGGGCTTGGAGTAAAACCTTAATGAAATATCTTTCTCAATGGATAACCTTATTGTTGGCTGGTGCTGCAATAGCAGGTGTCTACTTTTATGTTATCCATGCTATTGAAACACAGCAAAATCGATTGCAAACACCGCGCCCTGAGACGCCAGCGCAAGCACTAGAATTATCAACAATCACCGCCAACACTGGTCGCTATGCGGCCACTATTAAGGCATCAGGTGTAGTTAAGCCAAGGTATTATCTGACAATGACAAGCCAAGTAAGCGGCGAAGTTATTAGCATTTCAAATCAATTTGAGTCTGGCCAAGTCATCAAGAAAGGTCATCTTTTAGGCCAATTACAAAACAGCGAACTAAACAGTGCAGTAGCCAGTGCCAAAAACACTCTAGCAACCGCAGAGCTTGCGCTCAAAGAGGAAGCTCGCCAAGGTGAGCAAGCCAGAGCAGAATGGGCCGCCGCTGGATTTAAAGGTGATCCAGATTCAGACCTAGTATTACGAGAGCCACAATTAGCAGCCGCTAAAGCTGATGTTGAAGCTGCTAAGGCTGAACTTAGCAACGCAACAACCAGATTAAAGCATACCCAACTAACCTCACCTTTTGACGCTTTAATAGTCACTCGTAATGTTTCACTTGGCTCATATCTAAGCGCAGGAAGCGAGATAGGCATACTATACAGCGTCGATCGAGCCGAAATTAAAATCGATTTATCCAACAGTGATTGGCTAAAGCTCCCCGATACTAAAACGCTACTAAAAGACAACTGGCCAGCGTTAATCTCAAGCATTGATAACAATGACTCTTGGCAAGGTAAAATTTTAAGTGTCAACCAACACATCGACGAAACGACTCGCATGCGCAGCTTGTTGGTTAGCTTAGACCGCCCACTTGATCAAACTCCAGCGTTAATTCCTGGCGCTTTTGTTCAAGTATCGATTCAAGGCAAGCATCTAGATAACCTTTGGAAACTACCTAACACGGCCTTAAGTCAAAAGAGCGAAATCTGGTACATAGATCAAGATAGTCGGCTAGCTGCCTTTGAAACCACTCCTCGTTTTGTTGACTCTCAATACGTTTATATTCAAGTGCCAACATCCATGCTAAACAAACCCTATCAAGTGCTTGTACAACCTTATAACAGTTATTTAAAAGGCACTCTTGTTAAGTCATTAAATACCTCGACATCAGATGATAAGAGCGTGAAACCATGAGTCCGACTGATCAGCCGAAAGGCATTATTCCATGGTTTGCCAATAATCCAGTGGCTGCGAATTTATTGCTAATTCTGGTTATCAGCTTAGGCGTTTTGAACATGGGCTCGCTGAATAAAGAGGCCTTCCCAAGCTTAACGCCAAACCGCGTGGCTATTTCTGTTAGCAATGACAGCGGCTCAGCCAAAGAAAACGAAGAAGGTATTGCCATTCCGTTAGAGGAAGCCTTACAAGGTGTCTCTGGCATCAAGACCATTACGACTTCATCAACCGCAAAATCAACCAGCACCACTGTCGAAATGCTGGATGGTTATGACATAGATACGCTCCTAAACGATGTCAAAGATAAGGTTGATCAGATTTCTTCTTTTCCTGATGAAGCCGATCCGCCAGTCGTATCTAAAGCCACTCGCGAAGAACATTCAATTTGGATTCAACTTTATGGTGATGCAGATCGACGTACCCTACAAAAGCTTACTGATGAATTAGAATCTGATTTATTGGCAAACGAAAACATCAGTGCGACTTCAGTATCTGGTTGGCTAGACCCAACCATTATGATCGACATTGATAAAAACAAACTTGAAGCTTACGGGCTCACCTTGTCCGATATTGCCACTGCAATCAATGCCGAATCATCTCCAGCTCAAGTCGCGACGTTGCGGGACGAAAACATTTACTTAACCATCAGCGCATCTGAGCAAGCCTACATAAAAAGTGAGTTTGCTCGAATTCCCGTTATTTCCAACCTATCTGGAGGAAAAGTTCTACTGGGTGATATCGCTAACATACGCGACACATTTGACGAAGATGATTATGTTTTATCGCGTTTTAATCGCCAAAATAGTTTAGGCATTCAAGTTCTAACTACAGGCACCAGCGATATTTCCAACTCCGTGATCGGAGCAAAAGCTGTCATTCAAGATTGGCAGGACAGCGGACGCTTACCAGCTAATGTCGAACTCGGCACTTGGTATGATCGTAGTGAATCGATTAATCAACGCTTAGAATTGATGATAGGAAACGCCATTACAGGCGTATTACTCGTCTTTATCTTGCTAGCGATATTCTTGAACGTCACTGTGGCATTTTGGGTAGCCATGGGGTTGCCGTTTATTTTCTTTGGCACCTTATTTTTTATGGGTACGGAAAGCATCGGCCTGACATTGAACATGTTTACAACCTTTGGTTTTATCATGGCCTTAGGGATTGTGGTTGATGATGCCGTTGTGGTTGGTGAGAGCGTCTATACCGTCAGGTCTAAAGAAGGCGACACCATAGGCAACACAATTAAAGGCACCATGTTAGTTGCCATTCCGACACTATTTGGCGTTTTCACTACTGTCGCAGCATTCTGGGCTCTATCAAATATTGAAGGGCGTTTAGGGCAACTGTATTCTCAATTTGCTACTGTCGTGGCTATTTGTTTAATTCTATCGGTAATCGAATCTAAAATTATCCTACCAGCTCACCTTGCCCACATAAATACACAAAAATCGACTCGCACCAATCCAATATCTAAAGCATGGGCTATGGTTCAACAAGGTGCAGATTTTGGTTTACAGTGGTTCAGCGAGCGTATCTACCGACCGACAATTGATCTAGCGCTTAATCATAGGTACGCTGTTTGCTTGTTTTTCATCGCTATTTTTGTACTGGTTATTTCCATGCCATTTACAGGCGCTATCAGGATGAGTTTTTTCCCTCAAATTCCAGGAGATACAGTGCGTGGCACACTCACCATGTACAACGACGTCAGCTACGGACAAACCAACAAAGTTTTATTTGAGTTAGAGCAAAAAGCGTATCAAGCCGACATCGCATTACGCACCGATGGCGGCGAACACCGACGTCCACCAGTTAACAGCGCGGAGCAATCAGACAAAAAACCAAAAGACTCGGCAAAACCTAAAGAAGCTCCTAAACCGAAAGGCGATGTCGCCATCAAAAACATCCAAGTCACGGCAAGTGATGACCAATCTGGCAACATACGCATAGAGCTAGACGAGAATAGACCCTATACCTCAGCGCAATTTGCTAGCAAATGGCAGCAACTTTCAGGCATGCCAGAAGGTGTAAAAAACCTACGAATTCGTAGTGCTCGTGAAACAGTTGACGCGTTAAGAGTTGAACTGCGCGGTAATGACACAAGTGTTCTTAACGGTGCAATGGAAGAACTATTAAAGCAATTAGCCACACTACCAGCGGTGACAGGAATAGAGCAAAACAATGAGCCTACCGAGTCTCGACTCACCCTAAAACTAACCGATCAGGGTCGACTATTAGGATTATCCACCAGCAATTTAGCCACTCAAGTCGCCCGTAATTTTGATGGTCAGGTAGTACAAAAATACCAGCGAGACAACTCGGAAGTCGAAGTACGCTTAGGTTATCCAAGCGAACAAAAAGAATCACCAGCCGCCGTAATGAATACCAAAATTGTTTTAGACGACGGTACCCGCGTACCACTTTCAACTGTTGCTACGCTGTCTCAAGAAGATGCAGAGACTCGTATTATTCGCATTGATGGCAAACGCTCTTTGTATCTGTCTGCCGAAGTTGATAAAGACGCCATGTCATCAACAGAAGTCGTCGAATATTTACAAAAAGCCGTCGTACCACAGATGAAGCGTCAGTTTGCCGGAGTTTCGATCTATTTCTCTGGGGAAGCAGAGCAAAGAGAAA
The DNA here is from genome assembly GCF_002806845.1 of Marinomonas sp. ef1. Lineage (NCBI taxonomy): Bacteria > Pseudomonadati > Pseudomonadota > Gammaproteobacteria > Oceanospirillales > Oceanospirillaceae > Marinomonas > Marinomonas sp. ef1. Next base: position 111,560 of record NZ_NHTT01000001.1, on the reverse strand, counting down.
AAACTCAGTCATCTATGTCGGAGATGTTCCTCATCGCTCTCTTGATCATTTATGGACTTTTGGCGATACCTCTAAAATCTTACTCGCAGCCGCTTATCATCATGATGGCGATTCCATTCGGAATCATTGGTGCATTGCTTGGTCATTGGATGAACAATTTAGCGTTGGGGATTTTCTCTCTGAACGGCATACTTGCGCTCAGCGGTGTTGTGGTAAATGACAGTCTGTTGCTCGTGTCTCGCTTCAACGACCTTCGTCATGAAACCAGCCACGTCAAAAAAGCCATCAGTCTCGCTTGCCGCAGCCGCTTGCGTGCGGTATTGCTGACGTCTTTCACCACTTTTGCTGGCTTGATTCCGATTCTTTGGGAAACCTCAAGACAAGCACAAATGCTCATTCCTGCGGCCGTGTCCCTCGCCTACGGCATCATGTTTGCCACAGTGATAACATTAATTTTGATCCCTGTTTTACTGATGATAAAAGAAGACATTCATTTATTAATGAATAGATTAAAAAATAAAACTGTGGAAGTGCTAGAACCAATTAACGAAGGAGAACAGAAGTAATTAAAGTCAATTTAGCCTCTTTTGAAAAACAAAAGAGGCTACAGTTTAGTTCAGTTCATCTGATTCCTTTAAGGCTTTAACCAACTAAAACCGACTGGATAGCTGTGATAACCATCAAAATCTGCCTTCCCTAAGTCGACACCAACCGATTTCGCAATGGCGTAAACCATACTGATATGAAAGAAAAAATTAGGCATTATATAATGATGTAAAAACTCAGGTTGTGGCAGGTTCAGTTCAGTAAATCCCGCCTTCTCACTAAGCAACACATCTTTATTCAAGGTCTCTACTGCAGGTAGCCCTTCAAGATAATCTAAAGTAGCGGAAATTTGTTCCCGTACTGCGTTTTGATCATCGCTCCCTAGATCAAAAGAAACCGTTTTAACACCAACAAGCGGGCAATATCCACGCAAAGCAAAATTAGCCGCTATCCGAGCATTACCCGCAAGAGAAAACATGTTATCTGACAGCGAAGCTGAAAAGCTTTCCTCTGGAATTTGTTCCAACATATTATCAAGTTGACGAAGGTAATGTGTGAGTAATGCCTTTAAATCAATATCCATATTTCTCCAGCCCAGATAGAGTTTTATATTCGCATAATACTGCAAATATAAAAAAAATTTGAACAGATACAAGATTGAAATAACTTCCTAATACAAGCTTAGTGAGCGTTATAATCCATCAAAGTACTCAGAGTTTTAACCAAGCATTGGGGGAAAAGCAACAGAGCAAGAGTAAGCTTAAGCAACCTCTTGCCATTCAGGAAATGGATCGGGCAATGTGGCCCATACTGCTTTTCCTGCCAGCAATTCTTGATCGCTTAACAAGCAAGCATCCAACGCTTCTATCACAGCCTCTTTTTTCAGATTTTGGCCGATAAACACCAACTCCTGACGCATGTCGCCGAAAGGCTCTACCCATTGATCTGCTATTGATTCAAGATATTCTGGATCTTGTGGCCATTTATCCTTAGGTACCGCTTTCCAAAACATGCCTGCAAAACCATGATGCGCAATACCGCCCGCCTGACTCCATTGACCAGCAAACTCTGGACGAGTCGCTAACCAAAAATAGCCTTTCGAGCGCAGCAATTTCCCAAACGCCTCAGTGTTATGAAGGAAATCAAAAAAACGCTGCGGATGAAAAGGTCGTCGCGCTAAATATGAAAAGCTCCCAATTCCATATTCTTCCGTTTCTGGCACATGCTCTCCACGCATTTCTTTTAACCAGCCAGCTGCTTGTTGTGCTCGCTCAAAGCTAAACTTGCCGGTTCCCAACAATCGTTTAGGCTCTATTTTGCCTTGATGAATTGGGATAATCTCCGCTTCAGTATTAAAGCTACGAAGGATGGATTCTAATTGTCGTAATTCCGCTTCATTCACCAAATCGGTTTTACTGATCAAAATGATGTCGGCAAATTCAACTTGATCAATCAACAGATCCGCCACGCTACGCTCATCTTCTTCACCAAGGGATTCACCGGTTTCTCGCAAGGATATTGCAGCGTCATAATCCTTCATAAAATTCACCGCATCCACGACAGTGACCATGGTATCTAGGCGAGCGATATCAGATAGACTCACACCGTCTTCATCCGCAAAAGTAAAGGTCTCTGCTACGGGCAAGGGCTCAGAAATACCGGTTGATTCAATCACTAAATAATCAAAACAATTGTCTTCCGCAAGCTTTCGTACCTCAATAAGCAAATCTTCACGTAAGGTGCAGCAGATACAGCCGTTGCTCATTTCTACTAATTTTTCTTCACTACGATTCAACGACACTTCTTGCTTAATCGTCGTCGCATCAATATTGATTTCACTCATATCGTTAACAATCACCGCAACTTTTAAACCATCACGGTTATTCAATATATGGCTTAAAACCGTTGTTTTACCTGCACCTAAAAAGCCTGATAAAACTGTAACTGGCAATTTGCCTAGCATACTTTCCATAACTCTCTCCTATAGAACAAAATGTTATGATATAACATTATATAAAATCGAGATAGACGCTTTTTAAAGAAAACCTGATAGAAAGAAAATAAGCTTTACAAAAGAGCAAAAAAGCCCTCTAAAAAGAGGGCCTTATGCGAAAACTAGAAAGTAACTGGAACATGAATTCATGCTGTTTTTGCTTAATTAGCATCGGTAACCTTTGATAGCAAATCTAGATTGGTTATCAGGTTTCTTACACCATGAGCGTGATCTTCTTGGTAGATATTTTGACTATCGCACCAGTCTCCTACTGATTGAATATCAACCTTTGCCACGTTAGGTCGTACATTCCATGTCACTTGATACGGTGACGCTTTTTCATTGTAACTGGGGCCTGTCGTAGAACCTGAATAAGTCACTGGTGTGCCTGTGTTATTAGGAATGTGTGTCGCTTGATAAAGACCATTACGAACATCGTGAGCCGTCAAAGCCTTGAAGTTAAGCGCTTTGTTATCATTCACCGCTACATAAACTTGAGTTTCTACACGAAGTTGAGGGCTTGCTTGTCCCTTGATAATACAGGCTCCTAAGGTTGGACCTGGTTCAACTTTTGCAGTGGAATACACGTAATGTACTTCAATGGTATCGCCAGGAAATAGTTCGCTATGCTTACTTTTACAGACAGCACCACCCTTCAATGGCTCTAACTCTTGCTGACTCAATTGACCAGAATAAACATAACCAGTTTGAAATCCCTGTCCGTCGCCGTTACCGGCATACTTGGTAAACTCACCGCCTTTATGTTCAGCATTTTTATGGAAGTGAATATTGCAGAGGTTCATATTGCTCGAGACTGGTGCTTGTGCAAAGGTTTGAATATTACGGCCAAACTTTATATCGATGTCTCGCGGTGATTGAGGTCCAACGCCTTGCCCCTTTGTACTTTCTTGCAGCGCTTGACGCTGCTTTAATATCACGTCATCCGACACTGCAACTTGATTAGCGGCGAACGCTGCGCTCGAAAGCAAACTTAAACCAACAAAACGAATTGTGTTACGCAATATCATTTATTACTCCTGTAATATTTAACCGTCCAAATTTGTATTAATGTGCTGTTACCTTACTCAAATAAGGTGGTCTTGATTATATGATGACAACCCAAAGTAAGAACGCCGGATAAAAAATATTTATAAAACCCTTTCACTAAAGCACTTAATATCCTCATTTTTAAAAAAATATCTGTCTTTTTGAGCGTTTTTTTTCCATCAAGTGAAAAATTAAATTCCTCTATTAGACAAGGTCAAGGAACCGAGTTGCAGCAAGCGAAAAAAAACATGACAATAGGAAACAAAAATCCAAAAAACAAACAAAAAAGAGAACAAAATGCACTTAGATGAGATAGATTTGCAACTACTTGCCTTAATTCAAAGTGATGATAGTATTTCAACAGAGGCTATGGCTCAGCAAGTTGGCTTATCAAAAACGCCCTGCTGGCGACGAGTTCAAAAACTAGAAAACGCAGGATTTATCAAGCGTCGTGTCGCGCTTTTAGACGCAGACAAACTAGGACTTGGCGTATCGGTTTTTGTACAAGTTAAAACCAATCAGCATGACGCAAATTGGGCCGATGAGTTTGCTCGCGTTGTGGCCGAATTCCCTGAAGTGGTGGAATTTTACCGCATGGCAGGTGAATACGATTACTTACTTCGTGTGTTGGTAAAAGACATTCCAGCCTACGACAAATTTTATAAACGATTAATTAGTGCCACCGCATTAACCGACGTCACCTCAAACTTCGCCATGGAGCAAATCAAATGGACAACTCAGTTGCCCTTGCCCAGCATGAAAGAGTGAGCAATTGACAGGTTCATTGATGCGGCAAGCCAAATGAGGAAAGAAACATGTCCATTGCTGCCGCAGAAAGCACTTTAAATCAAAGCACTTTAAACCAACGTACAAAAAACCACGGCACAAAAGAACTATCTAATGAAGAGGCTTTGTTTGCCCGCATTCGGGACGGTATCATAGGTAAAGACACGCAAATACAGACACCTTTTGGCGCTCGAACCTTAACCTACGCCGACTACACCGCCTCTGGCCGCAGTCTAGACTTTATCGAAGACGCTATTCGTCAAAACGTCTTACCGCTTTATGCTAATACTCATACTGAAGCCAATGCAACCGGCCAACAAACTACCGCCTTTCGTGAACAAGCTCGCCAGCAAATTCGAGAAGCCGTCAACGCATCAGAAGAAGACTTGGTGATATTTTGCGGCAGCGGCGCCACTAGCGCGATTAATACCTTAATTAGTCAATTAGGCTTACGTCAATTGAGTGAATCTGACAAATCAGATGTATGCGTTTTTATTGGACCGTATGAACATCACTCCAACGAATTGCCTTGGCGAGAGCTGGGCATTGAAGTAATCAGAATCCCAGAGTCAAAAGACGGCGGCGTTTGTTTAATCTCCTTAGAAGAGCAATTACAGGCAAAACAAAATAAACGCCTCATCGGTAGTTTCAGCGCTGCATCCAACGTCACAGGCATTTTATGTGATCAAGATGCCATTACCACCTTGTTACATCGCTATAATGCCCTCGCTTTTTGGGATTTTGCCGCGGCCGCGCCTTATGTGGCGCTAGATATGAACCCAAGCAAAGACCAAGCACTTGCCAAAGATGCGATCTTTTTCTCTACCCATAAATTTATCGGCGGCCCGGGTACTTCAGGTATTTTGGTCGTTAAAAAAGTCATCATAACTAACCAAAAACCAAGCCTTATTGGCGGTGGCACGGTGTCTTTTGTGACACCTGAAGATCACACATTTTTACCGATTGGCGAGCGTCGAGAAGAAGGCGGTACACCAGGAATTCTAGAATCCATTCGTGCCGGTTTGGTATTTCAGCTCAAACAAGCTGTTGGTGACAAAACGATCGAAGCCCGTGAACACGAACTCGAACAATTGATCGACAAACATTGGCACAATCATCCAAACATTGAACGCTTAGGTCATGCTGACGCAGCGCGTTTGTCGATTACCGCTTTTCGCATTAAAACCGACTTTGGTTACTTACATCACGGTTTTGTCACCGCTGTACTGAATGATGTGTTTGGCATCCAAGTTCGAGGCGGTTGCTCTTGCGCTGGGCCTTATGGCCATCAGCTTTTAGATATCGACAAAACTGAATCGGAACGTATTCAAGAAGCACTGAGAAAAGGTGAGAAACTGGTAAAACCGGGCTGGGTTCGCTTCAATTTGAATTATTTCTTAGACAATGCAGAAGCGGTGTTTATTTTAGACGCTATCGATTTCGTCGCGAAACACGGCACGACCCTATTGCCTTATTACGCTTATGACCAAGGCACTGATTTATGGCGTTTCCAAGGTGAATCAACCAAAGCTAAGTCGCTTAATGAACTATTGTTGTTGCAAACAAAAGTGCCGCTGCCAAAAGCAGAACCAAAGCCAAGTCAAACGGAAGATAGAAACACTTATCTAACGCGTGCTGAAGAGATTGTAAAAGACTGCCTAGCAGGTAAATACACACCGCAATCACAGCTTTTTAATAAAGAGTTTAACGACATTAAACGCTTTGTTTTGGCTGAGGATCTTGTTTAATTAAACGATCCAGAAAGGTGCTATTACTTACTTTTTACTGCTTAGCCTTTTTCTAATTAGTACCATTCTGGATCAAATTAAACTGCATGCCAGTACGCAAAATACCGGTGCTCAATACGTTAGCTCTTAAACCACCGCGATGAAGCCAAGCTCTCACGACTTGTGGTGATGATATCGAATCATTGGCTAGGGATTTTCCTAGCGAGACACAAGGTTCACACAGTTCGACTCCGTAAAAACGTACATTACCAATAGAGAACTCTTGACCAACTAATTGGTTAAGTCGCACGCCTTGGGTCACTATGTTTCTTCTGGTCGCAGAAAGACCAATACTTTGTCCAAAGTTAGCATTAAAAGCTGCGATTTCTTCACTTTCGACAAAGGTAATATTTGGGCCGTCTGTGCCCTTTTTTCCGTAATATCTGTCGCCTACGATGCCTTTACCCGCATCAACTTTGACGGCATCAATCCCTATCTGGGATTGTTTGGATTTTTTCGACACGTAAATTGCTTGAATCACCCTTTGTCTCCTAAGACAAGTCTGTCACTGGTCGATTATGACATACGCACTTATTAAAAACCTCCACCAAAAGATCAGTTATTAAGAAGGCTATTCTTCTTTAGTAAGACTGATATGGTACAGATTTAATTTAACCACTCCAATCCGTCATAAGGTTTAGCTTTTAAAGACTTAAGACGCGTAGCAAGGGAACCTGAATGCAGTTCTAACTTATGACCATCAGGGTCTTCAATATATAAAGAATCCCCTTCACTGCTATTTACTTGCCATTGCTTCACTGCTTGAAAAGCATTTTTTTGCTGAATACGAGACATGGCTGATGAGTCAAAACTAAAAGCAAAATGCGTGTAATCCCGACTAGGTTTGGCTTCACCCAGTGATAAACAAAGCCAACAATTCCCGTATGACAAATAGGCACCCGTATTCCAACGTACTTCTGCTTTAAAACCGAGCAGGTGACAATAAAATTCGAGAGAGGAATCGAGATTCGTCACACTCAACGTCAGATGATTAAGGCCTTTACCTTGTTCAGCATAAGATGATTGAAATACTGATGAGTCATCAAGCGATGCCACCATGGCGTAAATCTTAGTGGCTTTTTCGAAGTGATTCAGTTGCTGTTCTTCAATCCACCAGCGAGCAACAGCCATCAAGGTGATTGGATCATGGTTTTTATTGGCAAAAAAAGCATAAAACGATACCTGAACGCCGTCGCCTTTTTGTTTTATTTTTTCAGCACAAACCGAAAGAATCTTTTGCTTAATCTTAGTATTCACTTCTCTTACTCTCTTTCGAAAGGCAATATTGCGTAAATCCCACATGAGCATATATTGATTAAAAAGCACTCTATGCGACTAAAGTCTGACTTCTTATTAGACAACTGCCTGCTAAATTAATAAGGCGTATAACAATAATTATAAGGAGATCTACCGTGTCAGATCATAATATTAATGCAGAAAAATACTGGCAAGCAAACCTCAGGCTGATACTAGGCAGTTTAGTGGTTTGGGCATTAGCATCTTACGGTTGTGCCATTCTACTTCGTCCCATGCTCTCAGGCATTATGATTGGAGGCGCTGATTTAGGCTTCTGGTTCGCTCAGCAAGGTTCCATTCTCGTATTCATCATCTTGACCTTCTTCTATGCTTGGAGAATGAACAAGCTTGATGAAGAATTTGGCCTTCAGGAGTAAGTCGCATGGATCAATTTACTATCAATTTACTTTTCGTCGGCGGCTCTTTTGCGCTTTACTTCGGTATCGCATTTTGGGCACGAGCTGGTTCGACAAAAGAATTCTACGTTGCAGGCGGCGGTGTCCATCCAGTACTTAATGGTATGGCAACAGCTGCTGACTGGATGTCTGCTGCGTCTTTCATCTCCATGGCGGGTTTGATCGCAGCAGGCGGTTACGCTAACTCAACTTACCTAATGGGTTGGACTGGTGGTTATGTATTACTGGCTATGTTGCTTGCACCTTACTTACGTAAATTTGGTAAGTTTACCGTGCCAGACTTCATCGGTGATCGCTTCTACAGCAATACAGCTAGATTAGTAGCTGTCGCCTGTTTGATCATTGCTTCAGTTACTTATGTAATCGGTCAAATGACTGGTGCAGGCGTGGCATTCTCTCGCTTCTTGGAAGTAGATAACAACACAGGTCTTATGATCGCTGCGGTTGTTGTATTCTTCTACGCAGTATTGGGCGGCATGAAAGGCATCACTTATACGCAGGTTGCGCAATATGTGGTACTAATCATTGCTTATACCATCCCTGCCGTTTTCATCTCCTTACAGCTAACGGATACGTTTATCCCTGCTATCGGTCTTTTCTCTAATCACACTGAATCTGGCATGCCTTTGCTACAAAAATTAGATGAAGTGGTGAGAGAGCTTGGCTTTAGAGATTACACTGCCGATGTTGATAACAAACTGAATATGGTTCTGTTTACACTATCTTTGATGATAGGTACAGCGGGTCTGCCACACGTTATCATTCGTTTTTTCACTGTTCCTAAAGTAGCCGATGCTCGTTGGTCTGCTGGTTGGGCGTTAGTATTCATTGCTTTGCTATATCTAACAGCACCTGCTGTTGCGTCTATGGCTCGTTTGAATCTATTGACCACTATCTATCCTTCTGGCCCAACGGCGGCACCTATTGAGTACGCTGAGCGTCCTGATTGGGTTCAAACATGGGAAACTACCGGTCTTATCAAGTTCGATGATAAAAACGGCGATGGCCGTGTACAGTTCTACAACGATGTTCCTGCCTTTAAAGACGAAGCAACAGCTCGTGGTTGGGCTGGCAATGAGTTAACGGTTAACGGTGACATTCTTGTATTGGCTAACCCAGAAATTGCAAACTTGCCAGGTTGGGTCGTTGGACTGATTGCTGCGGGTGGTTTAGCGGCTGCACTATCTACTGCTGCTGGTTTACTATTGGCGATTTCGTCTGCGATAAGTCATGACTTAATAAAAGGATCGATAAACCCCAATATTAGTGACAAAGGAGAACTCAGGGTTGCAAGGATATCCATGTTCGTTGCCATTGTTGTGGCAACCTATCTAGGCATGAACCCACCGGGCTTCGCGGCTCAGGTAGTAGCATTAGCATTTGGTATTGCTGCAGCCTCTATCTTCCCTGCTCTAATGATGGGTATCTTCTCTAAACGTGTGAATAGCACTGGAGCAATCGCTGGTATGCTAGCGGGTCTGATTTCTACCTTGGTTTATATCTTCTTATTCCTTGGCTGGTTCTTCGTCCCAGGTACAGCATCGTTCGCCAATACTCCTGATAATTGGTGGTTCGGTGTATCACCATTGTCATTCGGTGCCATTGGTGCGGTGATTAACTTTGTAGTCGCATTCACTGTATCTTCGATGACAGCGCCACCACCAAAAGAAATCCAAGACCTTGTTGAAAGTGTTCGTTACCCTCAAGGTGCAGGCGGTGCAGTTGACCACTAAGGTTTAACAACAAAAAGCACTTCTAACCATTGGGCCTCACTTCTTTGTGAGGCCCAATTTCCCTATAATAAGAATCCACACAAACCAAAAAAGAGAGCGCTTATGTTTTGGGAACTCATTGCTACCGTTTTTGCCGGTATTGGCGGCGCAGGTATTGCTCTGTTGTTAAGAAAGATAACCAAACAAACTGCGCCGAAATGGCTGGTTCCTGTGTTTGCTGGTGCCACCATGCTTGGTTTTCAAATTCAAGGTGAGTACGATTGGTATGATCATCAAACGAGCTTACTGCCAGAAGGCGTTGTCGTTGTAAAAGCTGTTCAAGAAGAAGCCCCTTGGCGTCCTTGGAGCTACGTATTCCCACAAACTCTTCGTTTTATCGCTGCCGACATAGAGAATTCTGCAAAAAATAAAATTGATCCGAACCTTGTTCTAGTCGACTTGTACTTTTTTGAACGTCGCCACATGGCGAAACGTGTTCCACAAATAGTCGATTGCGTACAAGGCGCCAGAACAGATTTCACTCAATCTTTCACAGCTTCCCCAGATTCAAAACAGCCATCAACTTCAACTTGGTACCCACTTGAAAGCGATGATTTATTACTAAAAGCGGTTTGTAGCGATCAAGTTTAGAAAAACTCTCTTTAACCTAAGCTTTCCTCATTAGCATAAATTGATTTCAATCCCCATAATATCGGCTTTCCATAAAACAAAAGTCGATCATTATGAACATCACTCCAGAAGAGCGCGACGCGGTATACAAAACCATATTCTCTCGTCGTGATGTACGACGAGAGTTCAAACCCGACCCTATTCCTAACGATGTTTTAGAACGCGTATTACTGGCTGCTCACCATGCGCCAAGCGTTGGCTTTATGCAGCCTTGGGACTTCATTCTTGTCACCAAAGCAGAATCCAAGACTCAAATTAAACAAGGTTTTTTGCAAGCTCATGCCGAAGCAACCGAACTGTTTGAAGGCAAGCGTAAAGAGCAATATAAGAGTTTCAAACTAGAAGGAATTGAAGAAGCGCCACTGGGTATTTGTGTGACATGCGATCGCAGCCGGACAGGCTCTGTTGTATTAGGGCGAACCACGAAGCCAGAAATGGATCTATTCAGTTCGGTGTGCGCGGTACAAAATCTATGGCTAGCCGCGAGAGCGGAAAATCTCGGTGTTGGCTGGGTCAGTATTGTTCATGACAAGGTCATACGCGATACGCTTAACATTCCTGAATCCATCGATATCATTGCCTATTTGTGCGTGGGCTATGTAGACATATTTCATGACACGCCAGACCTAGAAAGGGCTGGCTGGTTGCCAAGACGAGATGCTAGTTCTGCGGTTCATTATGATTCTTGGCCAGAACAAAAAAACAAATAAGGTAAATTGAAAAATAGAGACAAGGCAGATGTTTTATCTACCTTGTCTCTACAACAAAAATACTATTAAAAAGTACCGTTATGACAGCGCCTTATCTAAAGCCTCGATCAACTGATCCATTTCTTCGTCATTCGTATAATGAACAAATGACAAGCGAACCACGCCCGTACTTGTGTCCACTCCCATCGCTTCTAATAAACGCACCGCATAGAAGTGCCCTGCTCCACAAATAATGCCTTGATCAACTAGTTTCTGCGCCAGCTCCTGAGGCGTTTGCCCTTTAGGGATAATCGACACTGTCGCGGCTTTCTTCGCAGGATCTGCAGTTCCAAGTAAGGTCAATCTGGGATGTTGATCAACAAAATTAAGCAACTTAGCCAACAATACTTGCTCGGCATCATGGAACAAATTTCGCACACGCTGCGCTTTTTCAGCACCAGAATCCGTGGCATCGAAATGATGATCGTGCAAGGCATCAAAGTAATCCAACACTCCACGGCTCGCCGCAACTTGAGCATGATCTGGTCCAGCTGGCACAAACCATTTTTGACGATAAGCTTTATTAAAGTAATGCGCTTGATTGCCCAATTTATCCGCCATGGCATCACGAATGACCATCACACCAAGATGAGTTCCATAAGCTTTATAAAGAGAAAATAGATAAATATCCGCACCCAATGCATCCACATTTGGTAAGCCATGACCAGCAAATGAAACACCATCAACCACAGTCGCAACACCCTTGGCTTTCGCTCGGGTGCAAATCTCTGCTACAGGATTAATTTCAGCGACGATATTCGAACAATGGGTAAAGGCTAAAAGCTTGGTTCGTTCAGTAAAAAGGGTCTCTAAGTCATTAATATCTAACGATCCAGTCTTTGCATCAACTTGCCATTCTTTAATCACGATTCCACGTACTTCTAATGCACGCCAAACACCAATGTTTGCTTCGTGATCTTGATTGGTCACTATGATCTCGTCGCCTGCTTTTAGAATCTTGCCAAAAGCTTGCGCCAGTACATAAGTATTCTGAGAAGTAGAAGGTCCAAGATGAACTTCGCTGGCCTTCACATTCAAATAAGATGCTAAACGCTCGTGAGATAAATCCATCTGAGCACCGGCTTTTTGTGCCGCAGGATGAAGATGATAAGGCTGCAGTTTGGTTTCTCGATAATATTGATCTAAATGATCAATCACCGCCTGACAAGCATAAGAACCACCTGCATTATCAAAAAACGCCTGACCCGCTAAAGAAGGTTCTTTAAAAGCTGGGAAGTGAGAACGTACAAACGCCAAATCTAACCTAGGTGCCATAACCTTATCCCCTTATCGGATGCAATCTAAAGCTTGTCATCAACAACAAACTAATATGATAAAAGTATAGATAATATGCCACACAAGTTGTTTGCTATTTGAAGCGAGAATCACTAACGTAATACAAGATTTTTGTTTAAATTGAGCCTTTTATGAAAGAAATCACCCTAGACCGTACCGACTACAAAATAATCCAAGCATTGGAGAAAGATGGCCGTCTTAGCAATACACAGTTAGCAGAGAGTATTAACCTCTCGCAATCTCAGTGCCTAAGACGCTTACGTCAGTTAGAAGAAATGGACATTATTAGTGGTTATCGGGCGCAGGTGAATTACCAAAAACTCGGCTACAGCGTCATGGCTTGGACATTAGTCACCGTCAGTAAAGATGTGCCCAATGCACGAGATAATGTGATGAATTTTCTGCAACAAAAAAGTGCTGCAATTAGCGTACATGGTGTCACTGGAGACGTAGATTTGATGGTAGAAATTTGTGCTAAAGACATGGCGCAATTCACTGACTTAGTAGTCAAACAACTTTATGCCCATGCAGACGTCGTGAGCACAAAATCCTACATACGTTTAGACACAGCAAAACAAAATGGTAGCCCTTTGGACAGTATATAAATAAGCTGAAAGCCTTTATATATATTGCTTTCACTCACTTACATAATGATTAACTGTCCGATTGATTAGTTTTTTTCAGGTATAGGCGTATTTTTTATCGTTTGTCTTATTTACCCATAGTTTCTACTATATAAGCATCAAAACGGAATAAGTTTTGATGCTTTTTGAAACAACCATAAACGAGGAATACATCATGAAAAACACTAAATCTGTTGCTGAGCTATTAGAAAACGTAAACACTTCTTATCTTACTGATGCTGAAAAATACGAAGCTATCGCTCGTGCAGAACGCGCTGAATATATCATTGCTGGTATCTCTTCTGCTGTTCAAGCCGTTAAAAATGTAGCAATCAAATTGAAATCAGCACTTGTATCTTCTTCTGCTCAACACGCTTAATAGATCAATACGCTGTAACAGTTAAGTTCACTAGAAAGTTATTGGGTAAGCATCTGTTCTCAAAACAGATATTTTGGCTTACTCCAACAGGCTTGTAAGGAAATGGCGCTAGAATAAAAACATTAAGCGCTTCCTGTTCCTACCTTATCTATCTAATCGCTCCAAGCAATTCTACTTCAATCTTAATTATTTTTTATTCACAGCTTTATTTTGTTTTTCGCAAGAACGTTCTATTGTTTGTTGCCAATCCCGTTTTAGCCCTAGTAAAAACAACAGTTCAACAAAGACAAACAAAGGTCCAATAATCAACCCAGTTATATCGTCCAAAAATGCCGGCTTCTTACCTTCAAAGTAATGCCCTACGAATTGAAATATCCAACCTACGACAAACAAACTAATCCCCGTGATTAACCATACGAATGTGCTTTGAACTGCTACAAACTCGGCGAACCCAATTATCAAAGCCAACAATATTGTCATTACAATGCCAATCATTTTGTTTAAGCGGACATAAAAAACACTACTGGCAAGGACAATGATGAGAGCGGGCGTGAACACTATGTCGAGCAAGGTAAAATGTGGACGAGACATTAAAACAGCAATTCCAACAACTATCATCGGAATACCAACAAAATGCGTTGCAACATTACGACGATCTTGGTGGTAAAAAGCGTATTGGGACAAGTGTTCAAGCATGGTTTTCATTTTACAGACCTCTATTTTTATTATTTTATTGATATCAGTAAAACGCATTTCTAATGAATATTGAAGAAAATAATTGATATATCTTTAAAGGAAAAATTCATTTACTTAAAAAGAACCGTGCCTGCAAATCACAAACAACCTCTTCACTTCCGAATAGTGCCCACTCAAACCAATTATTCCATTCAAGCACTATCGTTTCCTTGCCCAACACCAACTCATAGCAGTCATAGTCGATACCTTTATCAAAGGCAAAAGGACTGTATTGTGATTTCAACTTCCAGCCTTCCTGCTTTAGCCTATCGATAAAGATATTACCTTTTTCTGTTTCTATATTTTCGAGAATCATTCGCTAATACACATTTTCCCTTTCAATGTCGTTACCGCTGAACCAATCAGTTTCACTCGATTGTTTGCTAAAAGCTCAACTTCTACAAAACCACCACGAGTCGACGCCTGGTAACCTTTAAGCTTATTTTTGTTAAGTCTTCCCTGCCAATATACCGCTAAGGCACAATGCGCTGAACCTGTCACAGGATCTTCGTTCACACCTACCCAAGGAGCAAAGTAACGAGAAACAAAATCCACTTCATTGGATGGTGACTTTGCTGTAACAATAACACCACGACCCGGTAATGCTTTTAAGCCATCAAAATTGGGGGTTAAATCTAATAACCTATCGTTGCTGTCAATTTCGATAATAAATTTTTCATCAAAGCGACCAAAGAACACAACGTTATTTGGATTAATTCCAAGATGCTCTAAGAGCATTACATGATCATCGACAATAGTGCTAAGAGTCGCTGCCGGAAAGTCCATTTCAATAATTTCATTTTGTACTGTAACCGATAACGCACCTGACAAGGTATCAAACACCAATGTTTCACCGCTCAAAACAAAGCCATTCTCCTTTAAAATATGTGCAACCGCTAAGGTTCCATGGCCACACAAGCTGACTTCTACCTTAGGTGTAAACCATCTTAATCGCATGTTACTTAAAGATAAAAATGCCGTTTCGGAAACAGCCATTTCTTCAGCAATGGAAAACATCAGGCTTTCATCAAGTGCATTTTCTGTTATGCACACGCCCGCGGGGTTACCTTTAAAAGGAACAGAGGTGAATGAATCGACTTGATATATATCTAGTTCCAAAATTGCATCCTTATATTGAACGATGAGGTTATTGAGTATCTAAATGACAATACAAAAAACAGACTGTCAGAGGAAGCCATTTCTTTCATATTCATGATGTGACTTCCTAGGCATAATATTGACCAGTAAAATTGAACAGATTCGAATAGGAAAAAAGAAATGATCACATGGCACTGTCAGGCATTTAGCGAGCTATCCAATTACACCTTATATGACCTACTGAAGCTTCGAAGTGATGTGTTCGTGGTAGAACAAAACTGCATTTTTCCTGATATGGATAATTTGGATACACTGCCTAATACGAGACACTTGTTTGCCTTACAAGATAACAAAGTGGTCGCTTATGTAAGGCTTTTGGCAAAAGGTGATTGTTATCCAGATCATAGCAGCATAGGTCGAGTGGTAGTCGCAGAAGAAAGCCGTAAAGATAAATTAGGTCACGTGCTAATGACGAATGCGATTAAAGAAACCCTCAACCTTTGGCCAGACAGTCCGATTAAAATTGGCGCACAATCTCACCTTGAACGCTTTTATCAATCCCACGGTTTTATTACAGTATCCGAACCCTACATGGAAGATGGCATAGAGCATTATGTTATGACGAGGGAAACTGAAGTAAGCCTTTAATCCGTGATCTCAGCTCAGGCAAAACGTCAGCCTCAAACCAAGGATTTTGCTTGAGCCAGCGATTGTTTCTTGGACTGGGGTGAGGCAATACTAATTTGCCTTGCTCTAGCCAATAACGCCATTGCTTTACTTGCTCAGTCACATTACCAGACTGACCTAAATGGTAGGCTTGCGCATAAGCGCCTAAGACAATTGTTAACTCAATATTAGTCAGCTGATTAAGCACAGCTTCTCGCCATTTGATCGAGCATTCAGGGCGTGGCGGTAAATCACCTGACTTCTTTCCTGCTGACGGTCCGCTTTTATGAATACTATTCCCAGGAAAACAAAACCCCATTGGGACGATAGCGACTTGCTGCTCATCGTAAAATTCATCAACAGATAACCCGAGCCATTCACGTAAGCGTTCGCCACTTAGGTCATCAAATGGCCGACCAATATCATGCGTCTTTTGCCCTGGCGCTTGACCAGCGATTAATAGTTTTGCATTAGGGTGTATTTGCAGAATCGGCTTGGGGGGATAAGGCAGAACATCAGCGCAATGCTGACAGGAAAGAACCGCGTCTTTTAGTACAAAAAATGCATCATGAGACATAAAAATTACCGTATAGAAAAGCACTGCTCGTGCGCAGTGCTTTTCTGATTTGAAAGGCGATTACATGTTGTTTAAGTAAGCCTCGATAAACTGACCTTGATTTGGTGCTTTAGGTGCGGTTTTAAAATTCAATACTTGATCATTAAGCCGTAACTTAAGCTCATCGGTAAAGTCACAGCTAATCGCTTTAAAATCTTTCGCTGTTTCTTTGAAGGCTGGTTTTGCCGCACATTGATCAGCCACTTTTGATGATACTTGTGCGCAATAAGCGGCAATGGCATAAGTACCCAAATCACTGTCAGAGATTTTATTCCAATCTACTTTGGTTGGTATCTCTGTACCACACTGCTTAGCGACATTGTCATCGGCTTCCTGTATTTTGTTTTTTTGATACGCTAAATGTTTTTCACGATTAAACATCGCTAATTTTTCTTGCACACCTTGCTTTAATTGCTGGTCATAAAGTGCAGAAATGGCTTGAACGGTATCCGCTTTCGCTTCATCTTTTTTGCCAAGGTAAATACCATCTTTGGTGTCTGGCAAATATAAGGCATAAGAGCAACAGCCGTAGTTATTAGCGATATAAATCAACGATCTTTTTGAGCCATCAAAGGTGTATTTGAGCCTTTGATCATCGCCCTGTTTGTTAATTTCGGTAAGAAAAACCACGCCATCAATTTCGTGATTCACGCCAGTTACTTTCACCAAAGCCTGTTTATTGTCAGTGGTCGGCGCAATGACGACGTTTACACCTTCGCCAGAAGTTAATTCCGTTGGATATTTAGCCAAGTCTAACGCGAAAACGGAATGGCTTAAAAAAAGCAAAAACACAGATAACGTCTTTTTCATCTCAAGTCCCTTTTAGATTGCGGTGCATTATTAAAAAAGTAGCAAAATCGCCACAATGTAGATTTGGGCGATATTTAAACACTTATCTTTCTGCCTTTCTAGGAATTTGGCAAAGTAGAGACTTCGCAAAGTTAACTATCAAATTATTAAATGCAAAAAAAAACGGCTTCTAAAACATAAGTCAGAAGCCGCTTAATTAATTATTTAGTGCTTAGTGGTGATGGCCACCAGCGCCGTGAACATGTCCATGCTCTAGTTCTTCAGCCAACGCCTCACGAACTTCAATGATTTCAACATCAAAGTTCAATGTTTTACCCGCCAAAGGATGGTTACCATCTAGCATCACGCCATCGTCTTCTACTGCGATAACGGTTACTGGCTGTTGGCCACCTGGAGTTTGTGCCATGAATTGCATGCCAACTTGGATTTCGTCAACACCTTGGAAATTTTCAGTCGGTACTTTTTGAATCAATTCTTCATGAACAGCACCGTAGCCGTCTTCAGGAGCAACAGAAACAGCAAGCTTGTCGCCAGCAGCTTTGCCTTGAAGCGCTTTGTCTAGACCATCAATGATGTTTTGAGCGCCACTTAGAAACACTAAAGGCTCTTGACCAACAGAAGAATCTAGTTCTTGGCCTTGTTCGTCAGTCAACGTGTAGTGCATGCTAACAACGGTGTTTTCTGTGATTTGCATTGTATTCTCCTAATGAACCAATAATAAATAATGAGGGAACGAGCGCTTGATACAAGCAAATCTTACATTTCAACAATAAGCGTTACACCGCCACAACACGAACCCAAACAATAGTTTGTGGCATTATGATAACGTCCCATAAGCTCAATAACTACCGTATAACCCTAGAAGTTTGGTACGTTCGACGATTTTTAAAGGGATATTTGACAAATATTTTGAAAAAAATGCAAAAATAATCCGAGCTGATCAAATTTAAAGCGAAATTTGATCAGCGAGTTAATCCAAAAATTGCAGGCCAATCCTAAAGTTGAAAGACAGATTGAATTTTTGTAGCCGTAAAACCTAACGAGGTATAAAACTTTTTCGCGCCATCGCGTGTGTCATTGGTACGAACTCGTAATACTATCTTCTCATCTAAAGCCCATTCTTTTGCTTTTTCGACCAAAGCTCGCCCCGCGCCTTTTAATCTTGCTTGATCCGCAACGGACAAACCTAGGATTTCTATAAAGTCCGCAGAAGCCGCTCGAAAGGCATGCTGAGCATGTAGCCAACCAATCAGTTGCCCATTGAATTCAGCGACCCAGACTTTATCATTGCTAGATAAAAGCAATCGCTCAAGACGCTTTATAGCAAGATTTTCTGAAACCGTATTTTGGTAACCTAATGCCGAAGCGACATCGGCAATGGCATTGGCGTCTTGTAAATTAGCTAATCGGATTTCCATTACTTCTTAGTACTCCATTTATTCATCAGTTTGCACAAAACTCATACACTCGGCGGCATGAACTGAGAAGTATCAAGCACATAAGACTTACCTAACCAACTAACCCCTTGAGTATGATCAACATAGTCATTACCTGTTAGTGGGTGGACGAAAACATCTAATGATTGGCGATTTAACATCAACCATGGAATGATCTTACCAAAGGTTTCTGCAGCGAATGAAAGCTGACAGCTCCAAACAGGATGCGGCCCTACTGGCTTTTGATGGAAACGCCCAACACGAATTTCGAACAGCTCACTAGCTTGCTCAGCTACTATTTTGGCCAGTTCAACACCCGCTTCGTCACAGTAATAAAGATGCGCATGAAACGCTTTGATATCGTCATTTAAAGGAAGTTGGATCATCGTACCGCCTAACGTTAATAAGTAGTCAACTGAAGAAAAACAAGTTTAGCATTAGTTTCCACTCACCAAGAATCTCTTACTAAATAAACAGTATTTCTTGATGTGAAATAATCTCTCACTAAAACAACCTTCCTTATGAATTACGCGACCTAAGTCGTAGAGGATTGTTGTATCGGCTGTGTTACATTTATATAAAAATAAGACCCAAAAGTCTTAAGACAAACAATAATGACGTATCAGCCTAAGTTCAGGTGATTTATTCAATGACTGTTTTCTGGATTCTGTTAGCCATTCTGTATGTTCTCGGTCTATTCTGGATCGCCATTTGGGGCGACAAAGAAAGTCCAACAGCAAAAAAACTGACTCGTCATCCGTTGGTCTACAGCTTATCACTGGCTATATACTGTACAGCATGGACGTTTTACGGTTCGATTGGTGAGGCTTCACGGTCGGGCTGGAGTTATTTACCCATTCTTCTTGGCCCAATTTTACTGTATTTATTTGCCTTTCCTGTACTCAGAAAGATGATTACGGTCAGCCGTAAACAAAACATCACTTCTATTGCTGACTTTATCTCTTCTCGATATGGCAAACGCCCAATGACCGCACCTTTGGTCATACTGATTAGTATGCTCGCGGTAATTCCTTACATTGCCTTACAGCTAAAAGCCATCGGCTCAAACTTTGCACTTTTTGTCAATCAGGATGAGTCTTCAACCAGTTTTGTTGTCTTAGTGGCGACTATTTTAATTGGTATTTTCGCCATGCTATTTGGCACTCGAAAAGTCGAAGTTACTGAATATCGTTCAGGTATGATGCTAGCGATTGGTGCTGAATCCTTATTTAAACTTATCTCTATTGTTGCAGTGGGTATTGTTGCGGTTCTTATGACTCAAGAGTTTGATATAAACAAACTCAGCAAAAATGTCGATTTCACGGTATGGAACCCTGAGCAGTTTTTGTCCTTCACATTTCTAATGCAAACCTTCATGTCGGCGGCGGCGGTGATTTGCTTGCCTCGCCAGTTCCATGTCACCGTAGTTGACCATCAAAATAATCGTCAATCCAACATGGCGCGTTGGTTATTCCCTTTATATTTACTGATTTTTGCAGTCCTCATTCCACCAATAGCCATTGCAGGTCAGAATCTTTTCTCTGCTGATATAAACCCTGATACTTATGTCATTCAGTTCGCCTTAACGTCTGATAACCTTCCTTTGCAAATGTTAATTTTCCTAGGTGGAATGTCGGCTACTACTGCGATGATTATCATCGCTACTTTTGCCCTAAGCATCATGATCAGTAACGACGTAATCTTACCTCTGATGTTGGCTAGAGCCAGCGCGCAGCAACAAGCCTTGCCTCTATATCGTCGTCGGATATTGCTAATTCGCCGCTTAGCCATGATGGGGATATTGCTGTTATCGTTTTTATATTATCAAAAAATGGCCAATGCTGAGTCATTAGCAAACACAGGCATATTGGCTTTCTCTCTCGTGTTACAGCTTATGCCTGCCGTACTAGGTGGTCTTTATTGGAAACGCGCCCATGCCCATGGCGTTTATACAGGCTTAACCTTCGGTTTCTTGTGTTGGGTATTGCTCATGATGCTGCCTCTAACAGGTAATATGGATTGGGACTTAGAAAATGCCCAGTCGCGCTCAGAACTTATTAGCTACGGCGCTTTTATCAGCTTACTAGCGAATATTTTTGGCTATGTGGTTGGCTCTTTATTATCCACCGAGCGCTTGATAGACCGTATCCAAGCCACCGCTTTTGTTAGCCCAACCACAGAGCTGGAAAAAGGCTTCTTCAAACCCAAGAGCAAGGCTACTAATGGCGATTTTTTTGTTTTGCTGGAAACTTTTTTGGGCAAACAAAAGAGCCAGCAAGTTCTGTCGAACTTTGAACAAGATTACAGCCAAACTATCCCACCAAATGCTTCTCCAAATCGTTTATTTGTTGACTACTGCGAACGCATTTTAGGTGGTGTGTTAGGCGGTTCTTCGGCTCGCACCATCATTAATTCCATCTTGATTGATAAACAAATCAAGGTAGAAGAAATGGTGACTTACTTGGATGAAACTACCCAAGCCATTCAGTTTAGCCAAAACTTACTCTTCGTTTCCATGGATAATTTAGACCAAGGCATTAGTGTGGTCGATAAAGACCTACGTATTGTCGCTTGGAACAAAACCTACCTGTCTCTTTATCCTTATCCTGAAGGTATGTTGACTGTTGGGTTGCCAGTGGAAGAGCTAATCCGCTTTAATGCTGAACGCGGCGAGTGTGGCGTAGGTGACATAGAAGAACTGGTTAACAAGCGTTTAGAGCATCTTAAAAAAGGTAGCACGCACCGATTCTTACGTCGTCGAGCCAGTGGTCGAGTCATCGAAATGGTGGGTAATCCTCTGCCTGACGGAGGCTTTGTAACCAGCTTTACCGATGTCACTGAACACATTGAAAGCCAGCAAGCCTTAAAAGAAGCCAACATAGACTTAGAAAAGCGTGTCGAAGCTCGTACGGTAGAAGTGCAAGGCGTTAACCACGAACTCATGCAAGAGATAGAACGACGTAATCAGGCTGAAAAAGCTCTGATCAGCGCCAAAGCAGAAGCCGAGCAAGCCAATGCGTCAAAGACAGAGTTCCTCGCCTTAGCCAGCCATGACATTTTACAGCCATTAAACGCCGCCAAGCTCTATATGGGGATTTTGCAATCCACAGAGTTGCCAGACAACACCAACCAAGTCATTGAAAAATTATCCGATTCATTAGAATCAACCGAAGCACTTATCTCAACCCTACTTGAGATCGCCCGCCTAGACCAAGGTGCCATTCAACCCAAGTTAGTGGATTGTAATCTGCAAGATATTCTCGCTCCTATTGTTGCTGAATTTGGAGTTATCGCAGACAGTAAAAACATCCGTTTAACTACACATTTAAGGCCTTTTAGAGTTCATACAGATCCTATTTACTTACGCCGAATCATTCAAAATTTTGTCTCTAACGCGGTGAAGTACACGCAAAAAGGACGCGTATTAATAAGTGTAAGACCACGTGCTGGCGTCGTGTATTTACAAGTATGGGACACGGGTGTTGGCATACCAGCCACCGAGCAAAAGAAAATATTTGATGACTTCTATCGCTGGGAAAATACCCAAGAGCCCGGCATGGGATTAGGACTAGGGTTAGTTCGTCGGATGCAGAAACAACTAGGATTAGGTACCGAAATACATTCTATACCTGGCAAAGGTAGCTGCTTTAGCATCGGTATTCCTTTGGCTCAAAGTGATCACATTATTGATTTTTCAACCTCTCAAGCCACAATTACACAACAAGAAAAACTGGCTCATTGCTATGTTTGGTGTATTGATGACGAAAAAAATAACCTCATCGCCATGAATACGCTGTTAACTCATTGGCAATGTGATTGTCGCACCTTTAACCGCTTTAATGATGCCTTAGATGCAGAAGGAGAAGCAGAGTTACTATTAGTGGATTATCATCTTGATGATAATAAAGATGGCTTGTCTTTGATTAAAGCACTTCGAGCCCGTGCTGGAAAAAGCATTCCAGCAGTGTTGATCACCGCCTTACGCGATCCTGAATTAGTTGAGCAATGTAAGCAACAGAACATTACCTACATGGCAAAACCAGCAAAGCCCGCAAAATTACGGGCTTTGGTTCAACATATCCATCAATTGAGAGAAGACGCGAAATAACAGATATTAATTCGTGTTAGGCAGACTTAAACCACAACCTGCGAGAATAATACCGCTCACAGTATCACCGATACGCTGTAAATCTTCATCTCCCAAGGATTCAATTCCGCTTAAGGCTAGCACTTGCGCCTCAAAATCTGCGTAATGCTGAGTGGTTGCCCAAATCATGTAGATGACACTAGCAGGGTCGCATTGACGCATTTTTCCTGCATCCATCCAAGATTGAAGCAAGGCTACGCGAGATTTAAACCATGGCTGTAACTCTTCTTTTAGGTAGTCGCCAATATGCAGTGCTCCACCAATCACTTCCATAGCGAACAAACGAGAAGCAACCCCTTTGTCAAAGCTTTGCTTAAGTTTAACGCGGATAAAACTGTCCAATACAACGGCTGGATCATCGTTGATAGTCGCCTTATCAAACAAATCATTCCAACCCATCAAGGTCTGATCAAGTACTTGCTTGTACAAGTTAGCTTTAGATTGAAAGTAATAAATAATATTTGGCTTGGGTAAACCTGCGCGTTCAGCTATATGCTGAAGGCTGGCACCGTTATAGCCTTTTAAGCCGAATTCAATTTCAGCGGCTTCTAATATTTTAACAAAGACTTCTTCACGGTGGTTTTGACGTTTGCTCATGGGGGAGTTAAGTCCTTATTTGTATTGTCCCGTTACTATAAAAATATCTATAACACTTTAATAAAAACTAAACCGCTCCTCATGACGAAAAACCAATAAGAAAGCGGCTAATTATAAATACTTATTTCCAAGATCAAGCCAACAGCGCAGCCAACTCTTCCGCTGTCGATAGCTTACCCTCGTCTTCAATATTCGGAAAAACGGCTACAGTAATCTTGTCTGCCACAAGGCTTGGTAGCCATTCAGTTTTGAACGTCTCAAGGGAAACAGACACAGGCTCACAGTCATCCCAATCTTCAATAGCCCACTGGCTGGCAAATTCTGCATCTGGCCAAACCATCACACAATCGCCATCGTCAGTTTCAACCATGACGAAACCTTCTTCGTTACTCAAACTCCAGACTAGCTCTGTGGCTTTTACTTGCTCAACAAAATACGCTAAGCGTTCGCTGTCAGGCGCAACTAAAAGTTGAACGCGTTCTTCCATCGATAATTCTTTCATTTTTCAATCTCTCTTAAAGCTTTGTTTAAAAGTAAAGCACTTCATCTTCTGTTAACGCACGGAACTCGCCAGCCGGTATGTCGGCATCCAGTGACAACGGACCAATTTGATCGCGATGAAGCTCTTCAACTTTATTGCCTACTGCTGCCAACATGCGTTTTACTTGATGATATTTACCTTCTTGAATCGTCAGGTAAATATCACAATCGCTAATACGCTCAGCTACCGCAGGTAATGTTGGTTGTGACTCTCCGTTCAACATCACACCTGCTTCTAATTGTTTCAAATCTTCATCACTAATTGGATCAGCCAACATCATACGATATCGTTTGTTACAAGCATTACGTGGTGAGGTAATTCGATGCAGCCATTGACCGTCTGTGGTTAGCAGCAATAAGCCAGTAGTGTCTTTGTCTAGACGACCAACAATTTTTAACTCTTGCCCTAGATGAGAAGGCAAAAGATCCAGCACCGTTGGGTGGTCTGGATCTTGAGTAGCACACACATAACCCGCAGGTTTATGCAGTAAATAGTATCCCTCAGATGGCCATGCCAAAAGGGTATCATCAAGGCAAATCTGATCCCCCTCTTGTACGGTGTAATTGGCTTTTTTAACCACTTCACCATTTACAGTTACACGGCCTTTTGATGCTGCAATTTTTGCAGCTTTACGTGCCAACTCGGTCACGTGGGATAAATAAAAATCAAGTCTCAAGGGTATCGCCTATGGCTTTGTTAATTAAATTTAAGAGAATACTTCGTGGGTGGTTTCAATTTCTTTGTAGAAAAACGTCGCGTTATGCAACATGCCGTTCGCACTACGAGAGTAACCAGGCACTTCACCAAACGGAATATAGCCCATATTGACATACATGTCGTGAGCGATGTCATCGCTTCTAACTTCAAGCATTAGTAGCTGTCGTTGCATCGATGCCGCAACGCGCTCAACACCTTGCATCAGCATACCGCCCAAGCCATGTTCTCTCGCTTGAGTATGAACCATTAGCTTTTCCACATCACAACGATGTAATGCATTGGCTTTTGGTGACATGGCAATTTGCACACTGCCAACTACTTTATCGTCTTCACGGATCAATAAAACTTGGCGGGAGTTGGCTTGCAAATCATCGTTAATAGACAACCAATAAGCTTTCGCTTCGGATTCACTCATTGGCGGTAAAAAACCAATTGGCGCACCTGAATCGACGGCATCGCATAACAATTCGACAAGATCATCTAGGTAGGGGTTAAGGTTGTCTACTTTGAGTAATTCCAAACTCTTTTCCTCTGTCTTTTTGATTGGCGTAATAATACCTGAGCGAGGCTCAGTTAGGAAACGCCAGCATGAGTTAAGCAACCAGAAGACACAAAAATGATAAAAATACAGAACTTTAACTATTAGTTTCGACTGTGATAGTCCCTTAAGAACAACCGGTGAAGCAAAAAGTAAGCTCAAAGGCTGAGCTTACTCATTCTTATTACCTTAAGACATCATAAAACAAGGGCGCTTTCATACAAAAAAACAAGAAATACAACCGAAGTGAGCTACTAACAAAAAGTTATTTTAAATTAATTTGCTTTTAACCTTGATCAAAACCGTTACATTGATTAAATTTGTTCGCATAACAAAGATAAATTCGCAATGCGAACACAAATAACTGTAGCCATCACTTTTATTGATACATAACCATCTAATAAAAAGAGAATAATATTATGGAAGCAATAACCAATTTTTCCGTGCGTATTGTACAGCGATACTTGCCAAGTGCTTTTGTACTCGCTGTCATACTCACAGCCATCACCTTCGTATTAGGAATTGCTATTGCTGGCCAAAGCCCCATGGCTATGGTTGGTTATTGGGGAGATGGATTTTCCAAATTATTTACCTTCGGGATGCAAATGGTCCTAGTCTTATTGACTGGCTATGTTCTAGCAATGACACCAATTGTAAAAAATGCACTCAATGCTTTGGCAAAACAGGCCAGCACGCCCAAACAAGCGTTAGCCCTTACCATCTTAGTTAGCTTCGTTTGCTATTACCTAAACTGGGGCTTTGGTATGGTGGCGGGCGCCATTTTAGCAAGAGCAATGGGGCGTAGTGTAAAAGTACATTTCCCTCTCATTGTCGCCGCAGCTTATGGCGGCGAGTTAGTACGTGGCCCTTCTTCTTCCATCCCTTTGGTTATTGCAACTCCTGGCCACTTTATGGAGAAATCAATCGGGATTGTACCTGTATCACAAACACTATATTCAAGCTGGAATATAGCGCTAACCATCGTCCTTTTGGTCTTATTGATTGCCTTTTTTATGCTACAAAAGCAACCAAAAGAAATCATTTTGCTAGACGATAAGGAAGATGACGATATTGAAGTAAAAGCATTTGAGGGAAAAATGTGCTTTTCTGACTGGATCGAGCACAGCCGACTACCCACTTTGTTTTTAGGATTATTAGCCGCAAGTTATTTAATCGCTAAAATCATCAACGGCAGCTTTAGTCTTGATCTAAATAGCATGATTTTAATCTTTCTGGCGCTAGGATTAATACTTCATAGAAACTCCGTATCTTATCTTCATGCTGCTGAGTTAGCGGTAAA
This sequence comes from Marinomonas sp. ef1, assembly GCF_002806845.1. Lineage (NCBI taxonomy): Bacteria > Pseudomonadati > Pseudomonadota > Gammaproteobacteria > Oceanospirillales > Oceanospirillaceae > Marinomonas > Marinomonas sp. ef1. Next base: position 85,039 of record NZ_NHTT01000001.1, on the reverse strand, counting down.
AGCTGGACGAGGTATCATTGTCCAGTTCCCGCTTTATGCCGGCATAGCAGGTATGATGACCAAAGCTGGATTAGTCACCATTTTTTCCAATGCCATTATATCGGTAGCAACGGTCAAGACATTTCCAGTACTTACCTTCTTATGCGCAGGTATTGTAAATTTCTTTATTCCATCTGGTGGTGGTCAATGGGCGATTCAAGGTCCAATTATGATGCAAGCAGCCTATGAGTTGGGAGCGGATCCGGCCCTAACCATTATGGCTTTTACTTGGGGAGACGGTTGGACAAATCAAATTCAACCATTTTGGGCGTTACCATTATTAGGCGTAGCAGGGCTTTCTGCACGTGACATCATGGGGTATTTAGTCATTTGGTTAGGGATTTCCGGTATTGCGATTGCTGGAACCTTTATGCTACTGATGTAAGTATTTTATTGATAAAAAAGTGTCTAACTTTATGAGGTCACTTCATAAATAGGCACTTTTTTATTTATTCATTAAATACTTTTGGCACCCGTTACGGTTTCAATCAAGTCCTTATCGGTTGAACCTTCAAACTCTTTCCATATCAGAGCCAATGCACCAAATAGATAGACTAGAAAACCAAGCATTAGATTCAGAGCAATAAGAACAGTCTCTCCCAACTTATTTCAACTATATAGAGATATATAATTCATGAAACCTTTTGTTTACAACGCTCTTCCATCACGCGTGATTTTTGGCTCCAATACTTTATATCAAATTAAAGACGAACTAAGACTGCTAGGAAAAAATCGCGGACTAGTCTTATCTACAGCAGGCCAACATAAGGCAGCCAGTCAAGTTTCTAATCTACTAGGAGAATTTTCCGTTGGTTGCTTTAATGGTGCAGTGATGCACACTCCTATCACAGTAACAAATGACGCACTGAAAATAGTAATGGAAACTAAAGCTGATTGTATAATTGCCATCGGGGGCGGTTCCACTATAGGTTTAGCAAAGGCAATAGCTCTTAATACAAACCTACCACAAATAGTTATTCCAACTACCTACGCAGGTTCTGAAGCGACTCCAATCATTGGTCAAACTGAGAATGGAGTGAAAACAACTCAGCGTACCCTTAAGGTATTACCTGAAGTCATTATCTATGATGTAGAGTTAACTAAAACGCTACCGGTACCTATAACAATCACATCAGCTATGAATGCGATAGCTCATGCTATCGAAGCCCTTTACTCTAAAGACACCAATCCTTTTATCTCTATGTTAGCCGAACAAGGAATAGAAGCTTTGGCACGTGCAATTCCGATTATTTACCATTCCCCACTAGATAGCACGGCTCGCTCTGATGCTTTATTCGGTGCGTGGGCTTGCGGAACGTGTCTCGGAGCAGTAGGTATGTCTATTCATCATAAGCTTTGTCATACACTAGGCGGCAGTTTTAGCCTTCCTCATGCTGAAACGCACACCGTAATTCTTCCCCATGCAGTTGCCTACAATGAGAGCGCTACAACTGAAGTAATGGCAAGAGTCGCCAAAGCATTAGGGGTTAGTAATGCAGCACAAGGTCTTTACGATCTAGCAGCTCAACATGGCGCTCCAACGTCTCTCAAAGAAATAGGGATGAATGCTTCTGATATAAATTTGGCTGTCGAAATAGCATGTGCCTCGCCTTATTGGAATCCTCGACCTATAGAAGCAAATGCTATACATAATCTACTAAGTAATGCCTTCTACGGTAAACGTCCTTGAAAAAGACACAGTGAACAATAGCACTGATACCCTACCAACTCTTTGAGGAAAGAAGTAAGAAAGATAATTTTGCCAAATAGCACCTTACAAAGCGATGGCCAGTTTTACTTGACCACTACACTATGCCACTAAAATATAAATTGCTCTTAAATAGGTATTTATGATGCTACTTAAACAGTCCCCATGTAACGCCCTGGTTTATGGTTTACCGCGATAATCATATTTAAAGCAATGGCACCAACAAACGAGATAATGATTAAGGTGTAATCCACCACAAAAACAGACAACAGCACAATCATACAATCAACAGCCATCTGGAATTTCCCCATGGAAATACCATATTTTTCAGCTAAATAACGTGCCAAAATATTCATACCACCTAAGCTAGCGTTGTGGCGGAATAGCATTAAAAAGCCCACCCCCATCAAAAAACCACCCGCAATACTGGCATAAAATGGATTAACCTTATCGAAGGTAACCAGCATAGGCGTGATATCAGCAAAAACCGACAAACAAAATACTGAAAGGAAAGTTTTGATGGTGAATTCCCAACCAAAATGCAGAATCGCCAAAATATAGAAAGGAAGGTTGATCAAGAAAAATGCCTGACCAAAAGTCAAAGGAGTTGAATACTTCATCAAAAAAGCTAATCCAGCAGAACCACCCGTTAACAAACCTGCATGAGTAAAAAGGTTCACACCCAATGCAATTATCAAGGTGCCAAGAATTACTGCTTGAACATCCTCAAGACGAGTATGTTTTTTCATTTTTGGTAGTTCTGCTGTCGACATGAATTTCTCTTCGGATAAATCAATTATTGGTATTACAGGGGCGTGGATTTTAGAGAAAAACAGGCCTAAGACCAATATCAAAGCAGAAAGCAATTTTTAGCTAGTTTTTTAAAAGTGTCTTATTTTATGTACACCCAATTATGTAGCACAAATTCGATGAATGACTTTTCCCACAACACGCCTTGGAGACACCCACCCAATTCGTTCGGACTGCAGACTTTTATTACTTTCCCCCCCCAACCAAAGCTGACCATCTGGGGCAATGTGCAATACTTTTTTGATAATAAATCCGTACAAAGCATGATCAACTACGACAAGATGGCCTATTTTGAGTTTTTTATGCCAACGGCTGGTAAACACAAAGTCCCCATCATTTAAAAATGGAGCCATACTTTCGCCTTGCACCTTAATTAAATGAAGCATGACCACTCCTTTATGCAATCTCTTTACTAAATTAATTTTTTTGAAACACGGCTTTTAATTTTTTAGATCTGGATAAACCACATCTAACATAGGTGGATAAGGACAAGGTGCTCGATAAGTTAGAACATCTTTCGTAAACCAAAAGGCTTCTGCAAAGTTATTCACTAAAGCAACCAACTTCTCCCCTTCTGCACGATCAATTCCCTGTTTGCACTTTGAAGCTTGCAACATGATGGAATGAACTAAGTCATGGACATTAGGAACTTGCTCAAATTGCGGCGCTTTAAAATAATCACCCCAAATAATCCGAACAGCTTCTTTCACTTCCGTACAAGCTGACTCTTTTTCGCTAACCAAACGAGAGATCTGGGCAAAATCAGTCACACTTAATGACTCTTTTTCCTCTACTTCTTTAATCAAGTCCATAAGGCGAACACAGCTCAGCGCCGCTAGTTGAGCGGTAGAAGGATCATAAATTTTACACGGGATGTCACAATGAGCCTGTGCCGTTTTAAAGCCGATCACTTTATCTAATGTTTTTATCACACTATGCATCATGACTAATCTCCTCTCGCTCAAGTTGTTTACGGCGACGTAGTAACAGCTTATAAACAAAGCCGCCCACAATAATACTTCCCACAGCCAATACGGTTAAAACATGAATAAGATCACTCGCCCAATGTGAATCATCATGACCAGGATGTGCCTGAATCACTTGGCTCATGACAATAAAAACACTGAACAACATGACTCTAATAATGGATTTCATATCATCATTCCTTTCATTAACACCTGACAATTAATGACGCATCACAGCAGTTGATATAGACACTGCATTAGTCAACGACTGCATCAATGCTCTACTTTGCGCAGAAACCTCCTTGCTATAACTCTGAGTAAACAGCTCCCATTCAAAACGAATATGAGTTGCCGTTCTCATAATGAGATCACGCTGTTCATCATCCATATCAGGTCGGGTAATAATGGTTTGTAAGAAATTTACCGCACTTTCAAATTGAGTGTTGGCGGAAATAAAGTCACCCAAGGCAGTATAAGATTCGGCAATATTCAAAAAACTCACGGCAGCAGCTGCCACAGCAGATTCAGCATCTCGATAAAAATCCTCATCGAATGAACGCTCTGCTTGCATCAATGCCTGTCGATTTAAATCCACAGCATCAGTAAAAGCATGATTTGAATAAGCCCGGTTAGCTTGTCTCGTTAAACGCTCCCAGTCTTGCATTGTTTCCTCCACGATATGTTATGATAGCAAATAGAACTTAATGAGAATCATTATCGTAAAAGAATTTTAAAAAATCCAGCTAATTTGAGAATAAATCTCATTTGAACGCATTTTTTACATTATGAAGGATCAGGTTAGATCAAAGTCGTAGACAAAAAAGAAAGGTAAAGAGAGGGAAATAAAATGAATCAGAAAAAGTAGCTCGCGATGCGAACTACCATTCAATTCCAACTTGAGCTTTTACGCCATTTGCAAAAGCGTGACGTTCATTGGCAATTTTACTGTGCGTATCAACACTGTCTAACAAAACGCGTGGTGCTGTACGCCCTGTCATCATTACGTTTTGATGAGCTGGACGAGAATTCAATGCGGCAATCAAATCGTCTTCGTTTAAATAGCCATATTTATACATGTAGGTGATTTCATCCAACAAAACAAAATGCACACTGGGATCAGACAAAACACTCTTAGCCAAGGCCCACGCTTGTTCAGCAGCTTCTTTTTCCAACTCTGGATTACGTGTTTCCCACGTAAAACCATGCCCCATGACATGAAAATCAACTAATGGATGAGAGCCAAAGAACAATTGTTCGCCAGTCGCCTTGCGCCCTTTTATAAACTGAATCACCGCACTTTTTTGCCCATGACCCAAAGCACGAGCCATGGTACCAAAGGCGCTAGAGCTTTTACCTTTGCCATTACCAGTTAATAAAATGGTTACGCCACGCTCTTCCGTTGCCGCAGCAATACGTTGATCAACAACCGCCTTTTTCTTCAACAAGCGCGCTTCGTTCTTTTCTGCTTGTTCTACATGTTGCTCTGTGACTTTTTGTTCAGGAGAAGGATCCGTCATAATTTGTCTCTTTAATGTCATTTTTTTGTACTGTTTTTTCTTGTACTGTTTTTTCTTGTACTGTTTTTTCTTGTACTACTTTTTCTTGTACAACAACCAACTTGGGTAATACAAATCTTTATGTATCGCGAACACCCTTAGTATAAAGACTAAAGCTACCGCGTAAATCGAGTTAAACTCATGTGTCGGTACGTTTTTTTCAAGTAGTACTAATAACAAAGCACCTAAAAATGCTGGGGTTGCGTAAAACTCTCGTCCTAAAACCAAAGGCGGACGATGACTCAAAACATCGCGAATAATGCCGCCAGCCACACCAGTGATAATACCCATAGTAATAGCAATGGTTGGCGGGAAACCTAGGTTCAGCACTTTTTCCGTTGCAACAACTGTAAAAAGAGCCAAACCAAATGAATCAGCATAATGAAAAACGGTTTGTCTATCTTCGATGAATCGAACCGTAAAAAACGCCAAGGTTGAAGACAAAAACGCCACCCATAAGTAAGACGTGTCTTTTACCCAATAAACTGTTTCAACAGATAGCACCGTGTCTCGAATCGTACCACCACCCAAGGATGTCACCATACCAAGGAATACCACGCTAAAAAGATCCATGTCTTTTTTACCGGACGAAATAACCCCTGTGATTGCAAACGCGGCAATCCCAAACATACCCAAAAGATATAGCAACATTTTTTATTTTTTCTCAATCGAACCTAAGACGATTTGGCGAATACCAAATCCAACATTAAAAAGCACCCGTTATTGACTAGATACCCAGTCACCAGCACCCAAACGCTTTAACATAACCAAATCTCCCTGAATGAAAAACTCCGTCAAACTACTGAAGCCCACATCTATTCGGTGACATTGATCCAAAGGCCACTGACAGAGCATGCTGACAAATACCTTGATGACACCAGAATGGGCAACCAATACACAATTCTCCATCGGCATATCTTTCACCGATAGCCACCATCGCCAAACGCGATCAGCTACAACTTGCAGCGATTCACCATTATAAGGCGCGGAGAGCACAATGTCGTCAGCCCACAGATCTATTTCTTGCTTTGGAATATCTTGCCAACACAATCCTTCCCAATCACCAAAATCCAGTTCTTTTAGTGCTTCAACAACTTGTGATTTGCCATCACCAATATGTTCAGCTAATCGTGCTGCTCGGCTTAATGGACTGTGAAAACATACATTCGACTCACCATCAAATTCAATCGACAAAGCATTTTTTAATGCTTGTGCTCCCTCTTCCCAACCATCGGCAAGTGGTACATCCATATCACCGTAACACAGACCTTTCTTAACCTCTGGCCTTGGATGTCGAATCAAATAAAGCTTCATGAATAAGATACCAACAGACATAAGACAACAAATATTTCACCTATCTGTTCACTCGCACCTAAGGTATCACCATTAAAGCCATCAATTTTTTTACGTAAATACAGGCGCATCAAAAAGACTAAAACGGCGGCAAAAATAAAGGTAAGAATCAAATCAAACAAATTAAACGCCAACACACCAACCAATAAACATGGCACCAACGCCACCAGCCACTGACTAGGATTCAACTCAGCAATCATGCTAGATGCCTTGCTTTGCCCCATGGTCACATAATCTAGTGTATTCATTAGCACGATAGGTATGAATCTAGCGATAACATGTACAACACACCAACCACTTAAGGTGTAAACAAAGCCTAGAAACGAATCAGGAATCACCTGCAATAATTCGCTCAGCAGCACCCATTTTAACGACAAAGAAAACCAAATAGACAAGGCAGCATAGCTTCCAATGCGCGAATCTTTCATGATCGACAAGCGTTGCTCTTTGTCCCAGCCACCAATCAACCCATCACAGCTGTCCATCAAACCATCTTCGTGAAATCCACCGGTTAATAACACCGCGGTTAACAACATAAATAGAGCTTGCAACGACGTTGACCAATCAAACCATAATGGCCAAGCGCTCAGTAGACCAACAACCAAACCGATCCATGGTAAAAAGCACACCGCTGGGATGTGCTTTATATCATCACTCCAATCCACTTTCAGAGGGATTCGAGTATAGGTGACAAGGCTACGTTTAAAGCCTTGCCAATAAGGGCCAATAATCATGCCTTTCATTTTATTTCTGCTTATCTAGTTATTTGTTTCTATTGGCCAGTAGTCTATTCGAACGAAATCTATTTAGAATCACTCACGCCTGCACTTTCAAAGCTCGCCATCTTATTCAAAAACAGACACGCGCTGTTGATTAATGGATAAGCTAAAATAGCACCAGAACCTTCGCCCAAACGCAGGTCCAAAGACAAAATAGGTTCCGCATTCAAATGATCGAGCAGCAACTTATGAGCTTTTTCATTTGATTGATGAGCAAAAATCGCATATTCACGCACATTCGGGGCAACTTTTTGTGCAAACAGCAAAGCCACTGAACAGATAAAACCATCCACCACGAAGGCCGTCTGGCGCTGTGCAGACTGCAACATCGCACCTGCCATCGCCAAAATTTCAAAGCCCCCTACCTGCTCAGCAAGGGTTTGGGCGCTCCAATTTGCCATTGGCTGTCCGGTTTCTTGCTCGGCACGTTTTAATGATTGCTCAATCACCTGAGCTTTATGAGAAACACCAGCCTGATCCAATCCTGTTCCGCGTCCAGCACTGTCGGCAGCGCTCACACCAATTAACGCCGTCATCATGCAAGAAGATACACAGGTATTGCCAATGCCCATTTCACCAAACATCAACAAGTTCACGCCATCATCAATAGCAAGATTGGCTTCGTCAACACCCGCTTGAATCGCTTTTTCTAACTGCTGCGTTGTCATTGCGGCTTGTTGACTAAAGTCCTGAGATGAAAAGGCTACTTTGCGCGCACCTAATAAAGGATGCGCAGCTAATTCTGCATTAACACCCACATCAACTATTCGCAACGGTACCTTATGTTGATCGCAGAAAACACTCACGGCGGCACCACCCATCAAGAAGTTCATCACCATTTGCGGTGTCACTTCTTGAGGAAACAAACTAATGCCCTGAGCGACAACACCATGATCAGCGGCAAAGATGATCATCTTAGGTTTTGACGTATCAGGCGTTAACGTTTGCTGAATCTTCCCAAGCTGAAAAGCAATGCTTTCCAACTCTCCTAGCGCGCCAAACGGCTTAGTTTTGTTATCAATTTTGTGTTGTAACTCTTCGGCAATAATTGCCGAAGGTGCCGGAATACTAAATTGCTTAAACAAGGCTTGATGCCCCTTAACCTTTGGCCTTAACAGCGCGCTGACGCACTACTTCGTAGAGACAAACACCTGTCGCTACAGACACATTCAAACTAGAAACCACACCAGCCATAGGCAGTTTCACTAGATAATCACATTGCTCACGAGTCAAACGACGCATGCCATCACCTTCCGCGCCCATAACAATGGCTGTCGGAATGGTTAAGTCTTGCTCATAAATAGTTTGTGTCGCTTCGCCAGCCGTGCCAAAGATCCAGACACCTTGGTCTTGCAACTTCTTCATGGTGCGAGCAAGGTTGGTCACCGCATAAACAGGAATACTTTCTGCAGCACCGCAAGCTACTTTGCTTACCGTTGCATTCAATGGCGCAGAATTGTCTTTTGGCATGACAACCGCATGAGCACCAGCTGCGTCAGCACTACGCAAACAAGCTCCCAAGTTATGCGGATCCGTCACGCCATCTAGAATAATAATCAGCGGCGTTTCATCTAAACCAGCGACTAGTGTATGCAAGTCCGCTTCATTACCTGCTTTGTTCATCGTGGTATAAGCGACAACACCTTGGTGAACCACACGATCTTTATTTGAGGTAAACAACTGATCGAGATCGCGGCGGGCAACAACGCTATGACGCACTTTATTGGCTTTACAAAGCTGCATTAAACGCTGAGTTTTCTTATCGTCACGGCCTTCTTGAAAACGCACCTCTTTGATACGTTCTGGCTGTTGGTTCAACGCATTTTCCACGGCATGTATGCCGTATATCCATTCTAAATCTGACATCTTTTACTCTATTAATTTGGGGGCATACGCCCCCTTTTACTTATCTAGAAAGTTATTCATCTATAAAGCCCAGTTCACAGCTTCTGATCAGTCTTTTGCTTTTGGCTTAGCATTATTCTTTTTCGGCTTTTTTGGCTTCTTCGGCTTTTTCGCTGCTGCAGAAGCTGGTTTACCGCTCGCTGCCGCGGCAGAAGACGATTTCTTCTGTCTAATGCGTTTGCCTTTTGAAACGGGTGGACGACGTTTTTTCTTTGCCTTGCCATCCGACTCTTTGCCATCTTTTGCTGATTTGCCGTCTTTAGACTTATCGCCTTCCACTTTTGCAGCGGACTTCGGCTTAGGACGACCACCCAACTCAATAGGCGGCAACTGAGCCAATTGCATTTCAAGTTCGGTCATTTCATTACGTTCCACTTTTTTACGTGGTTGACGCGCTGCGCTTTCATCCAAACTCAGATCAATCTTACGTTGCTCCAAGTTCACACTAGATACTCGAACTTTCAACGTATCGCCAAGGCGGAATACACGACCAGTTCGTTCACCAATAATCGCCTGATGCTCCATGTCGTGAACAAAATAATCTTGTCCAAGCCCTGAAATATGCACCAAACCATCGACAAACAAACCTTGCAGCTCAACGAATAAACCAAACGAAGTCACTGCGGTAACGACACCTTCAAACGGTTCGCCCAAGTGCTGTTCAACATACTGGCATTTCAACCAAGCTTCTACATCACGAGTTGCTTCGTCAGCGCGACGTTCAGTCAAGGAACAAGAATCCCCTAAACCATCCATATCCGCATGAGTGTAACCGTAGATTTTACGTTCTTTTAGTTCTGGGCTGCCTGCCACACGATGCGCCTGACGCACAGTTGGACGGCCTTCACCACGAATCAAATAACGAATCGCGCGGTGAACCAACAAATCTGGGTAACGACGAATTGGCGACGTAAAGTGAGTATAAGCTTCGTAATTCAAACCAAAGTGGCCCAAGTTATCCGCTTGATACACAGCCTGAGACATAGAACGCAGCATCATTGTTTGAATACTACGAACGTCCGCACGCTCTTTAATGCTTTCAGATAATGCCGCGTAATCTGCTGGTGTTGGCTTAGTGCCACCAGTTAGCTCTAAACCCAGCAAAGCAAGGTAAGTACGCAAGGTTAACAAACGGTCGTCTTTTGGCCCTTCGTGAACACGGTACAAGGCTGGCAAATCTGCGCTAATCAACAACTCTGCTGCCGCCACGTTGGCGCACAACATACATTCTTCAATCAGCTTATGAGCGTCGTTACGTTCAACCGGAATAATGTGTTCAATCTTAGAATTCTCGTCAAACACCATGCGAGTTTCGATGGTATCGAATTCCATCGCACCACGTTCATCACGAGACCCCTTCAAGACATGATACAAACCTTTTAAGTCATCGATATGCGACACAATAGATGCATAACGTTCACGTAGCTCAATACCTTGCTCTTCTGGCTCATCGTCGATCATTTTCGCGACTTTGCTGTATGTTAGACGAGCATGAGAACGAATAATGCCTTCATAAAACTTGAAGCCGCGCATCTTGCCTTTAGTAGTCAAGGATACTTCGGCTACCATCGCCAAACGATCCACGTCTGGGTTAAGTGAACACAAACCATTCGACAAGACTTCCGGCAACATAGGTATAACGCGACCTGGGAAATAGACCGAGTTACCACGCACAATGGCTTCTTCATCTAGTGCCGTGTCTTTCTTCACATAATGAGAAACGTCGGCAATGGCAACAAACAGCTTCCAACCACCCGGTGTTTTTTCACAATACACCGCGTCATCAAAGTCACGTGCATCTTCGCCATCGATAGTAACAAAAGGCGTATCACGTAAATCAACACGATGTTCTTTGTCTTCTTCTGCGACTTCTGTTTTGAAATTTTTGATTTGCTTTTCGACTGCTGCTGGCCACTCGTTAGGAATTTCATAACGGTGCATCGCCACTTCGATCTCAACGCCTGGCGCCATAAAGTCGCCAAGAACTTTTTTAACTAAACCTTGAGCTGGTTTGCCGCGCTCAGCGTAGGTAACGATTTCTGCTAATACATATTGACCATGTGTTGGTGTTAAACCAGATTCTGTGGTGATCAGGATATCTTGGGCAATACGTGGATTTTCTGGTGTAACGAAAGCAGTGCGGCTTTCTTCATAGTAGCGGCCAACCAATTGGCTGTGCTTTCGCTCTATGACTTCAACAACCACACCATCTAAGCGACCTTTAACACTACGTCCAGAAAGACGTACTTTTACTTTATCGCCATCCATCACGTTCTGCATTTGACGGGCAGATAGGAAAATATCGTCATCACTTTGACGCAACAAGAAACCATGACCTTCTTTATTGCCTTGAACGTAACCTTCAATTAGGTCACTTTCTAAAATCGGCGAGTATTCGTCATTTTGGTTGCTAGTCATTTGATTGTCTCGACACATAGCGATGAGACGACGACGGAGGGCTTCGATTTCGTCTTCGCCAGTCAGCGAAAACTCTTTGCATAAATCTAAATGACCCATGCTTTTATTTTGGGTGGCAAGAAACTCTAGAATGAATTCACGGCTTGGTACGGGGTTATCGTACTTAGACGCTTCTCGCTGCATGTGTGGATCGTTAATTTTTTTATTACTCAATGTATTTTTATCCTTGGTTTTTTCAATAAGACGCCCTTTTATAAAATAGAAATATGAACATCTCACTATTTAGAACATTTGCAGTACTCGCTATCACTTCTGATAAGCCATTTCTGGCAAGTCACTTCTAATAAGCCACTTTTGCCGAGTCACTGTCGCGCTCAATTAATCGTTATTATAGAGCATATTCACCAAATACTCTCGAAGTTAGCGTAGCTCTTAGCATTATCTGCACACTCTCTTCGAGTTAATTTGGTAATTACACAACAAATAGCCCTTATGACTCGATATTTGTCTGTCTTTTACAAGCATTTGTAATGCCATTTTAGCCTAAGCGAAATATTTTCATTACTTAATTGTCTAAATTTCAAGCAAAAACAATGAACCCATCGAATTATCTGATCATTCCGCCAAGCATTTTTATTGCCTATGACGCACCAAATTCATTTCAGCCATCACTTTGGTGGAAATTTCTTCCACAGACAGTTTTGTCGAATTCAAAAAAGGAATGCGTTCTTGGCGATATAAAGACTCCACTTCGTCTACTTCATAGCGACATTGACGAGCCGAGGCATACTTACTTGCCGCCATTCGACCAGTACGAATCTCATGTAAGCGCTGAGCTTCTATGGTTAAACCAAACAGCTTCTTCTTATGATCCTTTAACACCTTAGGCAAACCGGGCGTGGAAAAATCATCTTCAGTGATCGGATAGTTTGCTGCCTTGATACCGTACTGCATCGCCAAATACAAACTGGTTGGCGTTTTGCCAGAGCGAGACACTCCCAGCAAGATAATATCTGCCTCGGCAAAATTCTTCACTGAAGCCCCGTCATCATTCGCCAAAGCATAGTTAATAGCGTCTATTCGACCATCGTAAACGCCCTCTTTCATACCATGAGCTTTTTGTGCTGTCGGCTGAGCCTTGACACCTAAGGCTTGCTCAATCGGCGACAACAAATCACCAAACAAATTGTAACAATGGCAATTACAAGAATCGATAATCTCGCGGATTGCCACATCGGAAATAGTATAAAATACCAGCAAAGCAACACCTTGCTGCACTTCCAAATTGATCTGTTGCTTCAAGCCTTCTGCCTGATCTTTGGTGCCCAAGAAAGGCACACTTTTGGTCTCTACCGCCACATCAAAAAACGACAACATTGCTGACCCAAATACCTCAGCCGTGATCGCTGTCCCGTCTGATACAAAATACACTTTCATGCGTTTTTTCCCATTTTTGTTGTTATCTAACGACATTCGTTTTTTCGATTGAAATAAAACTACATCGAATAATCGATTTTATTCAAAGCAACTACCCTACATACAATGAACTCAGACCAAGCGCTTTGACAAGAGCACACAGCAATTTGATGAGCGTCTGAAGTCCACTTGGCAAACCAGCCATCTTTTGGCCAACCAGCCAAATTCTTTTAATAAGAAAAAAATAATTGGAGTCTCTTGTGAGCAAATTTATTAAGTGGTTTAAAGATCTTCATATGGAAGATGTCGGTGAAGTAGGCGGGAAAAACGCCTCTTTAGGTGAAATGATTTCCAACCTGACAGACCTTGGTATTCAAGTACCTAACGGTTTCGCAACTACTTCCTATGCTTATCAAAGCTTCATCACAGAAAGCGGCCTTGACGAAAAAATCCATCAAGCACTAGACGCATTGGATGTGGACGATGTTCACGCCCTTGCTGAAACTGGCGTAAAGATTCGCCAATGGATTGAAGACGCCACTTTCTCAGCAGAATTTGACCAAGAAATCGAAGCAGCTTTCGCAACACTTTGTGACGACAACGCAGACGATACATCATTTGCAGTGCGCTCTTCTGCTACAGCAGAAGATTTGCCAGATGCGTCTTTTGCAGGCCAACAAGAAACTTTCCTAAACGTGAAAGGCTTGGCAGACATCAAAGCCTCTATCAAACGCGTTTTTGCTTCCCTATTTAACGACCGTGCGATTTCTTACCGCGTTCACCAAGGCTTTGAACACCAAGGAGTGTCTTTGTCCGCAGGTATTCAAAAAATGGTACGCAGTGACATCGGCGCTTCTGGCGTGCTGTTCACTCTAGACACGGAATCTGGCTTTGACGAAGTGGTTTTCATAACTGCCGCTTATGGCCTTGGTGAAATGGTTGTACAAGGCACCGTCAACCCTGATGAATACTACGTACACAAACCAACACTGGCTGCAAACCGCCCTTCTGTTGTTCGTAAGAGCCTAGGCAGCAAAGCACAAAAAATGGAATACGCCGAAGCGGGCAGCGAAGAATTCGTTAAAATCGTTCCAGTCGCTTTGGATGACCAAAACCGTTTTGCACTGACTAACGACGAGATTCAAGATCTTGCTCGCCAAGCCTGCATCATTGAAAAACACTACAAACGTCCTATGGACATTGAGTGGGCGAAAGACGGCATCGACGGCAAAATCTATATTGTTCAAGCGCGTCCAGAAACCGTTCGTAGCCAAGCCAATGCCCAAAGCATGGAACGTTACAATCTAAAGAAAACCTCTCAGGTCATGATCACCGGCCGCGCCATTGGTCACAAAATCGGCACAGGCGCAGTGAAAGTATTGTCCTCTATTACCGAAATGGATCGCATCCAACCGGGCGACGTTCTGGTTACCGACATTACCGATCCAGATTGGGAACCTATCATGAAGCGCGCTTCTGCTATTGTGACCAACCGTGGTGGCCGTACTTGTCACGCAGCGATCATCGCACGTGAACTAGGTATTCCAGCAGTCGTTGGTTGTGGCGACGCAACAGATGTATTGAAAGATGGCCAAATAGTCACCGTATCTTGCTCGCAAGGCGACATGGGCTTTGTTTACCAAGGCGAACTGCCATTCGACATCATCACCTCTGAAGTAGGCAACATGCCAGAATTGCCAGTAAAAATCATGATGAACGTGGGTAACCCAAACCGCGCCTTCGACTTTGCCATGCTACCAAACGCAGGTATTGGCTTGGCGCGATTAGAATTCATCATCAACCGCATGATCGGCATTCACCCGAAAGCCTTGCTGAACTACGCAGAAATGACACCAGCGCTGCAAGAAGAAATCAACCACCGCATCGCCGGCTACAACAGCCCAGTGGAATTCTACGTCGACAAACTGGTCGAAGGCGTCGCAACGCTGGCTTGCTCTTTCTCTAAAAAACCAGTCATCGTGCGCTTGTCCGACTTCAAATCAAACGAATACCACAACCTTGTTGGTGGTCCGTTGTTTGAACCAGACGAAGAAAACCCAATGCTTGGCTTCCGTGGCGCCGCGCGTTACATCGACGCCTCGTTCCGCGATTGCTTCGCTCTAGAATGTGAAGCCATCCGCCGCGTTCGTAACGAAATGGGCTTAACCAACGTACAAATTATGATCCCATTTGTTCGTACCTTGGAAGAAGCGCAACAAGTTACCGAACTGCTTGCGGAACAAGGCTTAGCTCGCGGTGAAAACGGCCTAAAAGTCATCATGATGTGCGAACTTCCGTCTAACGCCCTACTGGCAGACGAGTTCCTACAATACTTCGACGGCTTCTCAATCGGTTCAAACGATTTAACCCAACTAACACTTGGACTTGACCGCGACTCAGGATTAATCGCAGACAAATTCGACGAACGCAATCCAGCAGTCAAAAAACTGCTAAAAATGGCGATCACCGCCTGTCGCGAACAAGGTAAATACGTTGGTATCTGTGGCCAAGGCCCATCTGACCACGCCGACTTCGCCGACTGGCTTGTAGCGCAAGGTATCGAAAGCATGTCTCTTAACCCAGACACCGTCATCGAAACCTGGCTACACCTTGATGAAGTATTGAAAAATACCGAATTGAACAACAAAGCCATTTAAAGAAATCTTCCCGTTACATCGCAGTAATACCAGACATGGCGTAACGGGAAAACAGTCTGCGTTTGGTGTTGCATTTCTTAATGCAGCACCAGATCAGAATGCTGTGTAAAAGCAGCACGTGACCTTATCGAAGTCACTCCCTAGTTTTATAGCCCCGCCCTGCGGGGCTTTTTTTTGTTTTCTTTGGTTCCATTCAAACGCTTTGTATTCCCAACCTTTTATGCCGCCCTGCTGGGCGTGTAACTTTTGCCAATCGATGCAAAAGTAACCAAAAAATCTTTTATCGGGCTATCGCCCAAACGTCTGATTCACTTTGTTTATTATTAAGTTTGATAAGACGATTTTTATCGTAAGGCATAGATTGTTTATTCGGTGGGAGATAGCTCGTCAAAAAATGACTCTGAAACTCCATAAAGTCGCGCAACTTCGTCGCGTCGAACTGACTTCATAATGGAAACTGGGGGGCGTAGGGCATCATGAGCGAAGCGTAATGTGCCGCTGAAAGCGAATCTTTTATTGTAGGTCGCGGCTTCAGCCCGACGCGGAATTCATGCTCCATTCAAACACTTTGTATTCCCAACCTTTTATTCCGCCCTGCTGGGCGGGTAACTTTTGCCCAGATCCGCAAAAGTAACCAAAAGGTCTCTTTAAGATCTTTAATGCCTGACTTTCTTCATAGGTACATAATTGTTCCCCTACGCTCCTTGTATCGTAAGGCATAGATTGTTTTTGCAGGCTTAAAAAAGGGTATTTTTAACTGACTCTGAAACGCCATAGAGTCGCGCAACTTCGTCGCGTCGAACTGACTTCATAATGGAAACTGGGGGTCGTAGGGCATCATAAGCGAAGCGTAATGTGCCGCTGAAAGCGAAGCTTTCATTGTGAAGTAGGTCGCGGCTTCAGCCCGACGCGGAATTGACGTTCCATTCAAACGCCTTGCATTCCCAATCTTTATTCCGCCCTGCTTGGCGTGTAACTTTTGCCAACCGATGCAACGCTTTCATTTAATAGAAAAGCAAAAAATCTTTTATCGGGCTATCGCCTAAACGTCTCATTCACTTTGTTTATTATCGTTTTGGCAAGACGATTTTTGTCGAAAGGCATAGATTGTTTTTGCAGGCTAAAGAAAGGGTATTTTTAACTGACTCTGAAGCTCCATAGAGTCGCGCAATCAGGATTGCGTCGAACTGACTTCATCGGTGATGCCGCTCTTTCGTAGGGCGTGATAAGGGAGGCACGACCGTAATCCGCCGTTAAAAGCGAAGCTTTCATTATTTCCACTATGAGCCCTTACGTAGATAAGTCATTCCCCACAAGGGGACAAGCGCCCGCGAAGACGGGAATCAATCTTTTATGGGCTAGGATAAGAAACTGCCACTTTTTAACTACATTTTGAAACGCAATTTATGGGTGTATGTAGAGTTTATTTTTATGGTTGCCAAATTTTGGCTCGGTTTGCCAGTTTTGAATAGTCGTGTTTTGCGTATTTGTACTGGTATAAAGTAAAAAAGCCTCCTAATATCAATGAATAAGGATCTACTGTGCAGAAATAACGCGCTGTGAATAAAGGGCATAACCCGCACGCTCGGATCTAAAATTAATCGCCATATGGAAAAAAGTACCATAAAATCAGTGTGTTATAGGGATTTACATGGAAATTGAAAACTGTATAGATGCGCAAGCACACTATGAAAATATTATGTGCTATCAAATTTCGGAGTAAATAATGATTCCTGAGCATGGAAGTAAGAAATTTCAGTGCCCACACTGCGAAACAGTTGCTACCCAAGAGTGGTTCACGGCGAACAATGCAAGTTCGACAGCTACCAACATAATTAACCATCTCTATTTGAATTACAGAGCAAATATTGATGATTATTCGCAAAAGATAATAAGCAGGTTTCTGCAGGAAATTAAAAAACCATTTAGCAGCAACTTTTATAACTTCGTTCCTGATGACTTCGCAGTGGCGACATGCTCCTCGTGTGAAGATTTTACACTTTGGGTTAATGAGGAAATTGTTTTCCCTAAGAAAACTACGCTGCCGCCACCAAACGCTGACTTAAGTGAAGATATAAAATCGCTTTACCTTGAGGCTTCCTCAATTCTTATCGACTCACCGAAAGGATCAACAGCTTTGCTGAGACTAGCACTCCAGAAATTATTAGAACAAGTTGGTAAGAGTGGCAAGAATATCAATGGAGATATCAAAGAATTGGTTGCAGAAGGTCTTAGTCCTAAAATTCAACAAGCTTTAGATTTACTTAGAGTTGTAGGAAACAATGCTGTTCATCCTGGCCAGATAAACTTAGAAGATAATGCTGATATTGCTC
Source organism: Marinomonas sp. ef1 (assembly GCF_002806845.1). Lineage (NCBI taxonomy): Bacteria > Pseudomonadati > Pseudomonadota > Gammaproteobacteria > Oceanospirillales > Oceanospirillaceae > Marinomonas > Marinomonas sp. ef1. The sequence continues at coordinate 67,100 of NZ_NHTT01000001.1, read as the reverse complement.
AAAAACTGTTCGGAATCTTGAACTTTATTGCTGAGGAACTATTAACAAAGCCAAAAGAGCTTGAGCAGCTATATGCAGATTTAATTCCAACTGAAACGCAAGAGCATATTAAGCAGCGAGATGGAACATAACAAACCAATTAACTTCGCGCTTACAGCGCCGGACGCAGCAAAACTGCACCGGTTATTGAGGGGTTAGATTTACAAGGAGAATGGTATGACCTCAGTTGGGGGGATCGAACTTCATTACTATTTGAAAGATCGCGAGCACTCAATGGATGCCGTTCTTCGGAATCGCTGCGAGGCCGAGTTGCTCGCAATTTTTCAAGAGGTTGCCTCCACACTTGGAGTGCCTGTCCAGATTGATGCTCAAGCACTTGCAGAAGGTGGGTTAAGGGAAGTTTGGAAATGGGCAGGAGAAAACTCTGGGCAGTTGAGTCTTGTGCTATCCGTAGTTGCTATTCTTGTAGCTCTTGCACCTCAGATATATGAATCAGAAGAGGAAGCGCTCAGCAAAGAGCTAACCGAGCTAAGTATTGAGGAGAAAAGACTCCAAATTGAAAAGCTGCGCCAGGAATTGCGTGACATGGAGCCTAGAATCGAGAATGCTGCTCGAGACAACGCTGTCCACATATTGAGAAAAGAGCCGAAAATAGTTGTAAGAAGGTCAAATTTCTATAAAAACTTAAACGGCCGTGAAAACGTCGAGTCAATTGGAATTTCACATCTAGATCAAAACCTCAGACCACTTACGCCAGAAAGGAACGTCCCCAGTGCTCGTTTCTACGAGTTTATATTGACTTCGCATTCAATCAAGCCGTTAATCATTGAGAATGCCAATATTGAAGTCGTAAGCCCTGTATTGCGAGAAGGGCGCTACAAGTGGAAAGGGATTTATGAAGAGCAGGTTATTGGTTTCACTATGCAAGATGCGGCCTTCCAGCATCAAGTTCTAAGAGAAGAGATCACCTTTCAGCATGGAACATGCTTAGAGTGCATTCTCAATGTCTTTAGAAAGCTAGATGAGGTTGGCGAGGTCGAGATTACGGGCTACGTCGTGACAACTGTAATTCGTAAATATGACGAAAGACAGTCCATTGAGACTCCGCAAGGAAAGAACTACAAACATACGCAAAAGTTGCATACATCACAAGCAGACTTATTTGGCAATGGCAATCAAGAAATCTAACCAGTGCAGACACGGCGACGCATACTACATTGGGCCTTCGACACCATTCTGTAGGCAAGCATTAGTTTGTAAAGGTAACTCAGGCAATTGATTTTCAGGTAAAATATCAATATGATTGTTGTGCTTTTCTAGAGTGCATAGGTAGCGCGGGGGAGTGGTTCGAAATTGCAGGTTATGTATTAAACGTTGTAGTCGCTTTGGTGACTGCCTATGACTTAAAAATACTATTTGTAGAATCATTCAGGGTTCGACGCCCACTTAGAAGAAAATGCGAGGTACAGCTTATGGAGAAAAATGACTCAGTGGTAAATCAAGAAACATCTGGTTTAAAACAAGCTATTAATTCCCTCGGTTTCCGAGCTGCTCTCTTCTTGCTAGGATTGTGGTTTTTCCCCCTGCTTCCTATGCGCTCTTAACTTTCCAGAGGTTTACTCATCATGGGAATCATATCTACCTATATCATTACTCCCCCCCTCAAAATACAAACTAACAAAGTATTTAAGACGAATCCCTAACGCTCGGCATTTTCGGTTTGATTCAACTTAAGTGTTTACGGCAAATACTTTAAGTTAAGTGATCTGCGTTGCTCACACCTTAATGCGGCGTTATAACCCTTAAAATAATTAGGGTCAGATGCTGAGATATCTCCAAAAATTTGATATAAATAACAATTAGTTAACGTAAGAATGGAACGTTCATGGCCCTTGGTGATCAATAATTTTGAGTTTTGGGGTCAGATGAAAAAGAGCACTTTATCACTCAAAACAGTGAAGTCTAGGCGGTTGTACAAGACATCAAAAGCCATGAGTATATTAGGGTCAAATGAAAAATAGTACCTTTCATCTGACCCTAAATTCACTAAATTCATTACTTATTGCGATACCATTGACTTGCGCTGTCTTTATAGAAGCTAATACATTTATTTTCAAAATTGAGCAATAATATCGAGTTTGACTGTTTAAAAAGCGTTCACGTTCTCGCCTTGGTTATGGGGTGAGGATCGTGCCAGTAGCCGGGTTTTCTAGAATGATGGGCGAAAGCAACGACCGTAATTGTTTGACTACTTGCTATAGTCACAAAGGAGAAAGGGAACCTTTGAAGAATCAATTTTTTGGCTCCAAGCTTGGCAGCTTTACCAATGACCGGTACGAGCGGTGGGTTTGGTTTGCTGAGCTTTGCCGTAGCCTGCTCAAAACTAGTAATGAGCTGCTCTCCCAGACCGGGTATCTCAAGTTCGTACCAAGCAGCGGCCTCGGTCAATTCTACGCTAGCTTCCGTGCTAATCTTTACCTTCAAGATCAGCCCCTAATCCGAGCTCTGGCGCGTGAAATGGCTTCATTAATATCAAGAAGTTCAGTTTTGCCTGATTCAATGTCATTGATTCTGCGGCAGATTTCAATGTCCCAAGCCTCTGCAACACTAATATCGGCTGGACCATCTAAACTGGCAACCAGATCATGTGCAAGTTTAGCACGCTCTTTCTCAGGCAAGTTCATAGCGGCACTAGTAATACTTTCAAGTTGTGCTGTTTCCATTGCATCACCTAAAACTTTTCAAATGATAATGAACAAATGATGCACCAAAATGTACTCCATCACAAGGCACTCTACCGGATTACATAGTCTGGTAAGCTTAGCGTTATACATGAAAATAGTAAGCGAAATGTTTTGTGGTTTGGTTGCTCAAAATTGAATTACTTTTCGGGGCTCATGCGAAGAACAATTGCGAGTTTCGAGTTTTGTAACAATTAGGATTAGGCCTTTTTTCCAAGTCTAAGAAATTGGAGCTGGCTTAACCATTATGATCAATATCCGCTCAAATGATATTTTTCACATCACGGTAAAAGTTTTCATGAGTACCTAACGCCATGAGTTCGAGTGTCACGGTGCCATCTTCGTAGCTGTAACCAAGTAATGTAAGTTGTTTCACCATGTTAAATTTATAGACACGAAGGAAGGATAAATCGCCTTTCTTTTGTTGCCCTAGAAGCGGATCTTTAATCAATTCTCTGATTGCATTATCTAGATCCGCTTTTTGGTTTTTATGCAGCTTTTTAACCGCTTTTTTAAATGTGGTTGTTTGAAGAACTTGAGTAATGTTAGCCAAAGCTGTATTCCTCAAGTTTTCCGGCTTCTTTTTCCGCTTTGGCAATGATGGCTTGTTTTACAAATTCATAAGGTAAATCTGGGTTATCTTCCATCATTTCACCGATTTTCGCCCAGTGCTCAATTTGCTTAGGTGTTGTTCGGTTTAAAGCTTTCGCCATGATGGCCGCTTTATCAACCAGCTCTTGGTCAAGTCGAATACTTGCTGTAGACATAATAAAATCTCCTAAGTGTTATACAAGAACTGTAGCAAATCGCCACAAATGCAGCAACACGCATCAACCACATCCCCTCCCGAAAGAACAATTAAGCCCAGATAATAATTAAACATGTTTGTCTGACCATAATGCCTAACGGCGCATCACGCTTCGCTCATGACGCCCTACGAAAAACCAGCATCACTATGAACTCAGTTCGACGAAACGAAGTTGCGCGACCTTATGGAGTTTCAGAGTCAGTTAAAAACATCCTCTCTCAAGCCTGCAAAAACAATCTATGCCTTACGATATTACGAGCGTAGGTAGCAATCATGCGCTTATGAAGAAAATCAGGCATTAAAGATCTTTAAGCGAATTTTTGGTTACTTTTTTATCAATTGAAAAAAGTTACCCGCTCAGCTTTTCCCTGAATTAAAAAGCGGAAATAACGGTCGGGAATACAAAGCGTTTGAATGGAAACCTTTATAAAGCCTAGCGCAGCAGTACCAACGCTCTTTCTACACATATAGCCGAATGCGCATCATTAGCTGCATAAAGAATCTGGTTTTCTTTCAGTGGATAAGCGCCCCAGTTGGATTTTTGGGCGCCTTTGCCAAGGCGTTTTCCGAGTACCATGGCGACGGCGGCGCGGGCGCCGATGCTGTTTTTCTCTCCGGCGAGTTGCTTTAAGGTGACAGACAAATCTTGCGTGTTGGTGATATCGATGTTGAGTTTGTTACGCAGTTCTTTGTTATCGTCTTTGATGCCGAAGCCAATTTTTTTGATTTTTGGGTTGGTTAGTATTTCCTTGGCCGCAGCGACAGCCGAAGGAAATCGAGTTGGGAATAGGAACGCTTTTGACTCTGTCGCCAGTTGGATGAGCGATGGACCCGGACTGACTTGGCCTTTCAGGAAAATCGGTTTGCTTTCGGTATCGAATCCGATAGAAGTCTCGTTTTCTAGCTCTTTTATGGCTTGTGCGGCATCAAGTTCGTTTTCAACGATGTAGATGTCGGAAAGACCAAGGCCAATATATAAGGGTAATTCGCTGATCTGTTCCTTGGTAGGACGTTCCATTCTTTGTCTCTTTTCTCTCTTGTTTCTTTAAGCTTTTTTCAGATCAAATAGCACGTCGTGGATTTCCGCTTTTAGCTCTTTATCAATGATTTTATTGCTGTGAATTTTAGCTTGTTCAAGGTATTCAATGGCACTAGCGTTATCGCCAAGCTCTATTTTTAGTTGAGCGGCAGCGAAGCCAATGGAGGATAGATAGTCTTTTGAGTTGATTGCCGCGGCTTTTTCTAAAGCTTTATCGTAGATAACAATCGCCTGTTCTAAATCGTCGGTAAAGTCACCAAGGGTTTCCCACTGCACTGGATGATCTTTGTCTGTGCCGTCGTTGTCGTCACAGATGGCTTTCAATTCTGCATAATAAGCATCAAAGCCCGCTTGGTCTTTTTTGTTAGCACAAGTCATGAGTTCTTTGGCTAAAAAAAGCACTTCTTTGTATATTTTAGTGTTCATATTTCACTCTGTTTGAAGCATTCGATTATGTAATAACGAGTATGGTAATTTTAATAGACTATTTATGACAGCTTTTCGCTGGGTTCTTAACAAATAATAGGAGTTATCTAAATGCAAGTTCATGAATGTGTCTCTTTTATATTGCTAAAAGACGATCAGGTGTTGTTAGAGAAACGCGCCAAGGACAAGGAGTATGATCCAAGTCTGATTGCTATTCCTGGCGGTCACATGGAGCTGGGGGAAACACAGGAACAGGCTTTGTTACGAGAGCTAAAAGAAGAGCTAGATATCGTCCCAAAGTCTTATGTTCACTTGTGCTCTCTTTATCATCCAACAGGCGAGCTTCAACTCATTCACTATTACGTTGCTAATCGTTGGCAAGGTGAAATATTGTCTCTAGAGGCAGACGAAGTCACTTGGCATTCACTTGATTCCAATCCTCTAGATATTGAGGCAGATAAAGTGGCATTGGCAGAGTATCGAAGACTTAAAAATGCAGGCGTTGAATTAGGTTAACAACGCCCTTTGTTGAGCTTATGTACAGCTCAACAATTAGATCAATGACGCAATCAATAGCTCTGCGCTTGCACGGCTTTTTGTCCTCGAATCAAGCTAACTCCCGCCAATACGACGACACCCAATACTAACCAAGATCCCATGATGACGCCGGTCCAGCCATCCGCTTGCCAGAAAGGATCAAGATAAAACCCGCCAAGACTGGCGCCTAGATAATAAAACACTAGGTACAAGGAAGATGCGCTGGCTTTGGCGTGTTTGGCGTTGCGGCTCACAAAACTACTAGTCGTTGAATGACACAAAAAGAAGCCAAAGCTGTTTATCAATAAGCCCACTATGATCGCCAATAATGAATCACCAAGGGTGACTAAAGAACCAAACATGAATATGCAGGTACCTAATACCATAATGTTTGGCTGACTCCAGCGTTTGGCAAGTTTGCCCGAAATAGCTGAACCCAATGTGCCTGACAAGTAGGTAAGGAAAAGCAAGCCAACATATTTAGCGGTTAAGTTATAAGGTGCGGCTTCCAAAACGAAGGTCACGTAGCTGTATTGGTTGATAAAAATGAAGAAGCTAAAACCACCGATGAAATAACTGGTTAATAAGCGACGATTCTGCAGATGGCTCTTCATGTTCATCAAGATATGACCAACGCGTAGCGGTTTTGCTTCGAAATGTTGTGATTTTGGTAATAGAAAGAAAAAAGCCAATAAACAAATCAGACTAATAACACTCATTACCCCAAAGGTTGCGGAACGCCCTAGCCATTCACCAACAAAACCACCAATCAGACGACCACCAATGCCGCCTAACGTGTTTCCGCTGATGTACAAGCCAACAGCAACCATCAAAGCTTCTGGTGTATATTCGTCGCCCAAATAAGCAACGGCAATAGCAGGCAACCCAGCTAGAAAAAAACCTTGCAGGGCACGCAATGCCAATAATGATTCGTAACTTTGTACTAGGGACAAACAAAAGGTGGTTAAAGTAATACCAACCATGGTCATCACCATAATCCCTTTGCGACCTAAGGCATCTGAAATTGGACCGTAGAAAAGCAAGGATATGCCCAACGTAAGAGTTGTAATAGTAAAGCTACCGCTAGCTTGCAGTGGACTAATAGAAAACTCGTTAGCGATCATGGGTAACAAAGGCTGCGTCACGTACACATTGGCAAAAATCATAAAAGAGCCAATGACTAGAGCCAAGGTTCCTCGCCAAAATACCGAACTACCTACTTCTATCACAGCAAAACTCCACAGACATCAAAAACAAATCAAACAAATATTATTGCGATACTATACGCCTCGCCATTTTATCAATAAAATATATTCATTTTATCCAATCCATAAGGGTTATTGATGGACATTAAGCCGCTACGTTATTTCATTGCCATCGCAAAAACAGAAAGCTTTACCAAAGCAGCCCAGCAGCTTGGCGTTGCTCAACCCGCTGTTAGTATGGCAATCAAAAAACTAGAAGCGGATTTGGGCCTAACCTTAATCCATCGGGCAGATCGAAATATTGGTCTAACTGACGAAGGCAAAAAGCTGCTGATACATGCAGAAAAAATCATTCAAGCTACCGATGATGCCTTATTAGAAATGAGCGAGCTAAAAGGTTTGAGCCAAGGCGAAGTACGAGTGGGAATTCCTAGTATGCTGGGCTCCTATTACTTTCCACCCATTCTGATGGCATTTCGTCATAAGTACCCCACTATTACGCTCAAAGTGATCGAAGGCGGAACCTGGCAGCTGCAAAAAATGCTCGAAAATGGCGAATTAGATCTTAGTGTTATCGTTGCTGAAACGCTCCCCGATGGTTTGGAAACTCAAGCGCTGATCCGAGAAGAAATGCTCGTCACAATAGCAACTGATCACCCTTTCAGCCAACTAGAAAAAATCTCACCAGAGGCATTTTTCGATGAAGAGCTTGTCATGTTTAAAGAAGGTTACTTTCATCGCCGTATCGTCGATAAGCTGGCTAAAGCCTGTAAAAAAACGCCCAAAATTGGTTTTGAAACCAATTTGATTCCATTGATCAAATCCATCACTCAGCAAGGCTTTGGCATCTCTACTTTACTCGCCATGGTTATTGAAGAAGACGATGACCTCATCACTCGTTCTTTTGATCCACCAATCTGGCTAGATCTTGGTATTGCTTGGCGCAAAGACAGTTACTTATCGAAAGCCAACCGAGCTTTTTTGGAATTTGTTAACGAGCATGGTCGATATAAACGCCGACAATAAAAAAATGCCCGCTCTGTTTCTACTATAGGTAAACAGAGCGGGCATTTGGAACTGTGCTTTCTACTTAGTTAAACAAACGCGTTTCAAACAAAGACGAGTTCTTAAAGCGATGTAAGCTTTTCGCCCCAGCCAATACGGCAAGATCTAGAATCGGCTCGATCAGTACAACACTAAGGTAAGCCATACCGAACGTCGCGACAGCCGCTACGTTCTCGGCACCGAAACCTTGTCCATAAAACGCCCAAAAAGCCACCCAAGCGACAATACCGCCTTGGTAAGTTAGGGACAGTTTCAATGCTTGCTTGTAGCTAATATCGACATAAGCCGTATTCTCAGCAATCGTACGACGGGCAACAGCAGACATGGCAAACAGAGGTAACAATAAGGTGGTCACGTTCATGCCATATTGAGGCAGGTCAAACTGAGCAAAGAAGACTCCTTGCGTTAGCAAACCTAATATCAAGCCAACAGAAGCTGCGGCTGGGCCAAAGATTAGAAACAGCGTTGAACCTAATATGAGATGCACTTCAGACACTCCGACGGCGTGATGAGGCAAGAGTTCAAAAAAGGCAAAAACAAAAAGTGTGGTCAAAGTACTACGACCGATTAAAGACATAAAGCCGTCTTTTTTTATCATGTCGATAGAAGCTTTAGCAGAAAATCCAAAAGCGGCCAACGCCGTAGCGTAACTCAAAACGATTTTTGCGCCGTCAACGACGCCAGGTTCAATATGCACTATGTGCCTCCAAAATATGCTTCATACTCACCCGTATGATTCAAATTAGCGGACTTTCGCATGACAAAGCTTGCCGACAAGAAAAGTCCTAATTAATGAAGGCCGGTCTCCGGACTGATAAGTGTTTTGCAGATATGTATTTCTAAAACTCTCGTCCCTTCCCATTCAAAGATATTTCTATCAATGGACAGTGGGAGCAAGAAAAATACATCACTTATTTACCGTTGCGGGGGCAGTACAGGGATTGCTTAACAAAGAGCGCACCTGTTTCCCGTTTCACCCGTTAGGGCACCTTCACAAGAACTGGTATTCATTATTTTAATGCAAGATTAATAACCGATTACCAGAGATTCGAAGCGTACGGTTTAACTTAAATTTAAGCAACTAAAGCGATGGAAATACTGAACGCTTAACGAACACCCTTCATACAAAGAAGAAAGGCATTCATCTAGGTTTGTTAGTCTGAAAAAGTTTTAAGAAGGTTTACGTCCAGATAAAGAACTGCGAGTATTCATACGCGACTCAATATTCTTCAGCAAAGATGTTCGATGAAAGATAGTTCCGCCAATAATTCCAATAGCACTACCAATAGAAATATCGACCAATCGATGCTCTAGTAAAACGGCAGTACTCATATTAGCGCTAGTAAACTCCGCCATAATGACCGTTAACGGAGTAATAAAAATCACCGCTGCGCCGTAGTTTTTGACGATCAATAATTCCACGACAAATTGAAAGAAGATCATGCTTAACGCTAAAACCCAATAATTCGGCTGCAAAGAAAACAAACACCAAGCGACACCCATACCAATTGCGGTACCAACAATGCGATGAACATTTCGGTGCCAGATCATTCGATAAGTGGCACCTTGTAAAATAGCCGCACATGAAATAGGTACCCAAAGTGCGTTAGGTAAAGCCAGTAACACAGCCAATAAATAAGAGAAAGATATAAAGAAAGCCACTAATGCGCCTTCTAAAATAATCGCATTCACCTGAGTGTCTGTTTCAATTTTTGTTGCTGGTAAATCATTTGCGCCTGTCATTAAGCTATAAATAAACGCCAGACCACAAGATAGCATCCCACCCAAAGCAACCATGCCGATATTCGATGACCATTTACCTAAATCAAAAGGTAAATAAATCGCCAACGCGGAAACGAGAATAAAGAAAAAGCTACCTGGAGGCGGTAAGCGATAATATCGAGTAATAACAATAGCGCCAAAGGACAGCGCCCCAAGAGCAAAAGCTGCAACGTAAGAGTTAAAACTGGACAGAGAACCAATGGTAAAACACACCATAAAGCCAAATGAGCACATGGCTAGCGTCACCATTCGATGTGCAGTACGCGTTTTAGGCAAATACAAAATGACCATTGCCCCTAAGCTAGACAATGTCGCCACTGCGAATTGGTCTGTCGCCGCGCCAATCAAGGCAGGAATACCAACACAGACTGCAGCAAGGACCGCCAGGTGCCAGGGACGCTTAACATCACTCCACGCAAAAAGATCTCTTATTTGAATTAATAAAGCGTTAAACAAGTGCATACCCCGTGAATAATGTTTAGTAGATAAACATTATATCAGCATTATCTTTGCTCAATAATGGAAAAACTAAAGTTACTAGCGACATCAATTCGATAGATCCCCAGGATAAAAAACCAAACTTTTTATCAAATCAAAGTGTTTGAAAAGATAAAAAACCACCTTTATCTAAAGATACGCTCAGACCATACCGTTAAGCCTGCCGCCACACTGCCAAAGTGGTCGCCATCCAAAACAGGAATATCACCAATACGTTGTTGAATAGCCTCACGAATCACCGGGGATTTTGCCGAACCACCTGTCATATAGATCAAATCTGGTTTCTCACCTGCCTGCTCTATCGCAGCAGTCATCAAGTTCAGCATTTTTTCTAAAGGTGAAGCAATTGACTTCGTCAGTTCCTCACGAGTAACAGTAGCAGTTAACTCCGATTCAATATAATCCAATGAAGCAAGATAACTCTGAGCATCAGATAAGGCTATTTTCGCCTCTTCTGCACTACGCACGATATGATAGTTATGTTTTTCTTCTCGCATGCGCAAGAAGCGCTCAATCAACTTTGGCTGTGCAGCATCTAAACGTAGCTGATTTATTTGATTCTTTGTTTCCATACTATTAAAGGTCGCGATGGCAGACACATCATTCGTTGTGACTGCATTCCAATACAGTTGAGTCGGCATTGGCAACCCCGTCTTAAGTAGCGAACCCATACCAAATAACGGCATAAAGTGTTTGCCTGCAATCTGTATGTCTAAATCATTACCACCAATTCGTTCACCAGTGTGAGCTAGAAAATCACTACGACGGTCTTCTTTTTTGAGGTAGTCAGGCCCCATACGAACCATCGCGCAGTCGGTGGTACCACCACCAATATCCACAACCAATACGGTTTTATTCTCAGCCAGTTTCACTTCAAAATCCAAACCAGCAGCAATAGGTTCATACAGAAACTCAATTTCTTTAAAACCTGCACGTTTACCTGCTGTCGTAAGGATCTCAAGCGCTTGACGGTTACTGACTTCTGCATCAAGACCTTGAAAATTGACAGGACGACCAATGACGGTATGAGTAATTTCTGCACCCAAGCTTTTTTCGGCGCGCTGTTTGATGTTCTGCATCATCACAGTCACAACGTCTTCAAAGAAATGAATATGTTCGGAACGCAGTCCAGCGCCACCTAGAAATGACTTAGGCGATTTTACGAAGTAGCCTTCTTCAGGCCATTGAAAGTATTCGTCAAACGCAGCGCGCCCAAAAAATAACGTTTGGTCTTCATCTGCAATATCTTCTTCATAACGCGCACGCTTGGCCCGTGTTAAAGCATTCATACGCAATTCTGCGAAGGCTTGTCTTGAATGAATATCTTGAAGGCCTCTTCCGACCGCTTCGGTAATCAAGTCTCGATCTAAAGCGTATAAAGTAGACGGTAAAAAAGCATGTTCTCCTTCTAAAGCGACCAAACGCACAGCCGAATCTTGCACAATACCTAATGCACAATTTGATGTTCCGTAATCAAATCCACAAATCATCTAATATTTACCTGTTATCGCTAATAGAAAAGGGTCGCGGACGATAACAGAAAGATTCAAAAGTATCAAAACTATCAAGTCACTATATCCCCATAGCAAGCCTATTCTAAATAATAGAGAATGCTCATTCTTTTAAATTTACTTAAATACGGCACACAAGATAGTTAGTGTACCTAATATATTTCATAGGAGAAAAAGGATGCTCTTTTCGTTACAAACTAAAATTACCCTCCAGTCCATAATTGTGGCCATTATCATCGCTATCGGGGTTGGTGGCGTTTCTCTTTACGCCTTAAAATCAGATAGCGATGCCCGTATAAAATCAGAAGCCGGCTCTCAAGCAAATGCTATTTCGACTTATATAAATAGCTGGTCTGGGGATCGTATCGGCACCATGCAAGCCATCAAACAAAAGATAGAAACTTCTTTACAAGAAAGCCCTAACCTAAATGAAAAAGATATCCAGAATATCTTACAACAAGCCCAAGCTAGCTTAGGGTTTGGCATGACATTTTTGGGTCTAGAAAATGGAGACATGTATCGCCATGATCCATCTCTAAATAGCGCAGATTACGATCCTCGCAATCGTAGCTGGTACATGGATGCCAAAGCTAAAAACAGTGCTTATGTAACAGCGCCTTACATATCAGCGGCTACCAAACAACTCTCCATGACGTTTGTCGAACCTATTACGATTAATGGCAAGTTTGTTGGCGCTATCGGTGGTCTAGTCTTTTTAGACAGCGTCTTAGATAGTATTTTAGCGATGAAAGTCGCAGGTAATGGTTATAGCGTGTTATTCGATGGAAATGGCAAAATCATCGCTCACCCAAACACAAACCACATATTGAAAGATGCTATGGATTTGTCTCCAGTATTAACCAGCGATTTTTTCAAAAAAGTTCGTAATCAAGCCATTTTTACCGAGCTTAAATTAGACGGCAAAGATATAGATATGTATGCCAGCAACATAAAAGGCAGCCCTTGGGCTTTAGGGTTGATGATGGACAAAAATGTTCTAAATGCCCCCCTTGTTAGCTTAGGTACTAATATTATTATTGCTGTGTTTATTTTGCTCTCGATTGCTGTATTGATAGCAGTTCAAGTTACCCGATTTTTACTGAAAGACTTGCGCCGGGTGTCTGACAGTATGGCGCAAATCGCCCAAGGTGAAGGCGACTTAACACAACGATTAACTGCAAGCTCTAAAGATGAAATAGCCGTTTTGGTCGACAATTTTAACAAGTTCGTCGTACTACTACACGGAACGGTCTCTCATCTTAAAAAAATTGGTCATGAATTGGCAAACCAAGCCAGTATTGCTCACGACTCTTCACAAAATAGTTCGCTAAAACTAGAAGAGCAGCAGCATAATATTTCTATGGTCGCTACTGCTATTCATCAAATGTCACAAGCAACACAAGAAATCGCTAACAACGCAACCAATACTGCAATAAATGCTGATGAGACAGTAGCTGCAGGTAATATAGGTCAAACTCAAGTACTTAAAAGCCAAGAAAGTATCAGAACACTAGCTACTGATATTCAAGAGGTTGCCAATGTTATTAACGATCTAAGCAAAAATGCTGATGGCATCAATACCATCTTAACGACGATTTCGGGAATCGCAGAACAAACTAATTTATTAGCATTAAACGCTGCAATCGAAGCTGCACGGGCAGGTGAACAAGGCCGAGGCTTTGCGGTGGTTGCTGACGAAGTAAGAGTACTTTCACAACGTACTTATAGTTCAATTGAAGAAATTCAAAAAATGATTGAGTCTTTGCAAAAAATCACTAAAGACGCAGTAGGCAAAATTCAATTAAGTCATACTAGAGCAAACAATAGCGTTGAAGACGTCAATCAGGCAAAAGACAGCCTAGACAAAATCCAACAATCGGTTGCAACAATCAATGATCGCGCGGCACAGATTGCGACGGCAACTGAAGAGCAAACCAGTGTGACCGAAGAGGTAAATCAAAACACGACTGATATTCAGCGAGGCTCTAAAGAGCTAGTAACGCTTGCGGTTGAAAGTGCCGCTCGTGCCGAAGAGCTTAAATCTCTTGCCGATGACCTAACCAAAAACATCAATCACTTCAGAACGTAAGAGACTGATGCCAATAAAAATGCCCTATTCAGGTTTACCTGAATAGGGCATTTTTTGTTCTTTAACTTTCAGCTCTCTTTAACAAGGCATTAGACCAGAGGTGAAACGCCGATGATTGCCTGATGTAGGTAAAAAGCAATAGCAAACCAAGTCACCATAGCAAAAGTGAAAGCCGCTAAATCAAACTGAACACCAGCTTCTTGATCACGTATTACACCTGCCTTTCTATCACGACGGCGATAAACAGCAAAGCTGACAATAGACCAAACCAAGAAGCTTCCGAAGAGTATTACATCAGCCAAGCTTCCGTTGCTGATTAAATGAGCAAATGCCCAGATTTTAATAGCGATAATCATTGGGTAACCCACTTTCTTTTTCATCGTCGTGTTCGGCACTAAAGCAGAACCGACAAAGAAAAGAGCAACCAATACTAATAGGCCTGCCAAGTGCCTCGTCCATACTGGAGGAAACCACAACCAAACAGGTTCAAGGCGCGCTTGAGAATACCCCATAACAATCAGGCCAACGGCAATCAAGGTGATCATACCAAAGCGCATCTTCCAACGCATTTCACCATGTATTGCCATACTTTTTTCACGCCAATTCGGTGCGACTAAACGAACCGAATGCACAAAAAAGAAAATTACCAACCCCATCACTAAAATCAACATACTAAGATGTTCCTTCTACACTTTAAAAATCTTTCAACTGTCTATACGCGATTACTGCAATACAATACTCGCAATCCTAAAAGATCCGATCCTCTGGACTATAATTTATAGCGCAGGATTATAGAGGGAAATACTCAAGAGGCCTATTATTCATTACGGTCATCCCATGAATGATTAAATGTCTTAAAAATCCAACTAGTTTATCTCCAATACTAAGGAAAAATGACCGATCGGTTCATCTTCTATAGTGAAATATGAGCAACAGAAAGATGGGCATAGGACAAATCCTAGTAAAAGTCGTCAAAATGTCATAAAAAGCCCTGTAAAATACCTTTATTGAGCTAGAAAAAGCCCCCTCTTTTGCACTAGAATACACCGTTTTGACTAACGGGCAGGTTGCCATGATCAAGACACCTTATTACCTTATTGATAAAGCAGCGCTTCTGAAGAACTTAGAGAAGATCGCTTATGTGCGCCAGCAGTCTGGAGCCAAGTCTCTGTTAGCTCTAAAATGCTTTGCAACTTGGTCTGTATTTGACCTAATGCAAGACTACATGGATGGCACCACATCTTCTTCTCTATACGAAGTCAAATTAGGGAAAACCAAGTTTCAAGGCGAAACGCATGCTTATAGCGTGGCCTATTCCGACGATGAAATCGCAGAAGTACTAGATCACTCTGACAAAATCATTTTCAACTCCATTGGTCAATTCAATCGTTTTAAAGAAGCTAGTAAAGACAAGACCCGTGGTTTGCGTGTTAACCCTCAAGTAAGCACCTCTGAATTTTTGATTGCCGATCCAGCACGACCTTTTAGCCGTCTTGGAGAGTGGGATCCAGAAAAAATCGCAACTGTAATTAACGATATATCTGGCTTTATGTTCCACAATAACTGTGAGAACAACAGTTTTGAACGCTTTGATGAGATGCTAAATCTTATCGAAGAACGTTTTGGCCATTTGATCCAACAAGTAAAATGGGTCAGCCTTGGTGGCGGCATTCACTTTACTGGAGAAGGTTACCCAATTGATAAGTTCTGCCAACGCCTAAAAGTTTTTGCCCAAAAATACGACATTCAGGTCTACCTAGAACCTGGTGAGGCCAGCATTACAAAAAGCACCACTCTAGAAGTCACAGTATTAGACACACTATTTAATGGCAAAAACTTAGCCGTTGTTGATAGCTCTATTGAAGCTCACATGCTGGACCTACTAATCTACCGTGAAAACGCTAAGATGGCTCCTTGTGATGGCGAACATGAATACATGATTTGCGGAAAATCCTGTTTAGCAGGCGATATTTTCGGCGAATTTAAATTTGATAAAGCACTACAAGTGGGTGATCGCCTGTCTTTCCAAGACGCAGCTGGTTACACCATGGTTAAAAAGAACTGGTTTAACGGTGTCAAAATGCCGTCTATTGCCATACGCCAATTGGATGGCAGCATCGAGCTTGTAAGGGAATTCGGTTACAACGATTTTGAGCAGAATCTGTCTTAATTCTGCTTCGGTTAATATTTTGGAGTAAGCACTACCATGAAAAAAAATGTACTCATTATTGGCGGCGGAGGCGTGGCACGTGTTGTGGCACATAAATGCGCCCAACACAATGACACACTGGGCAATATCGCAATTGCTTCGCGCAGCGTTACGAAATGCGACGATATTGTATCCAGTGTCCTCGACAAAGGCAGCATGAAGGTAGAGGGCCGCATTCAAGCATTCGCCCTAGACGCTCTTGACGTGCCAGCAACGATTAAATTGATTCAAGAAACCGAATCACAAATCGTCATTAACGTAGGTTCAGCTTTCGTTAATATGTCTGTACTTGAAGCTTGCATGGAAACAGGTGCGGCTTATTTAGATACAGCCATCCACGAAGATCCAAGCAAAATTTGTGAAACACCACCTTGGTACGCCAACTACGAGTGGAAACGTCGCGATGCCTGTAAAGAAAAAGGCATCACCGCCATTCTAGGTGTGGGCTTTGATCCAGGTGTCGTAAACGCGTATGCAGCGCTTGCTTATAACGACTATTTAGACTCCGTTGACTCCATCGACATCATCGACGTGAACGCTGGTAGCCATGGCAAATACTTCGCCACTAACTTTGATCCTGAGATCAACTTCCGTGAATTCACCGGACGTGTTTACTCTTGGCAAGACAGCGCATGGCAAGAAAACAAAATGTTTGAAGTTAGCCGTACAGATGACCTTCCAGTGGTTGGCTCACAAACGACTTACATGACAGGCCATGATGAAGTGCATTCACTTTCTCAAAACCTAAACGTTCCAAACGTACGTTTTTGGATGGGATTTGGCGAGCATTACATCAACGTCTTCACCGTTCTTAAAAATCTAGGCTTGCTATCTGAGCAGCCAGTTAAGACAGCCGAAGGCTTAGAAGTTATTCCACTTAAAGTTGTAAAAGCAGTACTTCCTGATCCATCTTCTCTTGCACCTGCTTATACAGGTAAGACTTGCATTGGTGATGTGGTAAAAGGCAAAAAAGACGGCAAAGACAAAGAAGTATTCATCTATAACGTAGCTGACCATAAAGAAGCTTATAACGAAGTAGGTAGCCAAGGAATTTCTTATACTGCTGGTGTACCTCCTGTTGCTGCTGCAATTTTAGTTGCCAATGGTACTTGGGATGCAAAGGAAATGCGCAACGTAGAGCAACTTGATCCTAAACCTTTCTTGGGTTTGCTAAATGAGATGGGGCTTCCAACTCGTATTAAAGACGAAAACGGCGACCGCCCTTTTACACTTTAATAGCTAATTAAGATTAGCGATCCATCACTCGAAATAACCTCGCATTTGCGGGGTTATTTTTTATCTAAGAAAGCCCATTCAATAAAAGCACCCTGATTAAAATAAATACCAGCCCTCAAGACTTACACAATTAAAATAAAATCCTTACAATATCTTAACGCTCTCGATCCCCCTCTTTAGAATCTAGCCAAGGAACATCGTTATGAAAAAGGAACTAAAATTTGCAGCACTAACCGCTGTAATTACACTAACTCTTGCTGGTTGTGCGTCCAATCCAGACTCTGCCTCAAACCTAGCTGCCGATGCAAAACAATCAGAGACAATTACTCAAATAAACAACCTCAAGCAAACTATTGATGCTGCCAATAAGAAAATGGCGCAAGGCATAGAAGAAGAACTAGATTGGTTTGCTACAGAAGAAGTAACAGATGCAAACAAAGCATTAGCTGAAGCGAAAGTGTACTACGCAAAATTTGAATTTAATCCTTCAGAAGCAAATAGCAGCACAGGCTTTTTTAGTTCGACAACCAACATTGCTGCTGCAGAAGAAGGTATCAGCAAATTCAATGAACACATGACAAAAGCAGTTAACATTAAAGCTGCAGCGCTATCGGTGTTAGCAGAAGCATTTGAATATCGTACACAACTTAAAAAAATTGATGCTCAAAAATACTTCCCAAGCACAGTTAAAGAGCTAGAAAATGATCTTAAAAAACTGGTAGACCAAGTCTCAAACGATAAAGTTGAAGCTGCAATTAGCGCCCAACCGACGTTAGTAGCCAAACAACAAGCACTAGAAATAAAAACAGTCACAGCTATCTATCTTACCGACGCTAAAAAAGAACTAGACAGACTCGTCAAAGCGGGAACAGCTCAACATGCCCCAAAATCTTTATCTCAAGCTTCTGCATCACTAACGGCAGCAACCGCATTTATTGCAGCAGAACCAAGATCCATCGATAAAATCAAATTGCAAGCTGAAGCAGCAATGTTTTCAATTAACAGAGCTGAACAAATAGCACTAACCGTTAAACAGCTTAAAGCACTGCAACAAAAAGATTATGAAGACTATGCCATCATCTACGAAAACATACTGCTTGAAATCAGCAATGCTCTTAATGCTGAAGATCGTCGGGATTTAGCTTTCGAAGACCAAGGAAAAGTATTAGTAGCATTCATCGAGTCCAATCTAAAAGATCAAGAAGCGTCTATTCAAGCACAGCAGCAACTACGCAAAGAACTGAAAGATCAAAAATCCTACGTCGAACTTCTAAAAGAAAAAATTAACACCCTAAACGCTAACTTAGCTGATGCAAAAAAATCATTAGCGGACCTATCATCAGAAAAAATAGCAGCAGAGAAAGCGGCGTTAGAAAAGGTAGCTAAAGCGAAACAAGCAACAGCAGAACAAGAAAACCTAAAAGCAGAAGAAGCGAAAGTAGAGACAAAAGCTCCAGCAGAGGTTAAGACAGAAACAGTACAAACAGAAAGTGCAACGGCTCAGTAACCCGTTTTATAAAACATAAAAAAACCAGAGCATGCACTCTGGTTTTTTTTGGCTAGAAAATATTATCTACCTATGAGCAAATGCCGTTTTCGTGCAGTCACCTTCGATTTTATCTTTCTCTTCTGCCAGAATTTCGTCGGTAAACTGACTCATAAAGCAGCAGCAGATCCCCTCGCCAATCATGGTACGTGGACCCATTGGATGACCAATGTGTTTGTACACGCCAT
Organism: Marinomonas sp. ef1; assembly: GCF_002806845.1. Classification (NCBI taxonomy): domain Bacteria; kingdom Pseudomonadati; phylum Pseudomonadota; class Gammaproteobacteria; order Oceanospirillales; family Oceanospirillaceae; genus Marinomonas; species Marinomonas sp. ef1. The sequence continues at coordinate 48,220 of NZ_NHTT01000001.1, read as the reverse complement.
GTGAGTGTCCATGAGAATGGCTATGACCATGTGAATGATCGTGCGAATGGCTGTGTCCATGAGAGTGATCGTGTGAATGACCATTCCCTTGAGAATGGGAGTGATCGTGATGCTTAAGAACAACAGAGTGACGCTTTTCTGAATGATCTAAAGCTTGGACCAAATTGGTAAAGTGTTTGGTATCAAACTCCGATAAGCCTTGTGTATCGTCTTGCGGATCAACAAATTCTGCGTGGTGATGATGAACATCTACTTCGCCCGCTGCAAGACGTCGTTTGAAGGAGTTCATTAGAGTTTCTTCACCCGTTTGTAATTCTCCCTGCATAATCTCTTCAACACGGTTTTGGAAGGCATCAATTACACGAGGATGATCATTCAAATAAGGTGTTTGAACGAAAGTTACTTCTGGATTTTCTTGAGCCACCTTGTCCACATAACCTTGGATACGTTTGATCAAACGACCAGTGAACAAGAAATATGGTGCGACAACAATACGCTTAAAGCCAAGTTTCATTAGCTTTTCAAGGCCCACACCAACAGAAGGGTAAGTCACACCAGAATAGACAGTATCCGCCCATCCAAAGCCCATGTTTTCGTTAACTATACGCGTCAACTTAGCCGCTTCGGCATTGGCAGAGGTATCCGATGTACCACGACCAACTACCACCAAAAGGGTGTCATAAAGAGTTTCTGGTGGGTTTTCTGGATCAAGACCAAGGGATTCATAAATACGCGCTTGGAACGCTTCGATCATGTCATCTTGTAGGCCTAATTCACGCCCATAAGTGATTTTTAAACCTGGGTGTTTTTCTTCATACGTCGTCAACACAGAAGGAATATCGTTTTTCGCATGGGTAGCAGCGAACAGCATACCTGGCACAGCGTAGATTTCTTCTACACCTTGACTCACTAAGCTGTCTAATCCCATATGAATATTCGGTGCAGAAAACTCTAAAAAGCCGTATTCCACAGGAAGGTCTGGATAACGCGCTTTAAGTCCTTTCGCCACTAGGCCAAATTCACGCTCAGCGTCTTTATCACGACTGCCGTGACCACAAATCATAATGCCCTTTTTGGCCTGTTCTTTATTACTCATCATTTCTCTCTACTTTAATCATCTCAGCTGGTAGTGAGTGTAGACTCGACCAGCAAGGTTACAATAGATCTTCTGCCCAAGATCACTGACGTTGTTCTTGTTGCTGATCTAAATCAAGCAACAAGGATTGAATTTTTTCACGGTGCTCATCGGCATTTTGCCACATGCCACGCTGTATGGCTTCTAATAAGCGCTCACCCATTTCTTCTAGCGCATGGGGATTATTATCACGCATAAAGGCTTGGTTTTCTGGATCAAGCAACAATCGATCGGTAACTTGCTCGTATTGATAATCGGCCACCAGATCGGTGGTCGCATCGTAAGCAAATAAATAATCCACGGTGGCGGTCATTTCAAACGCGCCTTTGTAGCCATGGGTTTGCATAGCTTCGATCCATTTAGGATTCAGCACTCGTGAGCGCACCACACGATTCAACTCTTCTTTTAAGGTCCTAATTTTTGGCGAGCTCGGGTTAGAGTGATCACTATGATAAACGCTCGGCGCTTGACCACTAAACTCAGTGACCGCATTGGTCATGCCGCCTTGGAATTGATAATAATCGTCTGAATCGAGAATATCGTGCTCGCGGTTATCTTGGTTTTGCACCACCGCATCCAGTTGAGACAAACGCTCAATAAACGCATCTTTGGCTTCGACGCCTTCGCCACTCCCCTTGTTATGATGACCATCAGCGTCATCGATATAAGAGCCATAAGCATAACTGCCCCAGTTTACATACGCTTCGGCAAGATCAGCCTTGGTGTCCCAACAACGCTCATCAATAAGACCTTGCAAGCCCGCGCCATAAGCCCCCGGCTTGCTACCGAATACACGGTAAGTCGCTTGGCGATTCGCCTCAGTTTCATTCATGCCTTGAGCAAGTAATTTGCTTTTTCGCGCTTCCACATTGGCGCGAATCACGTTGCCATTCCCCGGCTCTTGATATGCCGCAATGGCTTGCACGGCCGCATCATAGAGCCGCATTACATTGGCAAAAGCATCTCGAAAAAAGCCTGAAACACGCAAAGTCACATCCACCCTTGGACGACCTAATTGCATGCAGGAAAGAATTTCAAAATCGGTCACACGATTTGATCCCGGTGCCCAAATTGGACGAACCCCCATCAACGCAAAAGCCTGGGCAATATCATCGCCGCCGGTTCGCATGGTAGCGGTTCCCCAGACGGACAAACCTAGATCTTTCGGGTAATCGCCATGTTCTTGTAAGTGTCGTTGAATCAGCGCTTCAGCCGACATCTGACCAATCGCCCAGGCCGCAGGAGAAGGTATAGCGCGATTATCGACAGAGAAAAAGTTGCGACCTGTTGGCAAGGTATCGAGTCGGCCACGTGTCGGCGCGCCACTTGGGCCAGGGGGAATAAAGCCACCCGCCAAACCAGTTATTAACGCTTGGATTTCATCATGCGCGCTTTGCTGTAAAGCGACTAACAAACGCTTTTTACTGTGAGCCAGTATCGCGGCTGTTTGAGGTAACTTTGTTGCTAACTCATCTGTTGAATCGTCACCAATCAAATGACTTTTCACCAGCGACTTGGCTAATAACTCTAAGCGTTCTTTGGTGTCCGCATGGGTTCGCCAATCTAATTCACTAATAGATTGTAGAAGCACGGGCTTATTGCCAAGCCAAGGCGTACGCTCACTTTTCATCGGATCAAAATCGTCTTGTTTCAATGAAAAATCATTGACTAACCCATGAAGTATCCCTTGGCTGGTTATCTCGCTACCGCGCGGTAAACGTAACAAAGCCACCAGTGTATCAGCGAGCTTATCGTCTTCGGGCAATTCTCCTAGACGATGCAAACCATGACGAATTTGTGCTTCTTTTATCTCACATAAATACGTATCTAGCCCTTCCAGCACAGCATCGTCATTACCAGATTCAACGCCGGTAAGCTCTTCTAACAAATGGGACTCTTGAACTTTTTTGAGAATTTGCTCGCGCAGCCAGGTTTCTCGGCGCACGTCCATGCCCATGGCTTGGTAATATTCGTCTACTAAGTTTTCGAGCTCGGCCATGTCGCCATAGGTTTCGGCACGGGTCATGGGCGGCATAAGGTGATCGATAATCACTGCTTGAGTCCTGCGCTTGGCTTGCGCGCCCTCGCCCGGATCATTGACGATAAAAGGGTAAAAATGCGGCATCGGACCTAGAGCAATATCTGGCCAACAAGACGCCGACAAGGCAATTCCTTTGCCCGGCAACCATTCGAGGTTACCGTGCTTACCCACATGTACAAAAGCATCCACTTGATAGACATGACGCAACCAAAAGTAAAAAGCCAAATAGCTATGAGGCGGAATCAAATCAGGGTCATGATAGTTCGCGGCGAGATCTAAATTAAAACCACGAGCTGGCTGAATGCCGACAAAGGTTTCACCTAAGCGAATCCCAGCCAACATGATGCGACGCTGGCCGTTTTGCTCACGGCATTTGTGGTCGTCTTCTGGTGGCCCCCAACGATCCCAAACTGCGTTTTGGCATTCCAACGGCAGCAGATAAAAGTACTTTAAGTAGTCTTCTAAGGCGAGGCTTTGCCAGCAACCACGTTCATGTAAGGTGTTAGGATTGTTGGTAACCGCACCAAGTAATTCTTCGATCAAGGCATTACCATGATCGGGAATATTCTCAATCGGATAACCTGCACTCTCTAGCGCTTTTAATAAATTCACCGTCGAGGCGGGCGTATCCAAACCCACACCATTGCCAATACGACCGTCTTTGGTTGGGTAATTGGCTAAAACAAAAGCGATGCGCTTTTCGTGGTTTGGTTTGCTGGCTAAATTCGCAAAACGCTTGGCAAGTTGAGCGACAAAACGCGCACGCTCTTCATGCAATTCGTAACGCACTAAATCTACTTGGGCGATATCGTTGTAATGACTTAAAGCTTTAAAACTGACAGCACGAGTAATAATGCGTCCATCCATTTCCGGCAAAACGATTTGCATGGCTACATCACGGCTGCGTAAGCCTTGGGTTTGCGCTTGCCAATCGTCTTCGGTACTACCAGAAAGAATCAACTGCAAAACCGGAATGGGCGAAGCAAAGGCAGATTGAAAATCCGTCGGTTCAGAGGCTAAATCAGGGCTCCCGACACGATTCGCCGCGAAGCCTGTGGTATTTAAAATGACCTTAGCTTGGGTACGCTCCACTAATGATTCGATCAGACCCACCGACACATCATCTTTGAGTGAACTCACGGCCACGGCCAGCGGTACCAGCCCTTCTTGCTCTAGAATCTCGATCAAGCCATCAAACATGGCAGTATTACCGCTTTGTAGATGAGAACGATAAAACGCCAAGATGGCAACAGGACGACCTTCCGCCAGCCAATCAGCATAGTGGTTCTGCCACTGAGTAAAGCCAGACGAATGACCGGCATGATAAATAAGCGCACTGGGTAAAGGTGTTGGCTCTTGCCAAGGACAAGGTTGATCAGAGTATCGGTCGGTGAGGAAATAGAATAATTGCTGAGAGTTTGTTTGACCGCTTTCACGCAGATAACGCCACACACGATGGCAGTCTTCTGGTTTCGCGGTGGAGACGTTCATTAGTGATGGATCTTGCGAGTCATCCCCCGGCACCACAATCAGTATTCGGCCAGCTTTCGCTTTCGCCCAGTCTTGTAAGCGCTGAAAACCATACGCCCAATAGTGCTCGCCACCGAGTAGTGAAACGACGACCACTTTAGCGTGATCGAGCACCTTGTGTTCGTATAAATCGTAAGCGGCAGGTTTGACCAACTGCATCCAATTGGCAAGGCGAACACTCGGTAATCGTGTGTTGTCCCATCCATCATTGGCACGATGAAGAGAAAGGATCTGATCAAGAGCGCTACCAAGCGCACCGAGCACACTATCAGCCGCGGCCAAAATCACTAAGTCCGCAGGTGTTTGCCTAAGATCGACAATCCCTTCATCGTCAACAAAGCCCCCCGGTTTGGCTGCTAATAAGTGCACGGTTTCTCCAGTTTGTTTACTAAATCAATCTTGTCATCAGATTATTCGACTCTTATCCACAGCGTCACGAGCGCAGCCGCTTCGTTCAAATATCAAGCACTCAAAGCATCATGAAGAATATTCTCAATCTGCTCTTTACTGATGCCTTTACCGATAAACACTAACTGCGTTTTGCGCACTTCTTCAGGTTGCCATAGGCGATCAAAGTAGCGATCTAGACGAGTTCCTACCACTTGAAACACTTGGCGCATTGGTTTGCCATGTACTGCCGCAAAGCCTTTGACACGGAAGATGTTGTGTTCTTCCACAAGTTGAGTCAGGGTTTCTTGCAAAAGATCAGACTGAACCTCACCCAATGTCACGACAAAAGAATCAAAATGGTCGTGGGCATGGTCATGATGTGCACCATGAGCATGATGATGATCGTGGTGGTTATGTACTTCATCAATTCGGCTTTCTGTTGCAGCGTCAATACCTAGCAAGACATCCAACGCGGCTTCGCCGTTTTCGATATAAACAGTTTTGACTGTACTTGGCACTTCATGAGCAATAATCGCTTGCACACGAGCACGCTCTTCATCGTTCAACAAATCATTTTTACTGACCACAACTAAGTCAGCCGCGCTTAACTGATCATCCAGCAATTCTTGCAAGCTAGGATCATGATCCAGACTTTCGTCAGCTTGACGTTGTGCTTGTACTTTGTCTTCGTCATGGGCAAAGCGGCCTGCCGCTACAGCAGCACCATCCACCACGGTAATGACCGCATCGACTGTGCAATGCTCTTTAATTCCCGGCCAGTTGAAGGCTTGCACCAAAGGCTTTGGTAACGCCAAGCCACTGGTTTCAATCAAGATATGATCAATATCACCACGACGAGCAACCAGCTGCTGCATCACTGGCAAAAACTCTTCTTCTACGGTGCAGCAAATACAACCATTCGCCAGTTCGTAAAAACCGTCGTCACTACGCTGGCTTCCCTCTTCTACACCTTCTGGGCAATCAAGAGGACAAGAGCGCAATAGATCAGAATCGATATCTAGTTCGCCAAACTCATTGACGATCACGGCAATACGCTTTCCAGCCGCTTGCTTTAGCACATTAGATAATAACGTTGTTTTACCACTGCCCAAAAAGCCAGTCACAATTGTTGTTGGAATTTTATTCAACTGCATGATTCATCCTTCTTACTTTCAGGGATAGTATTTTAAAATTATGTTTTCTTAGACTTGTGTATCTTACGAAAGATATGCGCTTGTCCTTTATCATATAAATAGGAATCCGCGAAATCTTCCGTGTCTAATACCTTTCCGACCAATATCAAACTGGTACGAGTGAATTTTTTCTCTCTTACTTTGGCAACAATATCCGCTAAAGTTCCCACAACATAATCTTGATCCGGCCAACTGGTGCGATAACACACAGCAACAGGACAATCTTCACCATAATGAGGAATGAGTTCTTCAACGATTTTATGGATACGAGTAATACCAAGATGAATCGCTAACGTCGCGCCACTTTGCGCCAAGGCTGGCAAACGCTCTCGTTCTGGAAAAGGCGTTTTACCTTCATAACGAGTCATAATAACGGTTTGTGAAACACCAGATAACGTCAGTTCTTTACGTAATAACGCAGCCGATGCCGCAACCGCACTAACACCCGGAATCACTTCGTAATCAATATCTAAGGCTTCCAAACGACGAATTTGCTCGCCAATCGCGCCATAAAGAGCCGGATCACCAGACTGCAAACGGGCAACGTCTTTGCCTTCTTGCGCGGCTTTTTCGATGACTGCTGTTGTTTCATCCAAATTCATTTCCGCTGTATCGTAAATTGCCTCTGCTGAACCACGAACACTATCAATCACCTGCGGTGGAATCAAAGAACCCGCATAAAGAACAATCGGACAACGTTCCATGGTTTTGACGGCTTTTACCGTCATCAAGTCTGGATCGCCTGGGCCTGCGCCAATAAAGTAAACCTTCATTTATTTCCCTTATCTTTTATAAAGAGCTAAAACGTTTATAAGAGCTCTTAAAGCTTCTTAGAATAGCCGCGCGGCGTATAAATCCAATTCTTCTCACCATTGACTATGTGTTTGGTGTCGGAGTTCCCGACACTAACCATGGTAAACATATCCACGTCTTTAGCATCTAATTCGCCAAGCGTCGTAAAGGTAATATCTTCTTCAGGGCGAGTTAATTGGCGGCCAATCATGACTGGTGTGGTAGCAGGACGATATTGCAACAAAACATCACGAGCGTGGTTCAATTGCCAATCGCGTTTTTTCGAAACGGGGTTGTAAAAAGACACAACAAAATCGCCAGCGCCACAAGCATGCAAGCGCTTATCGATGGTTTCCCAAGGAGTTAATAAATCAGACAATGAAATAGTGCAGAAGTCGTGGCCAAGCATGGCGCCAACTCGGCTAGCGCCCGCTTGCATAGCAGAAATACCTGGGATAACTTCAATATCCACATCCAGCCATTCAGGATGATTTTCTTTGCCTTGTAACTGCATATCCAGCAATTCAAATACCAAAGTCGCCATTGCATAAATGCCAATGTCACCGCTGGAAATCAAAGCAGTATTTTTTCCTTGCGCAGCCAAGTCAAGAGCCAAGCGTGCGCGGCCTATTTCTTCACCTAATGGCAGATTATGAAAGGTTTTTCCTTCGCTTAGCTCACCCAGTAAATCTAAATAGTAGCCGTAAGCAACCCAATCACTGCAAACTGCCAATGCTTTGGTGGCATTCGGTGCCACCAAGCCTAAATCACCGGGCCCCATACCCATTACAAATAACTTGCTCATGCATTCTCTACAATATAATCAAGCGCCACAGGACGCGAATGAGGCCATTGTACACGGATTGCAAATTTGACGGGATGAAAACACCACTATTTAGAATGAGTGATGTTCAGGTTTAGGATTCAACACGAACAAGGCGGCAATGATTTCTTTCTACGCCATTAAACTCTAGTTCAGCTTCATCACCATGAATCCAAAAAGATAGGCCTTCACCCAAATAAAATGCACCAGAGGCGCTTATTGCATGAGTAAGTACATAGGTTTTTTCTTTCCAAGATAACTGGGCTTGTTCGGCATGAAAAAATATATTTAAAGGCATGTTATTGCAGAGATAATCAGCCTCATTGGTTTGAGCAACGTCTTCTATCTCATATGTATCTTCATCTGGAGCAACGTTTTTATTAACTGAGCTGCAAGCAGCTAGTCCAAATAAAGAAGAACCAAGCAGGACGCTTTGTAGAAGCAACTTTTTAATGTGCACTATATGAGACTCCATTCTAGAACCACTTTTCCGATACACCATTCTTGACTAAAAGGTCATTATAGTGAGCAATCTGAATTTTAACAGCTCATATTATATAGCGCTAGATAATAAGCTCTACCAAGCACTATCAGTTATTAGTTACTTTTTGTTATTTAAACCATTAATTAACGGCAAAATTGTCACAAAATCGCCACAATTGACAAGAGCAGACTCTTTGACAGTCAAGGATGAAAACGAGTATATTTCACCAGTCGGATTTATCCGACTTCGTTCTCGGGGCGGGGTGAAATTCCCCACCGGCGGTAAAGACTTTGTTTAAACTAAAGAATTTAAACTAAAATCTAAGCCCGCGAGCGCCTTTAAGAAGCCTTTCTTTTAGGGTCAGCAGATCTGGTGTGATTCCAGAGCCGACGGTTATAGTCCGGATGATAGAGAGCGCGTCAGACAAGACCTATATTGGCTTAGCAACTTTTGCTACGCCCGATTTAAGGTATGCCATTTAAAAGTGGTGTATTTGCCTGCCCGTTCGCCCTGATTCACCTTAGATATTTAGGATTAAAAAATGAATCAGAGCTCAACGAATAACATTGATTTCACTCCTGCTACAAAACGCATCGCTATTCTTCATGCTACTTGGCACGAAGATATTGTATTAAATTGCGTTGAAGGCTTTAAAAACGAACTAGTCTCTCGCGGTTACGATGCTTCTTTAATTGAGGTTATCTCCGTACCTGGTGGCTACGAAATTCCATTACAAGCAAAACTGCTAGCAAAAAGTGGGCAATATTCCGCTATTGCAGGTACGGCATTGGTTGTAGATGGTGGTATTTACCGTCACGATTTTGTTGCTCAGGCAATTTGTAACGCCTTAATGCAAGTTCAATTGGAAACGGAAGTACCTGTTCTAACAGCGGTACTAACACCTCATAACTTCCATGAGCACGACGAGCATAAAGAATACTTCAGCCGTCATTTTGTTAAGAAAGGTATTGAGCTGGCAAATGCTTGCGATCAAACCATTCGCTTAACAGAAAAAGCCAAACAAATGCTCTAAGCATTTGGCTTAGAAAACACTAAGTTTGGTTAAGAGAGTACTAAGTTCGTAAAAGTGCCCCGCATTTCATGAGCATGAGATGCGGGGCACTTTTTACCTAACAAATAAGGTTTAAAACAACTTTATAATCTAGGAAAATGCGTGAGAGCGTAGCAATTTATAAAGGTCGCTATTTCGATCTTCTTCAACACACAAGCTCAACATATCATCGATAAAGAAGCCTAAAGCTCGTCGCTCTATTCGCTCAATCCCTTTCTGCTGCTGAGGCGATAAATTAGCATATTTTGATGCCGCACCAAAATCACCAAACAATACATGACCTTCTTCATTGATTAAGATGTTATGGGCATAAAGATCGCCATGGCTGACTTCTTTCTCACAAAAATGCGCGACTAACTGATCTACTTGCTCAACAATTCGAATTATTTTATCTATCGAGAATTGCTGATCCACCGCAAAAGTATCGCGTGTGCAAGACATAAGACTTGGTGGTTGACCTAGATTCGTATAATGTGCAGGAATCAGCTCCATCACCAGCGCAGAACAATCAACCTCCGTCACTTTTGCCAAAGGTTGAACCAAATTACTGTGGTTACCGACAGCAAGACATGCATCAAGTTCGTCCTCAGGATAACCATCACTCGTTACCTCACCCTTGAATACCTTGACGGCTACAGAGTCTGAAAAATCAAAGGTATTTTCACGCCAAGTCGCTAAGGAAATAACACCTGATGCCCCCTGTCCCAATACTTGATGCAATTCCAAATCACGAAATTGCACTGTTTTAAATTCATTATGCGGATCACGCTCGGCACAAAATGGATTGCCAGAGAATGCCAACCAAGCCAAACGAGGCAACTCCAATAAGGCATCAGGGAAAGCCACCAGCTGATTAGCCGAAAGGCGAACCAATTCCAGGTTGCGACAATTAACGATAGAATCAGGCAGTGATGTTAAACGATTTCCCGCTAAAGCCAGCTTCTGTAGACGTATTAGCTTTCCAAAATCCTCTGGAAGAGAGTCAATTTTGTTATCGGTAAGAATTAACCAACGGGTCAGTGTCGGCAACGAATCAGAAGACACGCTAGTAATTTGATTGCTTTTAAAACCAATCATCTCCAAGTTCTCGCATTGCCCTAGAACCTCTGGCAATTGCGTGAAGCGATTATTCGAGCAAAAAAGTATACGAAGTTTTTTAAAACGTGATAAATCTGCTGGTAGCTCACTTAAACTGTTATTCGATAAATCTAAAATTTCTAGGCTTTCAGCTAGATCAAAGATAGCCTCAGGAAAAACTGTTAAATTCTCAGATAGCTGCAGGCGAACATTGCCTTTCAACTCTCCACGGTTAAGTTGGTCAAGTGTGTGCACAATAGAACTCTTTTTAAATAAGATTTATGCGCATTATAACAATTACATGCGTGGAATGGTGATTATCAAGTCAGTAATACCAACGTCAATTCCCATTTGTGAAAGCAAGGTAGTTATCTGTCCTCTATGATGGGTCTGATGGTTAAAAAAATGCTGCAGCGTAAAACCAAACCGTTGAGAATGATCAATCCCCTTCATATTTTTATATACCAATGCCGATGCTAGCATCTCGTCGGTTACTTCATCCATCATGGTAATAATCTGCTTATCTAGCTCGAAACGTTTACGTTGCAATAAGAGTAAATCATCAAACAACTGAGTATTAAGCTCAGCCGGACGCTCTAATGCACGAACAAGATCTAGACTAGAAAGCTCAATGAAATGGTCTGCAAAGCGTTTCAGCCAAATAATATCAGCCGCTAAATTGTGATTAAGCGTGCCTAGCACAGAGCCAAAGAATGCACCTTTATCTTCAACTAGATCGGCATAACTTAACTCACCAACGGCTTTATAAACAGCCTGATTCATCCATTGATTATAAGACGCCATCAGCTGCATATTTTCTTTTACCGACATAACCCTCCCCCTCTTAATGTATTCGCTAAGCTGCTGATAAAACCGCAATTAAAGCAATCACCCCAGGCAATCCCTGTACAAACAATATTTTCTTGCTTGAGGTAATCGCACCGTAAACACCAGCAACAACCACACAAAGCAAAAAGAAAACTGTCACCTGTGAGCCTGCCACACCAAGCCACAACCCCCACAATAACCCCGCAGCAAGAAAACCGTTATAAAGCCCTTGGTTCGCAGCCATTACCTTGCTCGCTTTGGCAAATTCCGGTTTCAAGCCAAATATTTTCATGCCTTTAGGTTTATCCCAAAGAAACATCTCGATGTACATAATGTATAGATGTAAAAGAGCGACAAGTGCTGTGGCAACAAGTGCAATTAATTGCATAGATAGAACCTCTTATTTTTTTATTCTATTGGTAAAACAATTTTAATTTAACTCGTCGAGTTCGAATGAAGCCTCTGAGAAACTATTTTGTTTCTTCTTGGTCTATTCACTCAAGCTCCACTTACTTTTTTATCTGTATTTTCAAGCTTCGCTTGCTCTTTATCTATTCTTTCAAGCTTCGCTTGAAAGTCTCTCAAAGCAATGGTCAAAGCACCAACAGCGACACTTGGATCAATATCGTGACTTTCAAGCAACTCAATAAGATCAACAGCCAGCTTGATATGATCTGGCGCGTGGTCTAAAGACATAAAAACTCCATATGGAAGACTGCAACAATCTATGTGTAAAATGCGAAAAATAGGCAGCTAAAAAACTTTTTTGCCGTCTATAATGGATTTTTTGCATTACGAATTGTTCGACGTAAAATAAGACAAATACAATACACATAGAACATAAACAAGCCTAATTTAACGAGGTTATCGTGATTACAAATGAATTTTGGTTGGATCGATGGAAAACAGGGCGTATTGGCTTTCATCAAGAAGGCGTCAACCCAAAGCTAATAGAGTTCTGGCCTGTCTTGCCAAAAGGAAGTCGAATTCTTGTGCCTTTATGTGGAAAGTCCAATGACATGATCTGGTTAGCTGAGCAAGGTTATCAGGTTACAGGCGTTGAGCTATCTTCTCTAGCGGTGATTCAGTTTTTAGGTGATAACGATTTGGCCTTTGAAACACATCAAGAAGGCGATTTAAAAGTTCATAGTGTTGACGGATTGCCTCTACGCATTGTCGAGGGTGACTATTTTCAATTCAACGAAACCGATTTTGATGCCTGTTATGATCGCGCAGCAATGATAGCCATGCCAGATTCAAAACGTAAAGAGTATGTTACCCATACACTTGATCGTTTGTCTTCATCTGCTTGTGTGCTATTGGTTTCATTACAGTATGATGGCGACAAACAAGGTCCGCCGTTTTCTGTCAATGAAGATAGTGTTGTATCACTGTGGGGGAGTCAAATTCAGAAAATCGCCTCGGAAAACCTAGCACTGACCAATCCTCAGTATAAAGAGGAAGGACACAACATATTTGAAGAAAGTGTATGGCGTATTCAACCTTAGAGAATATAAGCCTGAATAGACCTAGATTAGGCTGTCTACCCTAGGTTTTTTCTGGGATAATGCAGCACAATTTTTCACCGATAAGCCATGTATCCTCGTAATGACAAAGAATATCGCTAGCCATTACGCCCGATACCAAGAGTAAACAATGATCAAACGACATAAAACCGCCAAAGAACTCTTTTCTTACCCATTATATTGGGCTGAGTGTTATGGCGTTTCGCCCTTCCTACCAACTACAAGAGAAGAAATGGACGCTCTTGGCTGGGACAGCTGTGATGTAATCATAGTGTCAGGTGATGCTTATGTGGATCACCCTAGTTTTGGTATGGCGGTTTTAGGTCGCTTATTAGAAGCGCAAGGTTATCGCGTCGGCATCATCGATCAACCAGATTGGCGTAACACTGAAGATTTCATGCGTCTTGGTCGTCCTAACCTGTACTTTGGCGTTACTGCAGGCAATATGGACTCCTTGATCAACCGCTACACTGCCGACTTGAAAGTACGTAATGATGATGCTTATACACCTTATGGCATTGGCGGAAAACGTCCTGATCGCGCGGTTATTGTTTATTCTCAGCGTTGTAAAGAAGCCTTCCATGATGTACCAGTGATGATTGGCGGTATTGAAGCCAGCCTTCGCCGTATTGCCCAATATGATTATTGGAGTGATGAAGTGCGCCGTTCAGTGCTAATCGATTCGACTGCCGATATTTTACTTTACGGCAATGCTGAACGCGCCATGATTGAAGTAACCCATCAGATGGCTATGGGTAAAACACTTGATGAGTTAACCGATATTCGCGGCACGACTATTGTTCGAAATACCCCACCTGGCGGCTATACAGAAATCGATTCGACTCGTGTGGATTGGCCCGGCAAAGTAGAACAAATTTACAGCCCTTATGAATATATTCCAGAAGGTAAGTGTCAGACAAAGGACGAAGAAGAGTCCGACGTAATGCCTATTCGCGTAATTCCTGCTCCACTTCGTCGTGGCGAAAAGCTCGATCCTGAAAAAACCTATATTCGTTTACCTTCTTTTGAAAAAGTTTCTAAAGACCCTGTTTTATACGCGCACACATCACGTATTTTGCACCTTGAATCAAACCCGCATAACGCACGCGCACTGATTCAAAAACATGGCAAGAAAGAAATCTGGGTAAATCCGCCACCGATTCCATTGGAAACACCTGAAATGGACGGCGTGTTTGATTTACCTTATGCACGTGTGCCGCACCCGAAATACAAAAAAGCCCGCATTCCTGCTTATGACATGATCAAAACATCGATCAACATTATGCGTGGTTGTTTTGGTGGCTGTACTTTTTGTTCGATTACCGAGCATGAAGGACGAGTGATTCAATCTCGCTCACACGAATCAATTTTGAAGGAAATTGAAGATATCAAGGACAAGGTGCCAGGTTTCACAGGGCATATTTCTGACCTTGGCGGACCTACTTCCAACATGTACACCCTGAACTGTAACGACGATGAAGTACAAGCGTCGTGCCGTAAACTGTCTTGTGTTTATCCGACCATTTGCTCCAACTTGAATACAGATCATAGCCCAACAACTCAACTATATCGTAAAACTCGTGCGGTTGAAGGTATTCATACCGTATCTATCGCCTCCGGTTTACGTTATGACCTTGCTGTAGAAGATCCTGAGTACGTTCGTGAACTCGTCACCCATCACGTTGGTGGCTTACTGAAAATTGCTCCAGAGCACTCAGAGCAAGGCACTTTATCAAAAATGATGAAGCCAGGTATGGGTACATATGACCGCTTCAAACGCATGTTTGATAAATATTCCAAAGAAGCAGGCAAGAAGCAGCATTTAATCCCTTACTTTATCGCCGCCCATCCGGGCAGTTCAGACGAGGATATGCTTAACCTTGCTGTGTGGTTGAAAACCAACGACTTCAAACCGGACCAAGTACAAACCTTTTATCCTTCGCCCATGTCATTAGCGACAGCTATGTATCATTCTGGTAAAAACCCACTAAAACCAGTTACCTATAAAAGCGAAGACGTTTATACACCCAAAGATGCCAAGCAACGTACGGTACAAAAAGGTTTCTTGCGTTATCACGATCCAAGCAACTGGCAAGACCTACGCAACACTTTAATCAAAATGGGACGCCCTGACCTTATAGGTCATGGTGATAACAAATTGGTGCCAGCTGAAGAGAAAGATAAGCAGATCCATCGTCGCCCTCAAAAAGCCAAACCAGGCCAAGCTACTGGCGCTTCCCATACGTCAAACAGACCAACTATGGAGAAGAATGCCGCTGCAGAAAAAGCTCGCCGCAAAACGAGCAACGATGCCAAACCTGCAAGTAGCCGTATTAATGGTGGGCCAACTGCTCCAGCAAAACGCCGCAAGACAAAAGTAAAGTCTCGCCAACAGTAAGCTTATCTCCAAATTAAGTTCACAAAGAGACAGACATAAAAAAACGCGTCATGCTTATTCAACATGGCGCGTTTTTTTCATTACATTAGAAATTAGTTATGCTCTATCTTTGCTAGCTTACTGCGTCTACGACAAGCAATAACCAACTCAATAGCAGAGATTAAGATTAAGGTATAACCTAATGTCTCAATCCCCTCTTCTACAATATTCTTAACAAGACGCATATAGGAATCGCCCATTACAGCCTGCCAAAATGAACTACGACCCATCAACCTAGAAAACGCCAGTATAGTGACAAATCCAGCGAGAAAAGTACCAAAGCTAGATTGTAGAGAATATTCTTTTAAAGAAGCGTAAATTGAAGAAAACCGCCCCCATAGAAAAATTAAAACACATATAAATATAATACTTACAATGCTTTGCCACGCCCCATCAAACACATACTGATCCAATAAAGAATCAGATTCACGCACAAACATCATCGCCAGCAAAGCTCCGAGCAATGTCGCGGCTATATTTAATTTTGCGTCTAAACGCGCAGCATAAAGAAATAACATGCAGCTAAAGAAAGACATGAAGTCTTGCAGATGCTCAGTAAGAGTTTGCTCACTGTATTCAGCAGCAGTTAGCGACTGATACCCTTCCAAAGAGATAAGCTGAGCTACGCCAGCAACAGCAAAAAGATAAACCAAACCACGAAGAATAAACATGAAAAGACCTCAACTTTTGAAGTTGAGATTTTAGTGAAAAAAAAGTGAAAAAACGATATGGCACGTGAAGATGACACTATCATTACTTGTTTCATGCTTATGTCATGACATTTATAATAAAAATGACATTAGTCATCGAGTCAAGAAGACTTATAGTCGATCAAATTCAAAGACGCTTCACTGTCCATCAACTCATCCTGCATACTTTCCACATGTCCTGCCACTTCATCTGGGGATGAAAAGTGAGCAATATGGTACATAGCGTCACCTTCTTGAACTAATGGTATATTTTGCTTACCAATAATAATCCCACCATTTTTGCACAAAACCTTATCTAAAATATCACCATAAGGATCTTTAATCTCAGCAAGCACATCACCGGTCTCAACAAGATCACCTAGCTCTTTCATATGTGTTGTAAAACCACTATCAGTGGCTCTTATCCAACTACTGCTGCGTGCAATTCTCGGCTCAGACAGAGACTTTTTACTGCGCGACTTAGGCAACATTCCCAAATGCCTCATGACTCCAACAATACCTTTCACACCAGCTCGTATAGATAGCTCATCAAAGCGCAACGCTTCACCCGCTTCATACAAAATAACCTTAGCACCAACATCATTGGCACATTCACGTAATGAGCCATCGCGAAGGTTAGAGTTCATCAAAACAGGAACACCAAAGGCTCTTGCAATAGCCAGCGTCTCAGGATCATCAAGATTCGCTCGCACTTGCGGCAAGTTGGTACGGTGCAAACTTCCCGTATGAAGGTCGATACCGTAATTTGCCTTAGAAACAATCTCACTCAAAAAACGATCTGCAACGCGTCCCGCTAAGGAGCCACGCTGAGAGCCTGGAAAAGAACGATTTAAATCTCGCCTATCAGGTAAATAACGACTTTGACTCAACACGCCATAACCGTTAACAATTGGCACTGCGATCAAGGTACCTTTTAAACTCTCAAGATATTTGCTTTGAATGATTCGACTAATAATCTCGATACCATTCAACTCATCACCATGAATCGCAGCGCTAATAAACAAGGTCGGACCAGAACGCTTGCCGCGCTTTACAAACACCGGCATAGACATGTTCGTGTCCGTATACAACTTTACCATTGGCAGTTTTATACGAGCAGTACCACCTAGCGGAATCTCTACACCGCCAATTGTTAAAGTTGCTTTCCCCATTAACCTTTTCCTTTTGTTTTTGTGCTACTCAAAAATGCCGTTTTTTCAATGTGCTTAATAATCATAGAAGCAACGTCTTTGCCGGTTGCAGATTCAATACCTTCTAAACCAGGCGAGGAGTTAACTTCCATAATAAGAGGGCCATTATTGGATCTTAGTATATCCACACCACACATATTCAAGCCCATTACTTTTGCAGCTTCTACCGCTGTGCGCCTTTCTTCAGGCGACAATCGAATTAAAGACGCTGTGCCACCGCGGTGAAGGTTTGAGCGAAACTCGCCTTCTGCACCTTGTCTTTTCATTGCAGCAATAACTTTACCACCAACTACCAAACAGCGAATATCAGCACCACCTGCTTCTTTGATATACTCTTGCACCAAGATATTAGCTTTTAAGCCCATAAAGGCTTCGATAATAGACTCAGCAGTCTTATTCGACTCCGCCAAAACGACACCAATACCTTGAGTACCTTCCAAAAGCTTAATCACTACAGGCGCGCCACCGACATTTTTAAGCAAGTCGCCTATCTTATCAGGATGGTGCGCAAAACCTGTTTTAGGCAAACCCAAGCCTTTACGGGACATAAGCTGCAAAGATCTTAACTTATCACGTGAACGACTGATCGCCACAGACTCGTTAATACTGTAAGTGCCCATCATCTCAAACTGTCTAACCACAGCCGTACCATAAAAAGTAACTGATGCTCCAATTCTTGGAATAACCGCATCATACTTAGGCAGAGGCTTACCGTCGTAACGAACGGAAGGGTTGCTACTTGTAATGTCCATATAACAATGCATCGTATCAATTACATCTACCTCATGCCCAAGCTGTTCACCTGCCTCAACCAATCGACGAGTAGAATAAAGTCGAGGATTACGAGAAAGAATTGCGATTTTCATAGATGTCCTTTGAACAAAATAAGAAAGCAAACGTACAAACGATGCTTATAAAAAAAGTGCTTATAAAAAAGTTAATGCCATTGGCGCGAGAATAGTGAATAACCTTATATTTAGAAAGAGATTTCATACATTTTACATAAAAAAATCTCCAAGCCCCCCTGCATAACAAAGGCACTCAGAGATTCTTGAGTTATCTTTTAAAAATAACGATTATTTCTTAGGAGCAAACGGGTTTTCAGCCGATTTAAATTCAAAAATAATCGGTGTACCAGTAATGTTCAGCACAGTTCTAAATTTATTTTCAAGATAACGCTTATAGCTTCCTGGCAAAGAATCAGTCTGATTACCATGAACTACAATACGTGGTGGATTTGACCCACCTTGGTGAGCGTATCGAAGCTTGATTCGACGACTATTCACCATTGGAGGCTGGTGTTCTGCAATGGAATCTTCAAGAATTCTTGTCAAACGGTTTGTGGTCCATTTGGCATAACAAGACTCGTAAGTACTTTCAATCGTATCGTACAAATCACCGACACCAGTACCATGCAAGGCCGAGATGTAATGCACTTTAGCGTAAGGGACAAAACCCAAACGACGCTCAACTTCACTCTTGATATGCTCACGATCGTCTTTTTTAAGACCATCCCATTTATTGATGGCAATGATAACACCACGCCCCGCATCCAACACATAACCGATCATGTGTAGATCTTGCTCAACCAAATCTTCATGGGAGTCAATGACTACAATAACTACGTTAGCATCTTGAATGGCTTGCAAAGCCTTAACAATAGAAAACTTCTCAACCGCTTCTTTAACATGTTTACGGCGACGAATACCTGCGGTATCGATAAGAGTATATTCTTTATCGTTACGCACATAAGGAATATAAACACTGTCACGGGTGGTGCCTGGCATGTCATAAACCACAACACGATCTTCGCCTAGCATGCGGTTTACCAATGTAGATTTACCCACGTTTGGACGACCCACCACACCAATACGAATGCCACGTGACTCTATGCTAATTTGATTCTTGGCTTCTTCAACACGCTCTGCAAATGGCAACATGACCTTATCAATTAGGACATGTACACCCTTACCATGAGAAGCAGCAATTGGGTGTAACTCACCAAAACCTAATGAATAAAAATCAGCCAAAGCGATATCTTCATTGATACCGTCGGTCTTATTCACCACAAGAGAAACCTGCTTATTAGAACGACGTAAATGACTAGCGATCATCTCGTCAGCAGGGTTCAGACCATGACGGCCATCAACAAGAAACAAGACAACATCTGCTTCTTCTATCGCCAACAAAGACTGGCGTGCCATTTTTTCATCAATACCTTGCTCATCACCACTGATACCACCGGTATCAATGACGATAAATTCATGTTCACCAAGTTTACCGTCACCGTATTTTCGGTCACGGGTTAAGCCTGGATAATCGGCAACCAAAGCATCACGAGATCTCGTCAATTGATTGAAGAGAGTTGACTTGCCAACATTGGGTCTACCTACCAATGCAATAACTGGAATCATTTTTTTACCTATAAAAATACAAAGCGGCCACCACCCCTATAAAAGGGATGGCAGCCTCTTTAAAAATCGCTAAAAGAAATCGAAACTGATTTCAATAGCTCAATGCCGTCACATTAGAGTTCGGCGTAAGAATAAACAATTGCTTGTCATTTGCCACCATGCGACTACCTGGTGGGACGCCATTATCAGCTACTTTATGAGCTGCAACTTCGCCCGTTGTTAGATCAAGTAAATGAACATAACCACCGCGATCCATCACAGCAACATAGTCACGGAAAAATTCTGGCGTAATTAAATCTCGGTCTACAAGATCTTTATTTTCCCAAACCTCGGTGCCGTTTTTAGCGTTCAACGCAATGACTTTACTTGTCATATCAACCGCAACTAACAGCTCTCCTCGTACGGCAACACCTACAGAACTAGGAATACTACGCTGCCATAATGGGCGACCATTTTCAATCGAAAGAGCGGCAAGCGTACCATTGTAGGCAACAGCATAAACAACACCGTTTTCTACTACTAAACGACCATCGATATCGCTTAATCGCTCTATTTCATAACGCCCTTCAGGCTTACCGACCTCATACGACCAAAGTAAATTACCGTCTTGTAGCGAATAAGCTTTCAACTTACCGCTGGCAAAACCAGCAATAACCTTGCCGTCAGCAATAACTGGTGCGCTTGTACCACGTACTGTCAAAGATGGCAAATCTTCTTTCGCACGCCACTGAGTATCACCCGTTTCAGCATCAAGTACGCTTAACCAGCCATCAGCAGTTTGAATAGCCAATTTACCAGCAGCATAAGAGCCTTCCGACAACACTTCAGAACTTAACGTCTTTTCCCACAATATCGATTTACTTGTTAAAGAAACGGCAATCAGTTGAGCATCATACGTACCAAAATAGACAACGTCACCATGGCGCGCCACACCTGCACTAGGTCTATATTCAGTTGAGAAAGTATCTTTTTTCTTTCCATTCTCTTGTGCAAGTTCGTAAACCGTTCCCTTAGCAGTGACAAAGAACAACGAACCGTTTTCTGCAACAAGATTAAAACGTTCACTAGACTCACCAAAATTACCATCCACACCAGTCCGCCACGATGTTTTTAAATTAACCTTACTTTCAATAGAAGGAAGGTCTGGCAAAGCTGGACGAGAGTTAGAGCAACCCTGAATGATCAAAGCAGTAAACAATACGACGAAAAAAAGAGACTTGCTCATAGTTAACCTTTCACCAAATCCTTAAGTTTAATATCAAGCAATGGATGATTTACACCAACGCCCAATGCCTCACCAGCCTTCTGATAAGCAATACGCGCATCATCACGCTTACCTTGTGAGATTAAAATATCACCAATCAATTCTTGCTGCTGTGCAGCAAACTCTTCTTCAGATACTTTTTCAACACGAGCCATAGCGCCAGCATAATCCTCTTTTTGAAGCATTAATCGCGCTACTCGTAGATTCGCAATCGCCACAAAAGAAATATCTTTTGTTTTGGCAATAGCATCATCCAATGCCTTAATTGCCTCATCGTATTTACCATTTTCAGCATCTACACGAGCCAAGAATAATTGACCGAACATTGCATAACCAGTGTCACCATAATCATCGGCAAGTTGCTTAGCGATAAAGACGACAGTTTTTTGATTATTTTCATCACTTAAATCAGCAGAGGCTTGGACCAAGTTTTGATAAAGCGCAGATGCTTCGCTAGTATAGTTAGCTTGGCTCGTTTTCCACGCCTGCCAACCAAAATAACCACCAACAGCAACAGCGATAACAACGACCAACATTATGCCGTTCTTTTTCCACCATGATTTAAACGCTTCGATTTGTTCTTCTTCAGTCTTTAATTCAGACACTTTTTCTTCCTCATGCAAGGTGCCGCCAAATATATGAGTAGCGACACTCCATTAAATCAAATTACAACTTGGCATTAATATAGTCAGCAACATCGTCAATTGAATGAGGCAGTTGCTCACCCGTTGACATATCTTTTACCTGACAAATACCGCTATCGATCTCGTCCTGTCCTAAAACAATCGTAAAACGAGCCTCTGAACGATCGGCTTTCTTCATTTGATTCTTAAAATTACCACCGCCACAGTGGCGCAAAACGACAAGGTTTGAATTCTTTTCACGCAATCGCTCAGCTAAAACAAAAGAAGCAAGCTCTGCATCATCCCCCATACTAATAACAAACACATCAGTAGAAAATTTCGCTTCATCTGGAGTCAAGTTTAACGTTTCAAGCAGAAGCACTAAACGCTCTATCCCCATAGCAAAACCAACAGCTGGCGTTGACTTTCCACCTAGCTGCTCGACCAAACCGTCATAACGGCCGCCCGCACAAACGGTTGCTTGAGAACCTAAATGTGTCGTAACCCATTCGAAAACAGTTTTACCGTAATAATCCAAACCACGCACTAAACGGCGGTTAATAACATACGATATACCATTAGCTTTCAACATAGCTTGTAAAAGATCAAAATGAGCTTGTGACTCTTCGCCAATAAAATCCTCTAGATTTGGCGCGTCTTTAAGTACTGTCTGGGTCGACTCATCTTTAGAATCTAATATTCTTAATGGATTCGTACCTAGACGGCGCTGACTATCTTCATCCAGTTGATCTTTAAACTCAGTCAAATAATCAACTAAAGCTGCTTTATAAGTTTCACGCTCAGACGCCAAGCCGATGGTATTCAATTGCAGCTCAACATGCTCCAACAAACCGAGTTTTTTCCACAATCGAGCGGACAAAATAATTAACTCAGCGTCGATATCAGCAGACCCCATACCAAAAGATTCCACACCAATTTGATGAAATTGGCGATAGCGACCTTTTTGAGGACGTTCGTAACGGAACATCGGTCCTGTGTACCACAGACGCTGAGTTTGATTAAACAACAAACCTGCCTGATCCGCAGCACGAACACAACTTGCAGTACCTTCAGGACGTAAAGTCAAAGACTCACCATTACGATCATCAAAGGTATACATTTCTTTTTCTACAATATCCGTTGTTTCACCGACACCGCGTTTAAATAAATCCGTATTTTCAACGATAGGAAAACGAATTTGCTGATACCCATAAGACTTAACAACATCAGCCACTGTTTTTTCTAGATATAACCAAACAGAGGATTGATCAGGCAAAATGTCGTTCATTCCCCTGATCGCTTGAATTTTACGAGCCACAATGGATCCTTAATTTTTTACAATGATATTGGCTAATTCCCGCTCTTTAAGGAGAGCCTTTTTACGAATCATTCTTTCTAAATCATCAACAAGCGTTTCATTTTTCGTTTTGCTGTTCGGCTTACCATCTTGATAGATCAAGTTATTCGGCGAACCACCAGCAAGACCTATGTCCGCTTCTTTTGCTTCACCCGGACCATTCACTACACAACCAATAACAGCAACGTCCATTGGGACAGTAATGTCATCAAGACGCTCTTCTAATTCATTCATTGTCTTAATAACATCGAAATTCTGACGAGAGCAGCTTGGGCAAGCAATAAAATTAATGCCACGATTACGCAACTTCAAACTACGCAACATATCCCAACCGACTTTGATCTCCTGGACAGGATCGGCCGCTAGAGAAACTCGTAGCGTATCGCCGATTCCATCCATTAAAAGCAAACCAAGACCAATCGAAGATTTGACTGTACCAGAACGCAACCCACCAGCTTCAGTAATCCCTAAATGCAGCGGATTATCTATTTGGCTGGCAATTTTACGATATGCTTCAACTGTCATGAAAATATCAGATGCTTTCAAACTCAGCTTATACTCATGAAAATCCAACTCATCAAAATATTGGATTTGACGAAAAGCAGATTCAACTAAAGCATCAGGAGTCGGTTCACCGTATTTCTTTTGTAGATCTTTTTCCAAAGACCCCGCATTAACCCCAATACGAATGGGAATATTTTTGTCTCGAGCGCAATCAACAACCGCACGAATACGGTCTTTATTGCCGATATTACCTGGATTAATCCGAAGGCAATCGACTCCATATTCAGCCACTTTCAAAGCGATTTTATAATCGAAATGAATATCTGCGACCAATGGAATCGAAACGGCTTCACGTATTTTTTTGAACGCTTCAGCAGCATCCATAGATGGAATAGAAACACGAACAATATCGGCACCGGCATCGGCAATAGCACGAATCTGAGCCACGGTAGCATCAACATCACAAGTTTCTGTGTTCGTCATACTCTGAACACTAATTGGCGCACCACCGCCAACCGGTACATTCCCAACCATGATCTGACGAGAATGACGGCGTTTTATAGGTGATTCAAAATGCATAAGAGTCTCTACTTGAGCTCAAATCGAGCCAAATCTTTATTTGTAAAAGAAGAAAAATCGAATACTTCACCTTTGTATTTCAAAGATGAAACGCCTTTCGCGTAACCCAATACGACGCGATAAGGAGCTTTACCAGTTAGTGATAACTGACTACCAGCAGATTTCACGCCAGAAAACAGGATTTTACCCGAAGCATCACGCACTTCAGTCCAACAATCTGCATCAAAAGCAATTTCAACCTCATCAGTATAAGAAGGTACTTTCGGCGTTGCTACAAGTTCAGCAGGAACTTCTGCCGTTGCTCTAACAACATCTTCAGGCCTAACGCCAGCTTCTTCCAGAATTGCCATTGTTTCAGCAGAAAGACCAGTTACAACACCACCATTGTCAGCGGGCTTATCAACCTGAACACTAGCAGCTTGCTCATCATTTCCTGAAGCAACATCCGTACCCGTACTAGAGTTTGAACTAGAAACATTAGCAATAGCTAAAGGCTCATTTGAGTCATCCATAAGAGATTCATTAGAAGCAGGTTCAGGTGCAGTAGTGGGCTCACTTACTTCACTCTTAATTTCATTTGGCACGACAGGCTTGCTTGGCTGAGAAGGCCACCAAAAAACTAAAAATACTAGAACAGCAATAATAACTACAGAAATGAATATAACGATTGGATCGCCAAAGTTCGTCTGCTTATTTACCTTATCTACAGGCTTAATTGTTGGCTCTGCATCTTCTCGCTCGCTATCAAATGCGCGTAACATTTCAGAGGGCTCTATCCCTAAAAGACGGCAATAGCTTTTCAAGAATCCTCTAGCAAAAGTTATGGATCGGAAGTATTTAAAATTATTCGCTTCAAGTGCTCTAACTTGATCGATAGGAATTTTTAGTGCGGTAGCAACATGCCTTTCATCAAACTCTAGCTCTAATCTTTTTGCCTTTAATCTATTACCAATATTTATGGTGTCCATATTTGTTTTACTTACAGAAGCATCCGTTTGAAATTCAGTTGTCATGTCAATACCTTGAGCCATTCAGGCATGTAAAATTACTCGCAGATGAATACAGTGTAGGGTCAGTTTCGCGTGCAATTAAATGCCGCGACAGACAGTTATACTCATCAAAATGCACCGATCCTCGGGCAGTTTCTTTATCAGCCTGGATATTATTAAAAATTAAGCGAGCTTTGTCATTACTACCCTGTATTAAAACAAGATTGAGCTCCGTCATCAAACCAATCAGAGGCAAATCCGCAATTTCTTTTGCTTGTTTTAGATAGATTCCGGCTAAATTTACTTGATTCTGACGTATAGCACACCTAGAAAGATTAATTTGCACTGATTGACGCTTTGACAAGCCTTTTTCACCTGCTTTTTCGAAAGCCTCACAAGCCTCATCCCAATGTTTCTTCAGCCCCAAAAGCACTCCATAGTTATTCCATATAAAATCATCATAGGGAAACTTCTGTAGAGCTTTTTCATGCACCAAAAGTGCCTTGTTATAATCTTCAATACTCAGCCAATACAAACTAAGCAATCGCCAATAATCACGACGCCGATAAGCAACATCAATCTGGTCCAGTTTCTTTTTCGCCAACCCCAACTGCCCTAATAAAAGATGCGCCTGAACAATCGACAGCTTTTTAGATTCCGAAATAGGAGGCGGGTCTGGAGAAACAACTTGATAGGCACAAGACGTACAAAGCAAACAATACAATAAAAATAGCAATAAACGCATACCGACATCCTTGTCATATACAGAATCAATGATTCAAATAGATTAACTCTTCACTTCGCGCAACTCTATGTATTTTTGACTACGACGAGTTTTGTCCTGAAAGTCTCCAACCAATTGACCACAAGCCGCATCTATATCATCGCCACGAGTCGTTCGAACTGTAACGGTATAACCGGCATCAGCCAGAATCTTCTGGAAACGACGAGTGCGATTATTAGACGGTTTTTCATACCCAGAATGAGGGAATGGATTAAATGGAATCAAGTTGATTTTACATTCCAATACTTTAAGAAGCTCAGCCAATTCATGTGCCTGCTCTTCATTGTCATTCACACCTGACATCAAGGTATATTCGATCGTGATGTGTCGTTTATCTGGCAAGTTTGCCAAATAAAACTGACAAGCCTCAAGCAGCTCAGCAATCGGGTATTTTTTATTAATTGGCACTAACTCATTACGCAGCGCATCGTTTGGTGCATGCAATGAAATCGCCAATGACACATCAGTACGTTTTACCAATTCATAGATTTTAGGTACAACACCAGAAGTGCTCAAGGTTACACGACGCTTTGACAACCCATAAGCGTGATCATGCATCATCAGGATCATCGCATCAACAACAGGCTCAAAGTTCATCAATGGTTCGCCCATACCCATCATCACCACATTTGTAACACGACGAGGACCATTAGGGTCCATAGGGCCAAACGATTTAATCGCGATCCAAACCTGACCAATAATTTCTGCGGGTGTTAAATTACGATTAAAACCTTGCTTGCCCGTTGAGCAAAAACTGCAATCCAAAGAGCAGCCTACTTGCGAAGACACACACAAAGTAGCTCTATCACCATCAGGAATCAAAACCGTTTCAACACAATCGTTTTTACCCCCTTCAGTACGAATAATCCACTTACGCGTGCCATCAGTAGAGATATTCTGCGAAACCACTTCTGGACCACGAATCTCACAAATCTGCTCTAATTTTGCACGTAACGCCTTGCTGACATCGGTCATTTCTTCGAAGCTTTCCGCTCCCTTTTGATGGATCCATTTGATCACTTGAGTAGCGCGAAATTTCTTCTCGCCAATGGATTCAAAGAATTCAATCAGTTTGTCGGGGGATAAACCCAAAAGGTTTACTTTTTTGATGTCAGTCATAATTCAATGTCGCTTGCTGTAGGTAGCATTAAGTGTAAACGAAAAAAGCCTCTGAAAAGAAAAGTCTTTTCAGAAGCCTCTGTAAAAAAGCGGGCTAGCGCCCGCTTTTATAAAACAGATCGGACATAAAGGTCCTAGCTGTCAATTACTTACCGAAGAAGTAAGCAATTTCACGAGTTGCAGATTCAACAGAATCAGAACCATGAACAGCGTTTGCATCGATAGAAGTTGCGTAATCTGCGCGCAAAGTACCAGCAGAAGCTTCTTTAGGGTTAGTTGCACCCATAAGCTCACGGTGACGAAGAACAGCGCCTTCACCTTCAAGAACAGAAACAACAACAGGACCAGAAGTCATGAAAGCAACCAAATCTTTGTAGAAAGGACGCTCTTTGTGCTCAGCGTAGAAACCACCAGCCAGTGCGTCGTCTAGTTGAATCATTTTAGCTTCAACGATTTTGAAACCAGCGCGTTCAAAACGAGTGTAGATTTCGCCAATTACGTTTTTCGCAACAGCATCAGGCTTGATGATAGATAGAGTGCGTTCTAACGCCATGATATAACTCCAAATTAAATTTAAAGGGGCGATGCCTTTTGCATGGCCCGGGACTTAAAAGTTCAGCGCGCGTATTATACGCACCAATTCATTAAAATTGTATGATCTAACGAACATTATTTATCCAAACAAGGACAAAAGTACAAATTCTTACGTTTAAGCTATGGATCGAAGACGGCTCACTGCGTTTTTAATAGTTTCCGCAGCAAAATCCACCTCTTCCTCGGTAGTAAAGCGGCCCACAGAAAGACGTAAAGAACTATGCGCCAGATCATCAGCCAAACCAATCGTGCGTAAAACATAAGACGGCTCTAGACTAGCGGAAGTACAAGCTGAACCAGAAGACACCGCGATATCGCTCAAAGACATCAACAACACTTCCCCATCAACACCAGAGAACCCCACATTCAACACACCGGCAACGCGGTTATCTGAGTCACCATTAAGGTGCACGCCAGATAACTCAGTCAAAGACGACCACAAACGTTCGCGCAAAGCTTTGATACGAGCACAATCCTGCTCCATTTCTTCACCCGCCAAACGAAACGCTTCACCCATACCAACGATTTGATGCGTTGCCAATGTGCCAGAGCGCATACCACGCTCATGACCACCACCGTGAATCTGCGCCTCTAACTTGATCTTCGGAGAACGACGTACAAACAAGGCACCAATGCCCTTTGGTCCATAGGTTTTATGAGCCGTCAGTGACATTAAATCCACCTTCATGGCATTTACATCAATTTCAACTTTACCTGTGGTTTGCGCCGCATCTACATGAAGAAACACACCACGAGCGCGAGTTAACTCACCAATTGCAGCAATATCCGTCAGCACACCAAGCTCATTATTGCCATGCATCAAAGACACTAAAATTGTATCTTCACGAAGCGCTTCTGCAACCTGATTAGGTGAAATCACACCATGAACATCAGGCTGCAAATAAGTCACTTCAAAGCCTTCTTTTTCAAGCTGCTTGCAAGGGTCTAAAACCGCCTTGTGCTCAATCATCGAAGTAATAATATGGCGGCCTTTTTGGCGATAAGCATGAGCAACACCTTTCAGCGCCAAGTTGTTTGCTTCTGTCGCACCGGATGTCCAAACAATCTCACGAGAATCCGCTTTAATTAAACTAGCCACCTGCAATCTAGCCTCTTCTACCGCCTCTTCCGCACGCCAACCAAAAAGATGCGAACGCGAAGCCGGGTTTCCAAAGTTGCCGTCCTGCGTTAAACACGCCATCATTTTTTCAGCCACTCTTGGGTCAACTGGCGTGGTAGCAGAATTATCTAGGTAAACCGGGGTGTTCATTTAAAGCTCTCCAATAAAAATTAAACGGCTGCTTTTTTACAATTAAAAAAGTTAAGCGGCAGCCTGTGCGATGCCTTTTATGCGACCCACAATAGAACGCAGACCATTGCCACGAGTTGGACTCAAGTGCCTTTCAAGATCCAGCTCTTCGAAATACGCTGTAATATCGAAATCTAAAATTTCTTGCGGTGTTTTATGATCCAATGCTGCCAACACCAAACCAAGTAAACCACGAACAATAATGGCATCACTGTCTACCGCAAAAGTCAGCACTTCGCCCTTTATGGCATCTTGCTCACTGCCTGGCTGAATCCAAACACTGCTCTGGCAGCCTTTTACCAAACGTTCAGGCGTGCGCCACGCATCATCAAATGCTGGCAAAGATTTACCCAAATCAATAATGTACTTGTACTTATCTTCCCAATCGTCAAAAAACGACAGATCGTCTACGATGTCTTCTGTACTAGGTAAAGCCATGACTACCCTCTTTTTGCACTAAGCCTATTAAAACAAAAACGGCATTGGCTAAAAGCCAAGGCCGTTTCATATTGTATTCGATTTTAATGAATGACCGAAGCTATCAAAAGAAAGCCATTAAAAGAAAAGACCCGCTTCCAATTGAGCTTCTTCACTCATCATTTCTCGCGCCCAAGGTGGATCAAATACCAAATCAACTTTCACTGAGTCGACATTTGGCACTTTCGCCACTCGATACTTAACATCACCAACCAACACAGGCCCCATTCCGCAACCTGGCGCCGTTAATGTCATATCGATCAAAACAGTTTTTGAATCTTGATCTAACCTCACTTTATACACCAAGCCTAACGATACTAGGCTGATCGGAATCTCTGGATCATAAATTGTGTCTAGCGCTTGCCAGACTTGCTCTTCACTAATGTCACCCGTACCGAGATCTTCAAAATCTAAAACCTCGGGTTGCTGACCAATTGCTTCAGCATCAGTTCCATCTATACGCAGCATATTACCTTGCCACGTAACAGTGTAATTACCGCCCAAACTCTGATTAATCGTAATAAACTGACCTTCAGGAATACTAACTGGTTCACCGCTTGGCACTCGTCGAGCTGGACAAGGGCGCTGTGTTACTACCATTTTTTGCATGAAGTTAACTCACACTAAAGCTTTCGCCACAGCCACATTCGGCTACAACGTTAGGGTTTTTAAACTTCACAACTTCGTTAACGCCTTCGCGTACCAAGTCAATCTCAGTGCCTTTCAGCATGGAAGTGGATTGCGAATCAACCGCAAGGGTGACATTGCCAAAATCCAAAACAGTGTCATTCTCTAAAGCAGCATCAACAATATCAAGTACATAGGAAAAGCCCGTACATCCGCTTTCTTTGGTACTTAATCGAATCAGCTTGCCTGGTTGCTTTGTCAACTTAGAGGCAAAATATTTCTGTGCAGAAGCGGTTAAAGACACGCTAGAGACAGGATCAAACGTTGTTACTGTCATTGAAACCTCCTAAGCCAGCATTGTTCGCACTTTTTTCAGTGCCGCAAACAAAGCGTCAACTTCTTCTAATGTATTATAAATCGCGAACGAAGCTCGCGCAGTACCAGGAACATTAAAACGCGCCATCAAAGGCTGCGCGCAATGATCACCAGTACGAACAGCAATCCCCTGACGGTCTAACAAAAAACCGATGTCAGCAGGATGCCCTTGATCCATTACAAAGCTCAGCACACCAATTTTTTCTTTGGCAGTACCAATAATGGTTAAGCCTTCGAATTGCTCAGCAAGCTCTGTGGCATGATCCAGCAAGGCTTTTTCGTGTGCCGCAACAGCCTCTTGATCCAAGGCGCTAAACCAACGAATCGCCTCACCCATAGCAATGGCATCACCCACATTTGGCGTGCCCGCTTCAAAGCGATAAGGCAAGACATTCCATGTAGCGTCTTGCAAAGTCACGGTGGAAATCATCTCGCCACCGGTGCGCCAAACAGGCCAAGTCGATAAAACAGACTCTTTACCCCAAAGCACACCAACACCCATCGGCCCATAAATTTTATGACCTGAAAAGGCATAAAAATCACAACCTATATCCTGCACATCTACATGACCATGAGCGGCACCTTGAGCGCCATCCACTAAAACCCAAGCACCAACTTTTTTTGCTTTCTCCGTCATTTCTTTAATCGGGTTCACTGTACCCAATGCATTAGAAACATGTGGAAAAGCGACAAACTTAGTATACTCATTTAGCATGGCATCATAAGCAGCTTGATCTAATTCACCAGCATCCGTCACTGGAATGGTTCTTAGAGTCGCACCAGACACTTTACATGCTTGCTGCCAAGTCACAAGATTGGCATGGTGATCCATTCCTGTAGCAATAACTTCATCACCCGGTAACAACAAAGAACCCAAACCATTTGCGACAATATTAATCGCTTCAGTTGTGCCAGTAGTCCAAATGACTTCTTCGCGTTTCGGCGCATTAATAAAGTCTTTTACGATGTCGCGTGCGTCTTCAAAACGACGCGTGGCTTCATCCGCAAGACGATGGGCACCACGGTGCACATTGGAATTGCATGTCGTGTAGTAATCCACCAAAGCATCAATCACGCACTGTGGTTTTTGCGTTGTCGCTGCATTATCGAGATAAATAAGCGGATTACCGTCAATGACGCGCTTTAAAATCGGAAATTGCTCGCGGATAGCCGCTACATCAAAACTCATTCGATTCTCGCTTATTTCACTTCCATCTGCGCAAAACGTTCACGAATAATCGGACGAATCCACTCCGCTAACGCTGCATTTGGCATTAAATCAATCAGCTCGTTAATAAAACCAAAGTTAAGCATAACTTGCGCCTTCGAACGGCTAACACCGCGAGTCTGCAAGTAATACAGAGCTTGCTTATCAATCTGAGCAACCGTTGCACCATGAGCACATTTCACATCGTCAGCGTAAATCTCTAACTCAGGCTTGGTATTAATCTCGGCTTTATCGGATAACAACAAGTTGCGGTTGTTTAACTCTGCCAAGGTTTTCTGTGCATCGCGGTGAATATGAATACGGCCATTAAATACCGCACGCGCACGATCCGCGACGATACAGCGAACGTTTTCTTCAGTTTTGCCATTTGGCTTAGCGTGTTCAACGGTCGCATGAAGATCAAACAGCTCTTTACCATCCAGCAAATACATGGCATTTAACTTGGCATCAGCAAACTCACCAGCATGAATAATATCTGTATCCAAACGAGACAAGTCACTACCAAAACCAACAATTGTACTGTTCATTTTCGCATGGTCATGCAAGTTAAAATGACTGCCACCAATAGCAACGTTGCTACCCGTTTGCAGTGCAAAACGGTAATGTTCTAGACGTGCATTGGCCGCCACATTGTATTCAACAAATGCCGTATTTAAACTATCGCCTTGTGCTTGCACATCTTCAATAACGACTAATCGCGAACCCGCCGCCAGAGCAACTTGAACACGTGTATGAGATTCTGCACCTTGACTTAGCAAAGAACTAATACGAATCGGTTGAGTAATCTCAACACCTTCCGCAACAGTCACAACGACAACATCTTGTGCCAGCGCATCGTTTACTAGACCAAAGATATGGCGCTCAGGTTTAATCATTGAAAAAACACTTAGCGCATCAGTTTGTTCAGCCAAACCTAAATCGCTACCTAAGGAGATAGACAAACCTTCAGGCAACGTTTTCGTTAATTGAGCTTGATCAAACTGACCGTTTACAAATACCAATTCAATAGCCGATAAATCCGCAATGGCAACTGGCGACAAATCAACTTTATCGCTTATTACTTTAGCTTGCGTACGCTCTACCGGGCGAAGTGGCGTGTAACGCCACGCTTCGGTTTTACGTGTTGGCCATTTGGTATTTGCTAAAAGTTCAAGTGCGTGTGCTCGCTTTGGAGCAAGCCAATCATTGATACCTTGCGCTCGAGCAATGGCGCTTTCTAACCATTCACTCATGAATTACCCCTCAAGTTCGTCTTCAGCCGGCTCTTTCTGCAACCAAGCGTAACCTTGAGCTTCTAACTCAAGTGCAAGGGAAGCATCACCACTCTTAACGATTTTACCGTCAGACAATACATGCACGAAGTCAGGCTTAATGTAATCCAAAAGACGCTGATAATGCGTTACAACAACAAAGCTACGATCAGCAGAACGTTGGCTATTCACGCCTTCAGCAACCACTTGCAAGGCATCGATATCCAAACCAGAATCGGTTTCATCTAGGATGCAAAGCTTTGGCTTAAGCAATAACATTTGCATTAGCTCATTACGCTTTTTCTCACCACCAGAGAAGCCTTCATTAACACCACGCTTCAAGAAAGCCACTGGCAAGTTAACTTGCTTACAAGCCGCTTTGGCTTCTTTCAAAAAATCAGCAGAAGTAATGGCGTCTTCGCCACGTGCTTTACGCTGCGCATCAACTGATGCTTTTAAGAATTCTAAGTTGCTTACACCAGGAATTTCGACAGGGTATTGGAACGCTAAGAATAAACCAGCACGAGCACGGTCTTCTGTCTCCATTTCCAACAAGTCTTCACCATCAAGCGTCACACTACCGCTGTCTACAGTATAACCATCACGACCTGATAGAACATAACCAAGCGTACTTTTACCGGCGCCATTTGGCCCCATGATCGCGTGTACTTCACCTGGTTTGATGTCTAAATCCAACCCTTTGATGATCTGTTTTTCTTCAACGCTGGCGTGCAAATCTTTTATCGTCAACAAACTTTTCGTGTTCGACATCTTTAATAATTCCTTAACCTACTGAGCCTTCAAGGCTTATTTCTAGTAACTTGCCCGCTTCGACGGCAAATTCCATTGGTAATTCTTTAAATACTTCCTTACAGAAGCCATTCACAATCATGGATACGGCTTTTTCGGGATCAAGACCACGCTGACGACACAAAAACATCTGCTCGTCACTGACCTTCGACGTCGTTGCTTCATGCTCAATAATTGCAGAAGGGTTACGGCTTTCCACATAAGGGAAAGTGTGCGCTCCGCACTGATCGCCAATCAACAAAGAATCACACTGTGTGAAATTACGTGCGCCTTCGGCACCTGGATTCATACGAACAAGACCACGGTAACTGTTGTTACTTCGGCCTGCCGAGATACCTTTAGAAATGATGGTGGACTTGGTGTTCTTACCAATGTGAATCATTTTAGTGCCCGTATCTGCTTGCTGACGACCACGCGTCAAAGCAACCGAGTAAAACTCACCAACACTGTTATCGCCTTTCAAAATACAGCTTGGGTACTTCCAAGTAACAGAAGAACCTGTCTCTACTTGCGTCCAAGAAATTTTGGCATTGGTATGACAAATGCCGCGCTTGGTTACAAAATTGTAAATACCGCCTTTACCGTTTTCATCACCTGGATACCAGTTTTGAACCGTTGAGTATTTTATCTCAGCGTTATCCATAGCAACCAATTCTACAACGGCAGCATGCAGCTGATTTTCATCACGCTGAGGTGCAGTACAGCCTTCAAGATAACTGACATGGCTCCCTTCATCCGCAATGATCAAAGTACGCTCAAATTGACCGGTATTTTGTTCGTTAATACGGAAGTAAGTAGACAATTCCATCGGGCAGCGAGTGCCTTTAGGAATATAAACAAAAGAACCATCAGTAAAGACAGCACAGTTCAACGCCGCATAGTAGTTGTCTTTCTTCGGAACAACGCTACCAATGTACTTTTTAACAAGATCTGGGTATTTATGCAGTGCTTCAGAAATCGGGCAAAAAATAACACCGGCTTCTTCAAGCTTTTCACGGAATGTGGTCACAACAGAGACAGAGTCAAATACCGCATCAACTGCGATGCCGGCCAACATTTGTTGCTCTATCAGAGGAATGCCAAGTTTTTCATAAGTACGCAGTAATTCAGGGTCAACCTCGTCCAAAGACTTAGGTTTATCTTTCATACTTTTTGGAGCTGAATAGTAAGAAATAGACTGAAAATCTATTTTCGGATAGTCAACCAATGCCCATTCAGGCTCTTCCATTTCTAACCATTCACGAAATGCACTTAGGCGCCATTCGAGCATCCATTCAGGCTCGCCTTTCATTTCAGAAATACGTCGGATTACATTTTCATCCAAACCGGGCTCAAATGTTTCTGATTCTACATCAGACACAAAACCCGCTTCGTATTCCCGTGCCAGCGCCTTATCTATCTGCTCAGTCATATAAAAACTCACTCAATTATAGTCACTAACGCACTGTGAATCAGCGCATTAAGCTCTACTAATTTATTCTCTATTTAATCAACAATGGCCGCGCTAATTTTGTCATTTTCAAGACAACGTTGTCGGCTTTCGAATTCTTGCCGTTCAGCAACTTGGCGCACATCATTTCGACGTACGAGTTGATCGAGGCTAATTTGATTTAAAAAATCGTGTATTTGATCACTTAAATCACACCACAAATGGTGGGTAAGACAAGTATTACCACTTTGGCAGTCACTTCGTCCTCTGCAACCTGTTGCGTCGACGGACTCGTTAACAGCATCGACTATCTGCGCAACAAAAATATCATGATTCGAACGGCTAAGACGGTATCCACCACCGGGACCTCTTACACTATTAACCAATGACTTTTTACGAAGCTTGGAGAACAGTTGTTCAAGATAAGATAACGATATCCCTTGTCGACTCGAAATATCAGATAAAGACACTGGCCCTTGATCCGAATGCAATGCCAGATCAAGCATGGCGGTTACCGCATAACGACCTTTTGTTGTCAGGCGCATAAGCTATCCAATTAAAATTATTCAGTGAGGGTAAATAGTACACAAAACCTACTGTTTTGATCAAGTATTTACCTGACTATTTTAGTAGGTTATTACTCACGTGTAATAATCCGTGTGTATTTTACGTGTACTAGGGAAAAAACTAAACTATTGAATACGTATAAAAAGGGGCACCATCACTATTCGGTAAATCATAGATAATAAAAGCCTTGTCCTTTACAGCCAAACAAGCACACTATTAATTTCGACACATGAACAGAATAAAAAGGAAATACCATGCCATCAAAACCTAATGATGATAAAAAGCCTCAGGAAGAGGCTCCCAAAAAAAAGCAGATTATGCTTATTATCGCTTTTTTTCTATGCTTTGTTTTTAGCGTCGCAGCTTCTTCTGGCGTCACTTACTTTCTTGTCCAATCTTCAAAAGAAGACGTCCTAGCCAACGAAAAGATCACAGAGCAAAGTGCTGCACTCTCAAATTTTGAGCAATCACTTTCTAAGCAAGACGCCAAAATAAAAGCGATCGAAGAACAAACCGATGTGCTTAAGCTTTATCTAAGACACAGTAGCGCAACAGCATTAAAAAATATCTTAGTCGATCAAGAACAAAATATTCAGGCTTATCTGAAGGTTATGAAATCGGCCATGCGAGACCTGTCTGAGCTCAGCCCAAGAACGACAGACTGGAATGACGAATATCAGTACCAACTAGACTTAGCACTAAAAGGCAGCATAGAAAGAGAAGACTTGCTAAAACTACTAAAAACTGGCGAGCCAAACGAAAAGAGTCAGTAGCCGCCAATTTTCAACAACACACAAGGACGTATCCTTTTGCAATTATCGATAATAAAAAACACCAAGATACTAAAAATATACGATGCGGTTAAAACCAGCTTCTGGTTTACCCCATGTCTGATTTTATCACTCACTATTTCAAGCTGCACATTACTACTGTTTATTGATCTATACGCGGGTCTAAACTCGTTAAATTGGCTAAATTTTCTATACCATGCCGATGCTGCTATCACTCGAGATCTCCTCACCACAGTGGCTAGTAGCATGATGACGGTAGTAAGTATCACTTTTTCGATTACCATAGTTGCTCTTACCAACGCTTCGTCACAATTTGGGCCAAGGTTAATTCGTAACTTTATGGAAGACTCAAGCACCCAAGTCGTACTTGGTGTTTTTATCTCCTTATTTATTTACTGCCTAATTTTGGCTCGAACAACCGATGATTTTGCTGGTGGAGCTTTCCTTCCGGGTCTTACTATTGCTGGCGCTATCGTCATGACGCTATGCGGTATTCTTTTGCTCATTTATTTTATTCATCACATTGCACTCAATCTGCAATCTGACAGCGTCATAGACAACGTTTATACCGAACTAAAAGACAGCATTGATCAGATTTTTAATTTGCAAAAAGAGGAAGAAGAAACAAGATCCTCAACAAATCAAAACAAAATTTTGGCAGCAAACCAAACAAAAGATAGAAACAAAGAAAACCAATTCAGAAGCCATTCATGTGGCTATATTCAAACCATCAACTATGCTGACCTCACCGATATAATGAGCAAACTAGATGGCCACATGAATATCTTAATCAATCCAGGGGACTTTGTGGTAAACCGGATGGTTGTTATGACAAGTGACATCAAACAATTCCCAGCAAAAGACGAACAAATACTGCACGAATGTTTTACCTTAGGTCCAAAACGCACACCATTACAAGACCCTGAATTTGCCGTTCACCAACTTGTTGAAATAGCCTTAAGAGCCCTTTCACCTGGGATAAATGATCCATACACGGCTATCGCCTGCATAGATAAACTCACCGCAGCGATTTGTGATTTGACTCAAAAAAACTTCCCTGAAGGCATCACCTATGATGAGAAAGGAGTAGAACGAGTAACCTACAAAACGACATCATTTGAAACCCTAGCCAATATCGCCTTTGACCAAATTCGCCAATATTCACAATCGTGCCTAGCAGTGCGTTTGCGTCAATTAGAAGGTTTGATTTGTATTGCTGAACAAGCAAGTCATGCAACTCATTGGTCTTTTGTCTGTCATCAAAAGCTCATGATCGAACATGGATTAGAGCAACAGCAACTAATAGACTTGGACAGAAAGGAAGTATCCATCCGCCTACAAACCTTGAGTAAACTATTAGATAATGCGTAAAAAACCAACAATGATTAGCCTGTATAAAAAGCTAATCACCTGCGAGACGAAGTGACAAACTGATTGGGTAATGATCAGAAGAATGAATATCTGTGTGAACATGCACGTCTACAACGCCTAATCCACGGCAATAAATGTGATCAAGATGACGAAATAAATGGCTTAACCTTGGCTGGCGAGTGATATCCACTTCTTTTAACGAGCATGAAATAGCTAGCTCATCAAAATACTGCATTCTTTTTTTGTTCCAAGTATTAAAGTCACCGGCCAATAATATCGGACCACTATGATGCTCTAGAGCCTGAAAAGCTTGGTCAAGATGCGCTCTGAATTTTTCGAAAGAAACAAAGTTAATCATGTGAGTATTGATAACGAGCAGCGACTGCTCAAGAGAAGATTCTGTTGTACTCGCTAACGGATACTCGGTCGCTAACACCATTTTTTTGGTTTTAGTAATAGGTTCACTATGAGTAGATGCTGAAAAAAAATGCTTATTTGCCACAACGCTTGATCCGGTTTTAACGCCCGTTTCAATGTTAGATTTTACGTTTTTAAAGCTGCTCGCCATAATCCACTGATGTTGCGAAGAATGATTAAACATTCCATCAAAGGGGGAATTTAAAATAGCCTCTTGCAATAAAATTAAATCTTTATTATCAATGAGGGAAGCAAAATCGCTCTGCCAGCCCTTTCGTTTGCATTTAAATACATTCCACAATAACACTTTGATGTTTGGCCCTATCACCTGTTTCGAAGCGCTCCCCATTATTTTTAACGATTCAACAGTGCTATAACGACTTTTCATCATAAAAAATAGCCTTTAAAAATGATAACGACAACGAACAATTGTTCGCATTACAAATACGGAGAAAACAAACGAAATAGGTTATTACGGATTTTCTTGTAGATGGATAAGCCTCGAACATCCTCTTCTAGCACATCTTCAGCGTTGAATTTCTTGGACTCAAATAATTCCGTCAGTAGCCCATTCAGATTCGTATCAAAGCACTCTAAATTGATTTCGAAGTTGAACTCTAAACTTCTGGCATCCCAGTTAGTTGAACCTATGAATGACCAGACATCATCAATAAGCACTATTTTACTGTGATCAAACGGCCGCTTATTTTTATATATTTTTATACCATGCTCTATAATTCTTGGATAATTGGCTTCCATAACCCAATCTACAAATAGAATATTACTGTGCTCAGGCACAATAATTTCAACAGACACGCCACGCAAAGCTGCGGCATGAAGAGACGTCATTAATGTTTGGTCTGGAATAAAATAGGGAGTGATGATTTTAACGCTTTTCTGCGCACAAACGAGTGCGTTAATTAGTGTCCAACGTATCCTGTTATGATGTTCATCCGGGCCATCTTGAATAACTCTAGCGACAACAGATTTATCATTTTTTACCTTCGGAGTGCTTGGGCTATAGGAAGGAAATTGAATCAACTCTCTTGTAGCAAAGAACCAGTCCTCTATAAAAACCTGGCTAATTTGATCAATAACAGGGCCCGTCACCTTAAAATGAACATCATCAATCGGGTGTTTTGCAGACTTAACCAGATTACTTTTACTGATATTCATGCCACCAATATAAGCTTCTTCACCATCAACACAGAGTATTTTCCTGTGGTTTCTTAGGTTAATAAAACGAATGCTTGTAAACGAAATCGCAGGTAAAAATTGTGCTGTTCTCACACCTCGTTTCTTTAATGCCCTATCTGATTTACGCCAACTGTAACCCACTCCAATGCCATCTAATAAAACATGCACTAACACACCACGCTGCTGCGCTTGCGCTAGTGCGTTAACAAATTGACGTCCAAGTGAGTCGTAATCAAAAATATAACTTGATAAAACTATGTGATGTTTTGCAGCTTGAATCGATTTTATCATCGCTGGATAAGCATTATCGCCGTTAACAAGGGGCTCAATACTATTATCATCAACATAATTCACTGGATGAATAGCGTACCCCGCGATAACAGAGGAATGCCAGTTTTCAGGTAGGCAATGAAAATCAATACAATCCTCTTTATAGCGGAAGTCTTGTTTAAGCGTTTGAGGATGCTCTCTCTTTGCGATACGCCTAATGCGGTTTATGCCAAACAACCAGTAGAACAAACTGCCTAAGACAGGCGAAAATATCACCAGACCTATCCAAGCAAGGGAAGTACGTTCGTTTTCTTTGAACAGCAGCACATGCAAGGATGTCACAACAGACAAACCAATATGCAACACGACGATAATAGTTACCCAGTGAAAGCTAACCCATTCAAACAATGCTTCTAATACCTGCATAAACTCCAACTCTAATAATGTGCTGCCAATAATCGTTACTTTTATCAACTATTTTATATGTGATAAGTTACACCATTAATCAACGAGATAAAGTGATTTACAGAAAGCTTACGAGGTATTCGGGCAAAAATTAAGCTCAAGATATCAGCAATAATACTAAAACAGCGACCCAAAGGCAGAAACACATGACCAATGACCGAGACATTATTGCACGACTACGTGAGCGAATTCCGACCTTCAAATGCAAACCGGGCTGTCACGATTGTTGCGGGCCTGTCACAGCTTCTTCGGAAGAAATGTTACGCCTACCAGTTAAATCGGATGCAGAGCATGACGCAGCTTTAGAAGAGCTTAATTGCGTCCACTTAGGGCCGAATGGTTGCGAAGTGTACGATGAGCGTCCACTAATCTGCCGACTTTTTGGTACTACACCAAAAATGGCTTGCCCTAATGATTGTGGTCCAGAAACCATGGTTGATTCTAAAATTGAGGATCAGGTTCATCACTACATAGCCACGACTAGGCAAGTGTTAGTGTAAATATCCATGCTTAATAAATAATGAGAGTGATGAATCAATATCTTTAACCATCACTCTCTAAGCCTTTTACCTAATTATAATGAGCAAGCCAACAAGGTACCCTGCTTAATAGCCCGCTTCGCATCCAGTTCAGAAGCCACATCAGCACCACCGATAAAGTGCACCGCATGACCTATTTCGCGTTCTAATAATCGATTTGGCTCTTGTCCTGCGCACACAACAATCGTATCCACCTCAAGGCAACGGGCCTCGCCATTTACGGTTAAATGCAGTCCTTCATCATCAATACGCTGATAATCACAGTCTGACAAAAAGACGACGCCTTTTTTCGACAATTCGGTACGATGAATCCAGCCTGTCGTTTTGCCTAAGTTAGCCCCAACTTTGCTTTTCTTACGTTGTAATAAGAAAACCTCACGCTCAGCTTTTGCAAACACAGGTTTGATACCTTCCACGCCACCACGAGCGGAAAAACTCATATCCACGCCCCACTGAGTCATGAAGTCTTCAATCTTTTGCTCTTTATGAGCTACCGAATGAATTAAATACTCGCTGATGTCAAAACCAATGCCGCCGGCACCAATAACGGCAACTCGTTTACCAACAGGGTGACCACTCATCACATCTAAGTAACTCAGTACTTTTTGATGTTTTACTCCTTCAATCTCTGGGGTTCTAGGCAAGATGCCGGTTGCTAGTACGATTTCGTCAAACTTCTCTTTTTTTAGAAGCTCACCATCAACCTGGGTATTCAACTGAAGATTAACGCCTGTCAGTTCTACCTGACGCGCAAAATATCGCAAAGTTTCATAAAACTCACCTTTACCGGGGATTCGTTTGGCGATATTAAATTGCCCGCCAATTTCATTACTCGCATCATATAAAGTAACAAGATGACCCCGCTTTGCGGCCGTGGTAGCAAAAGCCAAACCAGCAGGGCCAGCTCCAACTACGGCAATACGCTTAGGAGAATCAACTGGTGTGATAATGATCTCTGTCTCATGACATGCTCTTGGGTTGACCAAACAAGACGTCATCTTTTGATCAAACACGTGATCCAAACAGGCTTGATTACAAGCAATGCAGGTATTAATTTCGTCGGCACGATTTTGCTCTGCTTTTATCACAAACTCAGGGTCGGCAAGGAAAGGTCTCGCCATAGACACAATATCCGCATCGCCACGAGCCAGAACCTGCTCCGCTACTTCAGGTGTATTAATTCGATTAGAAGTGACCAAAGGAACAGATAAGGATTTACGCAGCTCTGCCGTTACCCAAGTGAATGCAGCTCGTGGTACTTTGGTAGCAATCGTTGGTACTCTCGCTTCGTGCCAACCAATTCCCGTACTTATAATACTGGCGCCAGCTTTTTCGATAGCAAGTCCAAGTTTCACCACTTCTTCAAGGTCACTACCACCTTCAACAAGATCCAACATAGACAATCGGTAGATAATAATAAAATCACTGCCTACGGCGTCTCGAATTCGTCTCACTATATCTGTCGGTAACTTGATTCTATGATCGTACTCCCCACCCCACTCGTCCTCACGTTGGTTTGTACGAGCAGCAATAAATTGGTTCAACAGATAGCCTTCTGATCCCATCACCTCAACGCCGTCATAACCCGCTTTTTTAGCTAAAGTAGCGGCATTGATAAAATCAGATATTTGTTTTTCAATG
Source organism: Marinomonas sp. ef1 (assembly GCF_002806845.1). Lineage (NCBI taxonomy): Bacteria > Pseudomonadati > Pseudomonadota > Gammaproteobacteria > Oceanospirillales > Oceanospirillaceae > Marinomonas > Marinomonas sp. ef1. The sequence continues at coordinate 6,002 of NZ_NHTT01000001.1, read as the reverse complement.
CCTTCTGGAGTTAACGCCTCAGGCTTAAAAGGATTAATCGGCGCCTGCAAGGCAGATGGCGCAACCAGTTTTGGATTATAAGCATATCGGCCCGTATGCAAGATTTGCATGCATATTTTCCCGCCTTCTGCGTGCACTGCATCGGTAATAATTTGATGCTTTTTAACATCTTCCTCAGATGCCATTGTCGCCGCACCAGCATAAACAGCACCTTCAGAGTTAGGTGCAATGCCACCAGTAACAATAAGCCCTACTCCGCCACGAGCACGCTCTGCATAAAATACGGCCATTCTCTCGATTCCGCCCTTCACTTCCTCTAAACCTAAATGCATCGATCCCATCAGCACTCTATTTTTTAGCTGAGTAAACCCTAGATCTAATGGTTCAAATAAATGTGGATACGTTGAATGGCTCATAATCTGACTCACTTTGTTTATTATTTTTTGGTATTGCAGCTGCCCGCATGCAATTTTGACACTGTCAAGATAGGTTTTCATTTTGACATTGTCAAGATAGAAGTATTTAATCAGCCCATGTCGACATTAAAAACACAGTATCATCACGGTGATCTCACCAAATCATTACTTGAATCCGCCTCTTTAATCATCAAAGAACAAGGCGTCGAAAGTCTAAGTATGCGCAAACTTGCAGACACTGTTGGTGTTTCAAGAACGGCGCCTTACCATCACTTCAAAGATAAAAACGCGCTGCTTTGCGCACTAGCAGAACAAGGTTTTTACGAGCAAGCGAAAATGCTCCACTCTTTGCGAGCACAAAAAAACACCGCTGAAGAAGGTTTCAAAAAATATGTTCACGCTTATTTAGAATATGCGCTTCAACATAATGAAACTTATGATCTTATGTATGGCAGAACGCTATGGAAAGCTGGCAATCCAAGTGACTCGCTAAAAGCAGCTTCTAAGCAAACATTTAAAGCATGGATTGATTGGGTGGAAGAGTTACAAGAGCAAAATATCCTTCCAAGTAACAATACGCCACTCAGAATTGGACAAACAACTTGGGCTAGCCTTCACGGACTAGCCCGACTGTTTATAGATGGCATCTACCTAGATACAGAAGATTTAACAGATATGGTTGAACAAATGATTAAAAACCTTTGTTCAACCAGCACCTAAATTGGATCGGGTATTAGACATTAATTGCTCTTTCTTTAATCGCCTAATGTCCCTATGACTTAAATACAATAACGGTGTAATAACAAAAAGCGACCCAATGAAAACACCTAAGTCTGGTGTTTCACCAAATACCCACCAACCTAGCAAAAATGCAAAAATCAACCCTGAGTATTCAGCGCTAGTGACTTTACTCGATGCCACATAACGGTACCCAATAAGACAGGATACGCTGTATAAAATAGAACAAATTGAAGATACTGCCGCGTAAATCAAGATTTCAATTTCAAACGTTTCTCCTTCCCAAAATGCTAAACCACCCGCCAGCGGCAAAGCAAAAAACTGAGTAACAAATAAACCATAAAGCATACTTTGCTCTTGAGGCAGTTTTTTAATCAATAAGCTATTCGCCGCTAACACTACCGCAAATAAAATCGCACTTATCATGGCAAACGTCACTTCAGTTGGCCTTAAAATTACCAAAGTACCAATAAAGCCTAATACAGCAGCAAGTACAACATCCATAGTTAAGCGCTCTTTATAGAAAAAAGAGCCAAAAAGCATTATTAGAATAGGTGCTGTGTAAAACACTGCATTGGCTGTTGCTAAAGGCAATTCAGCTAAGGATATAACAAGAAGAACAGCCGCTAAAACCCATATATTCCCTCGAATAAAATGCCACTTTAAACCCAAGGTTGCCATTGACCTAGGTGAACGCAAGTATTTAGCAACTGCGATAGGACACAGAATAAGGCACATGAAGACTGCACGAAAAAAGGTGAACTGAAAAATAGCCACATCAACGCCTGCCATCTTAATAAAGACGTCGCACAAGGTTGCAAAAAAGCTTCCTAATACAAGAATTAAAATAGCACTGCTTACTGTACGACCTGACACAATTTATCTCCTAGAGAGCACGTATTATTCGCATCAGCTTAATGAGTACATGCCATTAGATAAAGTGATATATTTACCACTAGTATTAGTTATTTGGATAATAAGAATATGCTTCCTCCTCTAAAATCACTTCCCGTCTTCGAAGCCGTTGCTAGGCTAAACAGTTTTTCACTGGCTGCTAACGAACTCAATATCAGCCAGAGCGCCGTTTCGCATCAAATAAGGATTTTAGAAAACCATCTTGGAGAAAGCCTTTTTCATCGGCAAGGACGAAATCTCGAATTAACAAAGGAAGGGAAGCATTATCTAGATTCTATCAGCAATTCATTATTGCAAATTGAAGAGGCGACAAACCACATTAAAGGTCAACAAAAAACACATATCAGATTAGCTGTATACAGCTCATTTGCCGTCTATTGGCTCATACCAAGACTTCCAGAACTGAAGCACTTATATCCAAACCTAGAACTTAGCATTGAAATGAGTCATGGCACTCCGGACCTTTCTGATCGAACTGCAGACTTTTTTATCACCACAGAAAAAGAAAAACGAGGGTTTCTATTTGAATCTCTCTATCAAGAAGAGTTATTTCCTGTTTGCAGCCAAAGCTATTTTGAGACAATTAAGAATAAATTGGGAGCAATAACCCATCAAGAGCTAGTAAATAAATTAAGCTCGACTCCTAGCTCACTTGCTCAATTCCCACTTATTACTTCATACAGCATCTATGATCGTCACATAGAAGACTGGAAGCGGTGGTTTGCTAATTTAAAACACCCCTTACCTGAACACATTCAATTTCATCGATTCAGTCACCTTATGCTGGCTTATGAAGCCGCAAAACACTCGTTAGGGATCGCACTTGTAAATGACTACATGATGAGTGAAAAACATGATGAAACAACTCTAATAAGACTCCCTTGTAGCTCATTCAAGACTGGAGACAACTTCTATATAGCTTACAAAGAAAGTCGAAAAGATGAAGACGCAATAAGGTCTTTAAGAAGCTGGCTAAAAAAAGAGGCCAAAAATCTTATTAACTAGAATTTTAGTTACCCTAGTTAATTTCATCTTAGCCTCTTCATTAGTTAAAAATAATGTAATAGTGATAGCTGTGTTGTATTTTGTTTTAAGCCATCTTGCTTTTGTTGTTCTAGCTTCGCTCGAACTTGCCAGTCACTATCAACTAAATAAGACCATTCAATTTTGCCAATTTCTAGAGATTTTGCATGATGATCAACATCATCAAGGTACTCATAAGAAGCCATTAAGCGATGAATATCACCTGAATAAAGCCATTGTAACTGAGGCCCAACCTGGATTTTGTATTTTTGCTGATAGGTATCTTGATACTTGTCACTAGCGGAAGCACTACCATTAATGAGTACAGAAAATAAATGATTAGATACTTTCTCGGTAACACCTGCACCACCCTTTAGACGAAATACCAGAGCATCATCAATTACAAAATCTCTTACTAAAGAAGCGTTTATTTGCCAAGACTTAGGAATGACTAATGCATTTGAGGCTGCCAACGAACGAATATTAATAAAGGAAATTTCTTCAACACGCAGGCTATCTTCCTCACGAACACCCAAGGTACCGCTAAACATAGATAACTCAGCTCCTTCGAGATAACCGCCTTTCGAATCTAATAAATCATGATATGATGGGCGATACTCAAGTTGAGTGAAGTAATCACCTTCTGTCTCACCTACAGTCAGGCCAAGACGCTGAGTTTTATGACCTTCATCATCTCTCACCTCTGGAGGGGGAATCGGTAAAAACGCACTTGTTGTATCATATTTACTACGCAGTGATAGAAGCTTAATTGAGCGCGAGTTTAAATAGTCTAATGTTGATTTCTCTCTAGCTGAAAGGTAACGACTATACTGATAAGCAACCTCAAGTATCTGCGCTTGTTCATCTTCAGTAAAATCCAACAAGCCTTCCAGTGAAAGCTGTTCATTTAACACCAATGCTTTTACTTCTACTATTTGCTCATCTGTGAGCTCTTCTAACATATGTCCCATTTGAGCAACAACAGATGGTCGATAGCTCACATCTTGTAAAATACCAGCATTTTTTAACTCTCTTACTGTATCTGCTGGTATCGCCCAATAGTTAAAGTTCTTAGTCGTATTTAAACGCTCACTGCTAGCATCTAACATAGCTAATAATTGATAAGAGCAATTTTCTGAAAAGAAGTAATATTCCATATAAGTATTACGTACTTCCCATACATGTCGAATAAATTGATTTACCTCCTGCTGAGATAAATCCAACTTATACTCCCAAATATCTCTACTTTCTAAAAAATTGTATTCTTTTACTTTCTCATAATAAGGCGTTACTGAAACAACACCGGGATACCCACCTGTGAGCCCCTTATAACTAAAGACCAATTGGTTATCATTTGGATCAGCATTCGCGGCATAATTTACGGCAAAATCTAATAAAGGAGAATTGTTGCCTTTCTTTTTAATCCTCAACAACGTATGTCCATACATAGAAGAAGGACTATTTAAATAAGCTGCTGGAAAAACTAAGTAAATACTTTCACCATTTAATTTCCCATACCAATCTTGAAATTCAGGGCAATTAGGTTCAATAAAACTTATACCAAGATGCTGCTCTTTCAGCCAACTTAGTCTTGCAGGGTAACGACACTGACTGGCGTCATTAACATCTTCCCCCAGAAAAGGAGTTTGGAAAGCAGTCAATGTTGCAAGTAATTCAGCTTTAGGATCCAACATTCCCTGAGGAGATAAAAAAAATTTCGAATCATCTATCTGACTTTCATTAGGTGAAATAACGCCTATTTGGTGGTAATGCAGTAAGTCTAACCACAAAGAACTTTGTGCTAACTCTGTGAGCAAACTGTCATCTACAACTGCAGATTTAGGCTCAGTTCCGAATGCTGAAAAGCACCATAGTACAGACGATAAAAAAACTAAAAAACGCATATCAACTTACTTTTAGGTAGATGGGATTAATACAGAAAAACCGCTATTTTGTAGACAAAAAAAAGAGAGCTTATGTCTCTAAAAGACATAGCTCTCATTTAACAAAATACTATTAGAATTAACCTAAGTATTTAGACAATTCTTGGGAATTAGACATAACATTCGTAATCCCTTCATGTGCAGTCGTAGGAGTTACTTCTGCAGAAGCAAAGATCTGATCAAAATTTTGCTTCATTTGAGCATTGAACAATGCTTTATCTTCAGCTTTTACACCCATCAAAGAGGCAAAAGCATCAAGAGTTTCGCCATCACCTTTAGCCATATCTACAGCTAGAGGCTCAAGGTTTTCATTCAGAAAAACCGCTACACTACCAGAAAGAGGGCCATTTGCATCTTCACAGCCAAGAGTACCAGAAGTCATACCAAAACTTTGGTTGCCAGATGTACCATTTGTAGTTGCAGCCATTACGTGCTCATACCAAACATCAGCATTTTTAAAAACATACTCAGTACCTAGACCACAACCTGCCGGTCCATGACCGCCCGCTGCAAAAGAAGTTGCTGACATGCCGGCTAGTACGAGTGATAATGCTAACTTTTTCATATATATATCCTTTATATAGATTAGAAATTTTTCTGATAAATCAGTTAATTAAGACAGCACCATTATAAATATATAATGGTGCATGTACAGAAAGATGATGCCAATAATATTAAAATGGTCATATAGATTTAAAAACCTCCAACTATATAGTCCTTTCTACTTCCTATTGGCGACTTTCATCCAAATAAAAAGCACTACAGCCTTAGCTATCAGAGCCTTATTAATATAAAGCTTATGAATGCTTATCCGCTTGAGGCCCATAAATGGGATCCCCCACACACATATCCCCTTGCGTGACAACATAGACGAATAGGGAGCAGCTTCTGAACTCCTGCTACAAGAAGGATCGAGCGGTGACTCAATGCTTCTATAACCGTTGAATAGTATCTGATTTCCTGCAGG